>JANNKK010000055.1:0-10678 GCA_031396245.1 Gemmatimonadaceae bacterium
GGGGATCGGGATCGACCGCTGGCCACGTTCCGGAAGCGATAAGGCGCACGTCAGAGACGGATCGTGAGGCCCACGCGTCCGACGATCCCCGAGGACCGGGAAGTCCCCGAGAGCGCCATCCCGCCGGAGAGTGTGCGTCCCCTCGATTCGCTGTAGCTGAAGCTCACGCCTGACTCGCCGAAAAGCACGAACCGTTCACTGATCAGTCCCTGCGCGCCGAAGGCGAATGAGGCGTCGAGTCCGCTGGAGCCAGGCAGTCCGGAGGCGCCCGAGCGCCGATAAGCGAGTCGCGGAACCAGATACGTCCTCACGGGACCATCGGTCGCGCGATAATGGAGCGTGCTGACACCGACCGCGAAGGCCCACGACTCGACGGAGTTCGTGGTGATGCTGGAACTCGAGTTCACGCGGGAATATCCGAAGTCGGGTCGGAGTGCGAGCCGCTCACCGAGCGGGATGAGCATCCCGATAGCGGCCGGGCCGCTGATCGTGAGCGACGGTCGGCGAGACTCCTGGGCGGCGGCCGGCGCCCAATTGAGGGCCAGCAGCAGGACCGTCATCGCGGTTCGGGCGGTGCGTGTCATTTTGAGGTTCCTGATGACCGGGTACCGGTCAGGTCGGGAGTGGTCGCGGCCGGGCAGGGCCGAACTTGGCGCATCCTTTTGTGCGGCACCAGCTTGACCGTTGACAACGGGCCGGTCGCGACTACTTTTCTCAGGCTGGCCATTCCGCTGTCGATCGTGGGACGGCCGGCACCGAATCGCCGCGACGGGATTCCCGGGGAGCTGCGCCCCGGAAAGATGGGCCCGCCAACATCGGCTCCGAGAGCGAGGCGCGGGGGGAGTGGACAGCCCGACCGATCCCGCGTTCGTCTCTCACGAGGCAACGCGCCGAGGTTCCCGAAAAGAACGCAGGACAACTTGACGTCGGGTGATTGAAGTCGTTGGCACCCGATGCGCCGAGGGTCCCCAGTTGCGCTCGAGTGGCGACTGTACCCGGCGAGAGCGGATGGATACCGGTCCCCCGGATGCTGCATTGGGGGGGACGCCTGGTCCAGCCGCGTTTTTGTTCCACCACGCTCTCCCTACCGCGAACCCGACCGAGCCGCACTGACCGATGCCCCGCGTCACTGATCTGAAGTACTACCGGAATATCGGCATCATGGCCCACATCGATGCCGGTAAGACCACGACGACTGAGCGGATCCTCTACTACACGGGGAAATCGCACAAGATCGGCGAGGTGCACGACGGCGCGGCCACGATGGACTGGATGGAGCAGGAGCAGGAGCGCGGGATCACGATCACCTCGGCCGCCACGACCTGCTTCTGGCGCCGGCACGGGCAGCACGAGAAGCCGGGCGACACGCCCGAGTACCGGATCAACATCATCGACACCCCCGGCCACGTGGACTTCACCGTCGAGGTGGAGCGGTCGCTGCGCGTGCTCGACGGCGCGGTCGCGCTGCTCGATTCGGTCGCCGGCGTCGAGCCGCAGACCGAGACCGTCTGGCGCCAGGCTGACCGGTACAAGGTCCCGCGGATGATCTTCGCGAACAAGATGGACCGCGTCGGCGCCAACTTCGAGCGTTGTGTCGTGATGATCCGCGACCGCCTCAGCAAGTCGTCGCTGCCGATCCAGCTGCCGGTGGGCTCGGGTGAGCTCTTCACCGGGCACATCGACATCATCGAGCGCAAACAGTACATCTTCGACAACGAGTCGCTCGGCAAGATCTTCGAGGTCGTTGACGTCCCGGCCGAGTTCAAGGAGGCGGTCGAGACGGCGCGCCACGCGTTGATCGACATGGTCGTCGAGCACGACGACACGCTCCTCGAGAAGTACCTCGCCGGTGCCGAGCTCACGCACGACGAGATCCGTCACGCGGTCCGCGCGGCGACGGTCAAGATGAAGTTCGTCCCGATCCTCTGCGGCGCCTCGTTCAAGAACAAGGGCGTGCAGGCGCTGCTCGATGCGGTGATCGACTTCCTCCCGGCGCCGATCGACGTGCCGGCGATCCAGGGGCACGTCCCGCAGCACGACGACACGGTCGACACCCGCGAAGTGAACGACGAGGCGCCCTTCGCGGCGCTGGCGTTCAAGGTCGCGACCGACCCCTTCGTCGGCCGCCTGACGTTCTTCCGCGTCTACTCCGGCGTCCTCAAGGCCGGGTCGCACGTCTACAACTCGACGAAGGACAAGCGCGAGCGCATCGGGCGCCTGCTCCAGATGCACGCGAACAAGCGCGAGGAGATCCAGGAGGTCCGCGCCGGCGACATCGCCGCCGCGATCGGCCTCAAGGACACCCGCACCGGCGACACGTTGGCCGACAAGGATAGGCCGATCATCCTCGAGGCGATGAAGTTCCCGATGCCCGTGATCGACGTCGCGGTCGAGCCGAAGACGAAGGCCGACCAGGACAAGATGGGCATCGCGCTGAGCAAGCTGGCGGAGGAGGATCCGACCTTCCGCGTCCACACCGACGTGGAGACCGGTCAGACGATCATCTCCGGCATGGGCGAACTCCACCTCGAGATCATCGTCGACCGCATGCTGCGCGAGTTCAAGGTCGAGGCGAACGTGGGCCGTCCGCAGGTGGCCTACCGCGAGACGATCAAGAAGCGCGTCGACAAGGTCGAGGGGAAGTTCATCCGCCAGTCGGGCGGCAAGGGCCAGTACGGGCACGTCGTGATCAACGCGATGCCGGCCGAGACGGGCCAGGGCTACATCTTCGAGGACAAGATCGTCGGCGGCGTGATCCCGAGGGAATTCATCAAGCCGGTCGAGCAGGGGATCAAGGAAGCGCTGGAGAACGGCGTGCTGGCGGGCTATCCGATGGTGGACGTGAAGGTCGAGCTGGTCTACGGCTCCTACCACGACGTCGACTCCTCGGAGATGGCGTTCAAGATCGCGGGCTCGATGGCGATCAAGGAAGCGGCCCGGGCGGCGCATCCGGTGATCCTCGAGCCGATGATGAAGGTCGAGGTGGTGAGTCCCGACCAGTTCATGGGCGACGTGCTGGGCGACCTGTCGGCGCGGCGCGGCAAGATCGGCGGGATGACGCAGCGCGGCGAGGCGCAGGTGATCGGCGCGACCGTCCCGCTCTCAGAGATGTTCGGCTATTCGACGCGGCTCCGTTCGATGACGCAGGGGCGCGCGGTGTACTCGATGGAGTTCTCGCATTACGAAGAGGTCCCCAAGGCGAAAGCCGAGGAGATCATCGCGAAAGTGAAGTAGGCGGACGGCGGACGGCAGACCGCGGTACTGCCCTTCGCCATCCGTTGCACGATGTGTAGTCCCGGCAGGAAAACTTCTTAACCATCTCAGGACGCTTCCAAATGGCCAAGGCAAAGTTCGATCGGACGAAGCCGCATGTGAACGTGGGCACGATCGGCCACGTTGACCACGGCAAGACCACCACCACGGCCGCCCTGACGAAGATCTCGGCGGAAAAGTTCGGCAAGACGAAGTACATCGCCTATGACGAGGTGGCCAAGGCCTCCGAGTCGCAGGGCCGCCGTGACGCCACGAAGATCCTCACGATCGCGACCTCGCACGTCGAGTACGAGAGCAAGCTGCGGCACTATGCTCACGTCGACTGCCCGGGCCACGCGGACTACGTGAAGAACATGATCACCGGCGCCGCGCAGATGGACGGCGCGATCCTGGTGGTCTCGGCGGTGGATGGCCCGATGCCGCAGACGCGCGAGCACATCCTCCTGGCCCGCCAGGTGAACGTGCCGAAGATCGTCGTCTTCCTGAACAAGTGCGACCTCGTCGAGGACGCCGAACTCCTCGACCTCGTCGAACTCGAGGTACGCGAGCTCCTCTCGAAGTACAAGTACGACGGCGACGGCGCCCCGGTGATCCGCGGCTCCGCGTCGAAGGCGATCGAGGGGGATCCGGTGTGGGTGGCGAAGATCGAGGAGCTCTACGAGGCCCTCGACACGTACATCCCGGAGCCGGTCCGCGAAGTGGACAAGCCCTTCCTGCTCCCGGTCGAGGACGTCTTCTCGATCACCGGCCGCGGCACCGTCGCGACGGGCCGCATCGAGCGCGGCAAGTGCAAGGTGGGGGAGGAACTCGAGTTCGTCGGATACAACTCGGACAAGAAGACGGTCGTCACCGGCGTCGAGATGTTCCGCAAGCTGCTCGACGAGGGCTTCGCCGGCGACAACGTCGGTCTCCTCCTCCGTGGCATCGACAAGAAGGACATCGAGCGCGGGATGGTCATCGCCAAGCCGGGATCGATCAAGCCGCACACGAAGTTCGAGGCCGAGGTCTATGTCCTCACGAAGGAGGAGGGGGGCCGCCACACGCCGTTCTTCAAGGGCTACCGGCCGCAGTTCTACTTCCGCACGACCGACGTGACGGGGGCGATCGAGCTTCCGGCCGGCACCGAGATGGTGATGCCGGGCGACAACATCGCGATGACGATCGAACTCATCATCCCGATCGCGATGGAAGCGCAGTTGCGCTTCGCCATCCGTGAAGGCGGCCGCACCGTCGGTGCGGGCGTGGTGACCAAGATCCTCGCGTAGGAGCGACCAATGGCGGGACGTATCCGGATCCGACTCAAGGCCTTCGATCACGCGGTGATCGACCAGGCCGCGGCGGACATCGTGCGGACGGCGGAGAAGACGGGGGCGCAGGTCTCCGGCCCGATCCCGCTGCCGACGAAGACGCAGCGGTGGACGGTCCTCCGTTCCCCGCATGTCGACAAGAAGTCGCGGGAACAGTTCGAGCTGAAGACGCACAAGCGTGTCATCGATATCCTCGACTCGAAGGCCGTGACGGTGGATGCGCTGACGAAGCTCGATCTGCCGGCGGGTGTGGATGTGGAAATCAAGGTGGAATAAGGGCAGACGGCGGACGGCGGAGGGCGGTCGGCAGGGTGATGCGCGATGCGCACCTTTCCCCCTTCGCCTTTCCTCCTTCCATCTGCCGTTTGCAGAGTCCTCCGGCCGTAGCGGCGCACACTCGGTGCAGCCGGGCCGCGACTACTTGAGCGAGTGAGAGCCATGATCGGAATCATTGGCAAGAAACTGGGAATGACCCAGATCTTCGACGAGGCAGGGATGCAGATCCCCTGCACGGTGGTGGAGGCCACCCCGAATCCGGTGACGAAGGTCGTCACAACGGAGCGGGAGGGCTTTGACTCCGTCGAACTCGGATTCGGCGCGCAGCGTACGGCCCGCGAATCGAAGAAGGGGGAGCGCACCCCGAAGGGGCGGCGCGCCACCAAGGCGGAGCTCGGTCACGCGGCGAAGGCCGGTCTGGCCGCTGCGCCGGCGGTGCTCCGCTCCTTCCGGCTCGACGACGCCCCGGGGAAGGACCCCAAGGTCCCGACCTACAGCGTCGGCGACGTCATCACCGTCGGGATCTTCGCGCCGGGCGAGCTGGTGAAGGTGACCGGCACGTCGAAGGGCCGCGGGTTCCAGGGCGTGGTGAAGCGTTGGAGCTTTGGCGGCGGACCCAACACGCACGGCAACACGAAGCACCGCCGCCCCGGTTCGATCGGACCTGGCACCGACCCCTCGCGCGTGATCAAGGGGAAGAAGATGCCTGGCCACTACGGGGCCGAGCGGAACACGACGGTCAACCTCCGCGTCGAGAAGATCGACGCCGAGCGCAATCTGATCTACATCCGCGGATCGGTGGCGGGCCCGACCAACGGGCTCGTCCTCGTCCGGAAGCAGGGATAACCGATGGCTGAGACGATGACTTTCGAGGCGGCCGCGTTCACGGCGCTCGGTACCCCGCGCGAGCGGGTGGCCCTGCCGACGGCCACGTTCGACGGCACGGTCAACGTGCCGGTGATGCACGAGGCGGTGAAGGCGTATCGCGCCAACCAGCGCCAAGGCACGCACGCGACCAAGACCCGCCGCTGGGTGGTGGGTGGCAACCAGAAGCCGTGGAAGCAGAAGGGGACCGGCCGGGCCCGTCAGGGTTCGACCCGCGCCCCGCACTGGGTCGGTGGCGGTGTCGTCGGTGGACCGACGCCCCGCGACTACGACCATGGGCTGCCGCGCCAGGTGAAGGCCCTCGCCCGCAAGAGCGCGTTCAACGCGCGGGCCCGTGAGGAGGCGGTGATCATCATCGACCGCTTCGCCTATGACAAGCCGAAGACAGCGCAGCTCGCCCAGCTCCTCGCCCGCCTCGAGGTCTCGCACCGCAAGGTGCTGATCCTCACCGACGGCGCGAAGTCGGCGGTGTACTTGAGCGGCCGCAACCTCCCGAACGTGGTCGTGCAGCCCTACAGCGACGTCAGCACCTACCACCTCCTCTGGTCGGAAGTGGTGCTCGTCGAGGCGCCGGCGATCGGGCAGGAACTCGCGCCGGTGGCCGAGAAGGCGCTGGAGAAGGTGAAGGTGCGCAAGGCCGTGGCGAAGGCGCCGAGCAAGGCGAAGGAAGAGGCGAAGAAGGCCGAGCGGAAGGCGACGGCGAAGGCCGAGAAGTCGATCAAGGCGGCCAAGGCGAAGCGGGCCGCGACGAAGGCCGCGGCCGCGCCGACCAAGAAGGCCGCCCCCAAGGCCGCCGCGAAGAAGGCGCCGGCGAAGAAGCCCGCTGCTTCCTCGCCCAAGAAGAAGGGGAAGTAGCCGATGACGACCCTCCTCCGCACCATCGTCCGACCGATCGTGACCGAGAAGACCTCGGCCGCGTACCAGGAGCGCGGCGAGTACACGTTCGAAGTCCACCCGGACGCCACGAAGTACACCATCAAGGCGGCGATCGAATCGCTGTTCGGGGTGTCGGTCGTCGGCGTCTGGACGTCGCAGCAGCGCGGGAAGCCGCGCCGCGTCGGTGGCGCTTCCGGCCTCCGTCCCCGTTGGAAGAAAGCGATCGTGAAGCTGAAGGCCGGCGACACGATCGAGATCTTCGAGGGCTGATCCCATGGGTATCCGTCAATTCAAGCCGGTCACCGCGGCGACGCGTTTCCGCTCCGTCTCGGACAACGACGCCATCACGCGGTCGACCCCCGAGAAGTCGCTCACCGAGCCGCTCAAGAAGAGCGGCGGGCGCGACAACCACGGCCACATCTCGATGCGGCGCCTCGGCGGCGGCCACAAGCAGAAGTACCGCATCATCGACTTCAAGCGGAACAAGTTCGGCCAGACGGCGACGGTCGAGCACATCGAGTACGATCCGAACCGCTCGGCGCGGATCGCCCTCGTCGTCTATGGCGACGGGGAGAAGCGGTACATCCTGCACCCGAAGGGGCTCGCGGTGGGTGACACCATCGTGAGCGGCAAGGGTTCGGATGTGCGCACCGGCAATGCGATCCCGCTCCGCGAGGTGCCACTCGGCACCGCAGTGCACAACGTCGAGCTCAAACCGGGGAAGGGGGGCCAGATGGCCCGCTCGGCCGGGACGAGCGTGACGGTGGTGGCGAAGGAAGGGGAGTACGTGACGTGCCGAATGGCTTCGACCGAGATGCGGCTGATCCACGGCGACTGCCTCGCGACGGTGGGCGAGGTCGGGAACGCCGAGCACGAGTTGATCTCGTGGGGCAAGGCGGGGAAGACCCGCTGGCTCGGGCGCCGTCCGAAGGTCCGTGGCGAAGTGATGAACCCGGTGGATCACCCGCATGGTGGCCGCACGCGCGGCGGCCGGAACGTGGTGAGCCCGTGGGGCAAGAAGGAGGGCGTGAAGACGCGCAACAAGAAGAAGGCGTCGCAGCGTCTGATCGTCCGTGGCCGGAAGCGCGGCAAGGCCACCCAGAGCTGACCTGAGGATCTGACCAATGGGACGCAGCATCAAGAAGGGACCGTTCATCCAGAATGCCCTGCTCAAGCGGGTGCAGACGATGAACGCGGCGAGCACGAAGAAGGTCGTGAAGACCTGGTCGCGTGCGAGCACGGTGATCCCCGAGTTCGTGGGGCACACGTTCGCGGTGCACAACGGGAACAAGTTCATCCCGGTGTACATCACGGAGAACATGGTCGGGCATAAGCTCGGCGAGTTCGCCCCGACGCGCACGTTCCGCGGCCACACCGGCGCGAACAAGATCGACAAGAAGGTGGCGCCTACGCCAACGGCGGGTGCCGTTCCGACGGCTGGGGCCGCCGCGACGGGCGCTCCGGCGCCCTCGGCAAAGGCCGCCGCCCCGGCGAAGGGAGGGAGGTAGCCGATGAGCCAGAAGAGCCGTGAGCGGAAGGTGCGGCGGACCGCCGAGCGGCGCGCGGCGCCGCCGTCGGCGACGCAGCGCACGACGCGGCAGTCGCCCTACAAGATGCGTCTCGTGATCGACCAGATCCGCGGGATGCCGGTCAATGAAGCGCTCGCGATGCTGAAGTTCTCGAAGAAGCACGCGGCGGTGCAGATCGCCAAGGTGCTCAACTCGGCGGTGGCGAATGCGGAGCAGAAGGGTCGCACCGCCGGCGAGCCGGTGGACGTCGACGCGCTCTACGTGCGCCAAGCGACCGTGAACGAAGGGCCGAAGCTCAAGCGGTGGACCCCGGCAGCGATGGGCCGGGCGACGCCGATGATCAAGCGAACCAGCCACGTCGAGATCGTCGTGGCCGCCAAGGAAGGACGCTAATGGGACAGAAGACTCATCCGATCGGATTCCGCCTCGGGATCTCCACCGACTGGCGTTCGAAGTGGTTCGCCAAGAAGGACTTCCCGGCGCTCATCAAGGAAGACGCGCTGCTGCGGAAGTATCTGAAGGCCCGCCTCGGCGGCGCCGCGATCGCGGATATCACCATTGAACGGAAGCCGGGGAAGGTCGTCGTGACCATCCACACCGGCCGTCCGGGCGTCGTGATCGGCAAGAAGGGCCAGGCGGTGGAGGAGCTCAAGACCGAGCTCCAGCAGCTCACCGGCAAGGACGTGGGGGTGAATGTCGAGGAGATCAAGCGGCCCGAGATCGAGTCGCAGCTGGTCGCCGACAACATCGCCGCGCAGCTGGCCCAGCGGATCAGCTTCCGCCGCGCGATGAAGCGCGCGGTGCAGAGCGCGATGCGGATGGGCGCTGAGGGGATCAAGGTGAAGTGCTCGGGGCGACTCGGCGGGGCCGAGATCGCGCGCGTCGAGGGCTATCACGAGGGGCGGGTACCGCTCCACACCCTCCGCGCCGACATCGACTATGCGACCTCGACCGCGAAGACCACCTTCGGCACCATCGGTGTGAAGGTCTGGATCTTCAAGGGTGAGATCGTCGAGGGGCGCCGTGGCAACACGTACTCCTCCGACGCCTAAAGGGGACTGACCGATGCTCGCACCGAAGCGCGTCAAGTTCCGCAAGATGTTCAAGGGCCGCACGACCGGTCTCGCCACGCGTGGCGCGACGGTGGCGTTCGGCCACTACGGTCTGCAGGCGACCGAGCCGGGGTGGGTGACGGCACGTCAGATCGAGGCGTCGCGCGTGGCGCTGACGCGCCACATCAAGCGCGGCGGCAAGGTCTGGATCCGGATCTTCCCCGACAAGCCGGTGACGAAGAAGCCGGCGGAGACCCGCATGGGCAAGGGCAAGGGGTCGCCCGAACTCTGGGTCGCGGTGGTGAAGCCGGGCCGGGTGCTGTTCGAGATCGAGGGCGTGACGAAGGAGATCGCCCAGAAGGCACTCGGGCTCGCTTCGGCGAAGCTCGGGGTGAGGACGAAGTTCGTCGCGCGCGAGGAGGCGCTTGGAAATGAAGGCTAAGGAGATCCGGGAACTCGGGCCCGCCGACATCCAGGCGCGACTCGCCGAGTTGGAGCGGGAGCGGTTCAACCTGCGATTCCGCGGGGCGACCGAGGCATTGAGCAACCCGGTCCGGCTACGGACCATTCGCCGCGACATCGCGCGGCTTCAGACGGTGCTCGCCGAGAAGGCGCGCACGACGGAGGCCGCGCGCTGACGCGCGCGAGGAGAACTGATGGCAGAAACCGTGAATAACGCCGCCGCGAGCCGCACCGCGCGCAAGACGCGCCAGGGGCTGGTCGTGAGCGACAAGATGGACAAGACCGTCGTGGTCGCGATCGAGCGTCGCGTGCCGCATCCCGTCTATGGGAAGATGGTGACGAAGACCAAGAAGCTGAAGGCGCACGACGAGGCCAACAGCGCGAAGGTCGGCGACACCGTCCGGATCGTCGAGACCCGCCCCTTGTCGAAGGACAAGCGGTGGCGGCTGCTCGAGATCGTCGAACGCGCACGGTAGGGGGGACGACCGATGATCCAACAGGAATCCGTGGTGAAGGTCGCGGACAACTCGGGGGCCAAGAAGGCCCTCGTGATCCGCGTCCTCGGCGGCACGCGCCGCCGCTACGCCGGCCTTGGCGACAAGGTCGTCGTGGCGGTGAAGGACGCCCTCCCGAATGGCACGGTGAAGAAGTCCGACGTCGCGAAGGCGGTCGTCGTGCGCACCGTGAAGGAGACGCGCCGCAAGGATGGCAGCTACATCCGCTTCGATGAGAACGCGGTGGTCATCATCGACGACAAGGGGGAGCCGAAGGCGACCCGCATCTTCGGTCCGGTGGCCCGTGAGCTGCGCGAGAAGAAGTACATGAAGATCGTCTCCCTCGCTCCCGAGGTGCTCTAGCATGCGCATCCTGGTGCAGCGCAAGACGCGCGGCAAGAAGAACGTCACGCGTCACGAGCGGAATGCCGAACGGCAGCCGATGAAGGTCTCCCGTGGCGACACCGTGCGGATCATGCGCGGCGACGACAAGGGCAAGGACGGGAAGGTGGTCCGCGTGCACC
>JANNKK010000060.1:0-3395 GCA_031396245.1 Gemmatimonadaceae bacterium
CAAGGGTGGTGTCGCTCGTGAACCGCGGATAAAGCGCTTCGAACTTGTGCCGCGTCAGTTCCCTGGCATCAGAATCGTCGCTCCGCGCCTCGACCGAGGCGCGCATCACCGAGTCGCGCCACTTCTCCCATTGCCGAGTGAAGGTCTCGCCGAAGGCCGCCTTCGCGTTCGCGTCGTGCCGCCAGGGGAAGATGCGCCCGCTCGCGAGTTCGACATACGTCCTGAGCTCGAGCGGGCCGCGATGGTCCATCGCGTAGGCGCCGTAGAGGTACGCCACGTTCGCACCGGGGAAACGTGGTGATGCCAGCGAGAGGGCGTCGAGGGACGGCAGTGCGTCGTTGAGGGCCGCGGCGCGCACGAAAGCCGGGAACTCCGTGCCGTTGAGCCGGCCGGCCGGAGTGAAACGCGACTCGAACTGGACCGCGAGGCCTTCGATGATCCAGGCCGGGGCGTAGGCGTTCGGGAAGAGCGGGGCCGCGCGTCCGAAGACCCGCTGCGCGAACCCCCACCACCCCTTCGCCCGGTCGAGATGGAAGATGTGCGTGAGTTCGTGCGTGATGAGGACCCGATTCCAGTCCTCGTGATTCCGCAGGGTGAGCTCCTCCATCGGCGGCCGCGCGTAGATCACGATCCGGTTGGTGGGGAAGATGTTCGCGTAGCCATTGGCGTAGTCGACGTTGTCGGCGACGACGATGTCGATCATCCCCCGCGGCGGCGTGAGCACCTCAGCGAGTCGCTGGTACGCCTCCTCGGCGTGGCGCACCGTGCGGGCGGCCAGCGGGGCGAGCCCGGGGGAGAAGTGCACGCGGAAGTGGGGGGAATCGAGCGTGCGCCATTCGAGGTCGGGCCTCACCTGAGCCTCGACCACCGCAACGGCGGCCACGAAGCGCACGAAGAGAACGAAGAACACGAAGCAGGCCAGACGTGAAGGGCGCATTGGTCCCGAGAATGTACCCCGAAATGGCCCATCGATTCGCCCTCCCCAGCCTTCACCCGGACCCCTATATTCGCGGTACCCTGAACCCCGCATCCCATTGACCCGCTGTGATTTCTGCGGTCGCGACAACGACCCCGCATCGAAGTTCTGCATCGATTGCGGGAAGCCGATGACCGCCTCCGGAGCGGCCCGTGCGGCACCTCCTGCGCTGGGCGAGACCGTTGGCGGGGTCCAGCACGCCGATCAGGCGCAGAAGTTCGGCGTGCCGGCGACGCGGGTGTCGGCCGCGACGCCGAACGCGCGGCCACTCCCTCCGCCTCCGGTCGCAACGCCGATCCCAGCTGGCAAGGTCGCCTGTCCCTTCTGCACGACGCCGGTCGACCCCTCGCAGCCGTTCTGTCCCAAGTGCGGCAACCGATTGAGGACGATTGCCACACCGCCGCCGAGCGCGGCCGCCGTCTGTTCATCGTGCAAGAACCCCGTCACGCCGGGCGTTGATGTCTTCTGCGCCCGTTGCGGCACACGCGTCGCGGTCACGACGAGTCCGCCGACGCCGCCGACCGGTACCGCCGCCTTCTCGGCGATGGGTACGGCGGTCGGCCCGAAGGTCTCGATCCTCGATGCCGCTGGAGCCGTGAAGAAGACCGAGGTGCTCCCCGGCCCCGAGACCACGATCGGGCGCGGCGACGGCGAACTGCGGTTCCCCGATGACGTGTACATGAGCCCGGTACACGCCCAGCTCTCGCTCCGCGACGGACAGTTGTATGTGCGCGACCTGGGCTCGCGCAACGGAACGTGGCTCTTCCAGGATGCCCCCTACAAGCTGCAGGACGGCGACACGGTGCTCGTCGGGTCGCAGCTCCTTCGCTTCCGGCGCCTCGGCTATCCCGGTCCACAGCCCGCCGAGGCCGACGCCACGCGGCGCCTCGGATCGGCGGTGCCGAGTGCCGACATCGCGGTGATGCAGCAGCTGCGTGCCGATGGATCGGCCCGCGACAACTGTCACCTTTCCCCCTCGCGGAACGTCGTGATCGGCCGGTCGGAGGGGGATTGGCTCTTCGCCTACGACAAGACGATGAGCGGCAAGCACGCCGAGATCCGGAGTGAGGACCTGGAGTTCATCGTCCTCGACCTGGGGAGCCGGAACGGGATCGCGATCGCGGTTCGCGGCGAGCGGCCGGTGAAGCCGGGCCAGCGCGTGCTGATGGGTGACCAGACGCTGAGGATCGAGAGCATTTGAGCGACCAGAAGGTCTGTCCGACCTGCGGCACCGAATATCCGCTCAGCGAGCGCTTCTGTCCCCGCGACGGGACGGCGCTCCGCTCGGCGAACGCGCAGGCCGACCTCCTCGGCTCGGTGGTCGCCGATCGCTACCACATCCTGAAGAAGCTGGGCGAGGGGGGGATGGGCACCGTCTACCTCGCCGAGCACGTGAAGATGGGGCGGAAGAGCGCGCTCAAGGTGATGAACCCGGGGATGAACACGGACCCCGACGCGATCGCTCGATTCAATCGAGAGGCGAGTAACGCCTCGCGCCTCTCGCACCCGAACATCTGCGGCATCTACGACTTCGGCGAGACGCCCGACGGGCTGATCTACCTCGCGATGGAGTTCATCGAGGGGGAATCGCTCTCGTCGTTGATCGAGAAGGGAGGGGTGCTGCCGCCGTCGCGGAGCGCGAGCATCATCCACCAGGCGTCCGACGCGCTGCAGGTCGCGCACGACGCGGGGATCGTGCATCGGGACCTGAAGCCCGACAACATCATGATCGCGAAGAACCGTGATGGCACCGACCTCGTGAAGGTCGTGGACTTCGGGATCGCCAAGGCGAGTTCGAGCGACGCGCAGAAGGTGACGAAGACGGGGCTCGTCGTCGGGACGCCCGAGTACATGAGCCCCGAGCAGCTCGCCGGCGACAAGCTCGACGGCCGGAGCGACATCTCCTCGATGGGGCTCGTCGCCTTCAACTGCCTCACCGGTGGCCTCCCCTTCGCCTCGGACTCGGCGCAGGAGGCGATGATCATGCGCCTCACCGACAAGCCGCGGAGCCTGGCCGAGGTGAAGCCCGACTTCGATTGGCCGGCCGGGCTGCAGGCGACGATGGACAAGGCCCTCGCGCGCGATGCGAATGAGCGCTACCAGAGCGCGGCGCAGTTCGGGCGCGAGTTCTCGGCGGCGATCGCCGATATGCCGATGACTCAGGCGATCGAAGCGGGGACGCAGATGCTGAATGCGGTGGCGGCGTCGAAGCAGTCGGTGCCGCAGACCCGCGTGGCGCGGCCGAGCAGCAAGACGGAGGCGATGCAGGCGCCAGCGGCACCGGCGAAGAGGCCCGCGAGCGCACCGGCGCAGGTGCCGGTGAAGGCGGGGATGAACAAGGCGGTCGTGTTCGGCGCCGTCGGGACGGTGGGAATCGCTGCGGCGGCGCTGTTCGTGATCTTGAACAAGGGTGGGGATC
>JANNKK010000063.1:0-9535 GCA_031396245.1 Gemmatimonadaceae bacterium
CCTTTAAAGGAAAATCAATGGTGAGAAAATGAAAGTAAGGGTTAAGAGCTAAGAGAGTTAAGAAGTTACACTCGGTCTAACCAAGCTTAGATATATTCTCCGAGAAACCTTAGACCTCTACCTATGTCTTAGCCGACACACGACCAATCCAACTTTCTTCTCCTTACCCCTCTTGTGATTGTACATAAATATTCAGTGGCATCAGATGTTTTTATTTGTGAATCAAGTTCAATGGTCATCCGTGCTTAAAGATTGTTATTCATTTAAGATCGACTTGTTGTTGTATATGATTTGAGTCTTTAGGAGTCGAAAAGTCTTATGAGTGATTCTGATTCTGATTTGCTTGAGGACAAGCAAATGTTAGGTTTGGGGATGTTTGATACACTCATTCCATGCATGTATTTTACGATCATTCGTGTATCATTTCTAGTCCTAAGTCGTGCATTGTATACATGTTTATGTACATTTATGTCTATATGTCGATATTACTCCGTTTCATATCTCTCGTGACAGATGTTGGCGTTCTCATGCCAAAAGTGATGATATTGGAGCTTGATTGAAGACATTTAGGAAGGACAAGACTTGGGAATGTAGACCCTCGACCAAACCTCGACAAGGCGAACCAAAAGACTCAAGAAACAAGACAAAATCATAAAAACCGATCGGCCTAGGACTTGACCGATCGGCTTTTCATCGAGCGTCCAAAGAACAAAAGCCGGAAGCTGGAGCACGGGACTCTTCCTGCTGGCGGCCGCCTCTGTGGTGCTCGGCGCGATCGTCTCGAATCCTTGGAACGCGTTGCGCGGCACCCTGGTGCTCGCGGCCGGGATCCCGGCGTATCTCTGGTGGCGTCGCGGCCCGCGCACCACGGTCTGACACCGGCGCTCCCCGACCGACGTAGACTTGGGTATGCAACAGTCCGCGGTCCAGAACACGCCAGCACCGACTGCGCCACAGGCGGTCGTTGCGCCGGGCGCGCCCGCGCCGACGCCGGCTCCCTCCGGCACGTTCACGATGCCGACGACGGCGTCGGAGCTTCGCGCACTGATCGAAGCCCGTTCGGATCTCTCCGATCAGCTCATCTCCGCCGCCAATCGGCGCGAGGAACTGGCCAAGGATCTCCGCACGGCGGTTCCCGACGCCCGCCCCGGCCTTCAGGCGCGCATTGATCTGCTCGACGCGCGGATCCTGAGGATCGAGCAGGACATTGCCCTCACCGGCGAGTTCCTCGCGCGGTCTCGGACGACCATCCAGGGCACTGGCAGTCCGTTCGACGGTGGCCCCTTCCAGAGTCTCAACATGAATCTCACGCCGATCGGCATCCTCTTCACGCTCTTCGTCCTCGCCCCGATCGCCCTGACGATGGCGCGCGCGATCTGGCGTCGCGGCAGTCTGACCAAGCACGAGTCGGCGATCGAACGGGAGAACGCCGAGCGCCTCGCGCGTCTCGAACAGGCGGTCGACACCATCGCCGTCGAGATGGAACGCGTCTCCGAAGGTCAGCGGTTCGTGACGAGGCTCCTCTCCGACGCACAGAAGCGGGACCATGCCCGCCTCGAGGCCTCGCGCGACTGAGCGGGCGCGAACGACGCCTCAGCTCGAGTAATACGAGGCGTTCTCCTCGACGTATCCCTTGGTGAGGTCGCAGCCATACGCCGACCCCGTCCCGGCGCCCACGCCGAGCGCGACCTCCAGGTCCACCACCTCCGCCTTCAGTCTCTCGCGCACTACCGTGTCGTCGAAGGGGAGGCGCTCGCCGCCGCCGACGACCTGATGTCCATTGATCCAGGCGTCGGTGGTCGCCGGGTTCACAGTGCACTCGGCGCACTTCCCAACGGCCATCAAGAGGCGCCCGACGTTCGGGTCGGCGCCGTGCACCATCGTCTTCACGAGCGGCGAGTTGACGACGGCCTTTGCGATCCGCCGCGCCTCGGCGTCATCCTTGGCGCCGCGCACCGCGACGCGGATCAGGTGCTCGGCTCCCTCCCCATCGCGACCGAGGATCTCCGTCATCCGGACGCATCCGGCGATGAGTGCCGCAAGGAACGCCGTCTTATTCACCGGTCCGGCGAGTCCGTTCGCGAGGATCGCGCAGGTGTCCGACGTGCTCGTGTCGGTGTCGACGCTCAGGCGATTGAACGAGGCCTCCACCGCCACGCGCAGCATCCGGTCGAGCGTCGCCCCATTCAACGCGGCGTCGGTGAAGATGTAGGCGAGCATCGTCGCGAGGTTCGGTTCGATCATCCCCGAACCCTTCGCGACCCACGTGATCGTCGCCGCACCCACGCTCGTGGAGAGCGCCTTGGGGTGCGTGTCGGTCGTCATGATCCCCTCTGCGCCGACGAGAGGGTCATCCTGCAGTTCTGAAGTGATCCCCCGGATCCCAGCTTCGATCCGTTCGATCGGCAGCTGGACCCCGATCACTCCGGTCGAACTCACGAGGATGCGGTCGGCGGTCGTCCCGAGCTCGGCCGCGGCGGCGGCGGCCATCCGACGCGCGTTCGCGAGTCCCTGCGCTCCGGTGGCGACGTTGCTCACCTTGCTGTTGGCCACGATCGCGCGCAGCCGTCCCGCCCGGAGCGTCTCACGTCCGAGCAGGATCGGCGCGCCGGGGAAGTGATTGCGTGTGAAGACCGCCGCCGCCGCCGCTTCCACGTCGCTCACGAAGACCGTGAGGTCCTTCGCCGTGGGCTTGAGCCCGACGTTCCGGCTCGCGCAGCGGAAGCCGTGGGGGAATCTCGGGCGGTCGTGGAACGGCATCGCTACATCTTAACGGCGGACCGCGGGCGGCGTCTCCCCTGCATCACGGTGCCCCCACCGTATCCTCCTTCAGGAGCCCGAACGATGGCACGCCAGATCCGTACACTCACTCCCTTGCTCGTCGCCGCCGCGATCGCCCTCCCGGGTCTCGCGCTGGCGCAGCCCCCCGCGCCGCCGACGCAGCCCCCGATGGGACCGCCGGCCGGTGTGACCCACATCCTCAATGCGCGACGCGAACTCGACCTCACCGCGAGGCAACTCGTCCAGCTCGACTCCCTCGAGAGGCTCCAGTACGCTGAGCGTCGCACCGTCCAGGCGCGAATGCGATCGCAGCGCGATTCGATGATGCGGGAGCGGGCCGACCTCGGCGCCGCTTCGCGGGACTCCGTCAGGACCGCGATGCGTTCACAGATGGAGGCGATGCGGCCGCAACTCGAGCAGGCCCGCCGCCGCGATTCGACATCGATGGCCGCGGCCGAGCGGATCCTCACCGAGCCGCAGCGCCAGAAGCTGCGCGAGATGCGGGCCGAGGAGCGGGGCCGCCAGCGCGGCCTCCGCGAGGGGCAGATGCGCGGACGCCAAGTGCCCGGCGGCCAGATGCGCGGACGCCAGATGCCCGGTGGTCAGATGCGCGAGCGTCAGATGCCCGGCGGCCAGACGCGCGAACGCCCGATGCCGCGTCGTCCGCGCCCCGGGAGCGCGACGGGCTGACGCCGGACTGATTGCGCGATCCGTGGCGGGCTCGCAGACTTGGGGCGGCTAGACCCCACCCCAAGCCTGCGAGCGGACGATGCCGGAGACCGTGGACGCCCCCGTCACCCCACAGCCCGAGAAGGCCTCCTTCTTCGAGGACCTGATCGACATCTTCGGCGCGCCGGCGAAGGTGTTCGCGCGCCGGCTCGATCGCGGGGTCTTCCTCACGATCGTGATCTTCACGGTCCTCGCGCTCGTCCTCGCCTACGCGAACCGCGGCCCGATGCAGGGCGCGATCGACGGGGAGATCGACCGACAGATCGCGAAGATCATCGAGAAGAATCCGGCGATGACCGCCGAGCAGATGTCGCCGATGCGTTCCTGGATGTCCTTCTCGTTCACCTACGGGATCGCGATCGGCTTGCCGATCTACTTCCTCCTCGTCGGGCTCTGCGTCTGGCTCGCCGGCAAGATCTTCGGCGCCACCTCGAGCTACGGCGACGCGCTGATGGTCGCGACCTGGTCCTTCGTGCCGCGCCTGGTGGGCATCGTCCTCATCGCGGTCCAGGGCCTGATGATGGATGCGACCACCATCCGGGGGATCTTCAAGTTCTCCATCAGCCCGGCGCGCTTCTTCGACCCCGACACCACCTCGATGGCGGTGCTCGGCTTGCTCTCGCGCTTCGACCTCTTCATGCTCTGGCAGACGGCGCTGATCGGGATCGGGCTCGCGGTCGTCGGCAAGATCCCGCGCGGCAAGGCGATGGGAGCCGCGGTCGCCGTCTGGGTGATCGGCGCGGTGCCGGTGCTCTTCCAGCTGATGCAGGGCTAGGTCAGCCGCCGCGCGAAGCAGTGCTTCTCGCCCACCTCGATCTCTGTGCGATCCACCTTCGCATACCGTGAGATCTTCTCGGGGTAGGTAGCGAGCGGCGCCCGCTCGAAGCCGCAGGAGAGGAAGAGCTCGTCGGAGTACGACACCGCGAAGAGCTCGAGGTGGCCGCGGGTCCGGGCGAGGTCGACCGCGGCGGCGATCAGCGCGCGGCCATGCCCGAGCCCGTGCGCATCCTGATCGACCGCGAGGGAGATGATCTCGGCCACCGACGGCGAGTACTCATCGAGCGCCACGCACCCGAGGATCCCCCCGGTCGCGTCCCGCAGCACCCGATAGTCCGCGAGGTGGTTCGCGGCGAACTCTGGCGAACGCGTCAGGGTCAGTCCCGACGCCGCGTAGCGGTTGTTGAGCGAGAGGAGCATCGGGATGTCGGTCTCGTTCGCCGCGTTGATCCGGGTCATCGTTCCACCGCCTCGAGTCGGGTGAGCGCGAGGCGGATCGGGACCAGCGTCGCCGCGATGCAGAGCAGCGCGGCGCCCGAGAACCAGACGATCATCCGCGTCGGGTCGGCCGAGCCGCCGACGAGCTTCGCCGACAGGTAGTCATAGACCGGCACCGCCTCGAGGATCACCACGCCCCCGATCACCACGACCGATGACATCATGTAGAGCAGCCCGCCGAAACTCGTCGGGATCTGTGCCGCGTTCTCGGTCTCGAACTGCGGGAACATCGTCCCGAACCCGATCGCGAGTCCCGAGAGCGCGAAGGTGAGCAGGGTGATGCTCGCCACCGAGACGAAGAACATGAAGTCGCTGACCTGCAGCATGTAGTCCGTCACGCCAACGATCGCGATCGCGAGGATCAGCAGGGGCAGCGTCCCCACCCAGAACTTCGCCCAGAGCAGGTCGCGCACCTGCATCGGACTCGACCGGAGCAGCCAAAGGGTGCGTCCCTCGAGCGAGACGCCGGGAAAGATGAAACGCGCCGCGATCGACGCGAGCACGAACCCGGCCAGCACGAGGTTGAGGAACGGCACCACGTTCACCAGGAAGAACGTGATCCCCTCGCCGCGCAGCGGCAGGTACTTGATGTTGAACACGTAGACGACCACGAGCACCGCGAGCAGGATCAGCTGCGACCATTGCGTCGTGTCGCGGAAGAAGAGCCGCAGTTCCTTGAGCACGAGCTCGCGTTTGAGCGTGCCGAACGGAGCGAGGATCCAGTGCCCGAGGCGCATTCCCAGTCCACCACTCTTCACGAACTTCTGCGCGCTCTCCTGCGCCTTGCTGAAGCCATCGAGATAGAGCCAGCGGTGCAGCAGCGCTCCGAGCACGACGGCCGCCGCGGCGGTCGTCCAGAGCAGGTAGAGCGCGAGCCAATCCGGCTCGCCGCGGAGGAATCCCATCGTCGCCTTCTGCACCCACTCGCTCGGCAGCAGCGGCGAGGTCGGCGTGCGGAGCACCGAGATGAAGTCGATCAGGGAACGGAACCCCTCGGGGCGCGCCAGCTGCTCGGGTCGAATGAGCCGGAACAGCAGCACGATCCCGCCCGCCGTGAGCACCGCGATCACCGAGAGGATGTCGCGCGTGCGACGCGCCGGGAAGATGTTCACCAGCGTCAGCGTCACCGCACTCCCAACCACCGCCGGGATGATGAACATCGGCACCATCATCGCGACGACGAGGAACGGGAACGCGAGGCCGCCGTCGTAGACCAGGCCGTAGGCGGAGAACATCGGCACCGAGACGAGCAGCACCATCCAGCTCGACGCGATCACCGTCTCCAGCAGCTTCGCGCCGTACAGCCGCAGCCAGTCCACCGGCGCCGAGACGAGCATGTCGAGGTCCTTCGCGAGGAAGAAGCTCGAGAGCGCCGTGATCACGTTCGAGAGCAACAGGATCGATGTGAAGCCGAGCAGGATGAGCCCGAGCAGCTTGCCCGCGAGCAGCTGGCCGATCTCCTCGACGCCGCGGAAGTACGTGAGGAGTCGCCAGAGCACTCCGAAGACGAGCGCCCAGAAGAGCACGCCCACGGTACCGAGGATCGCGAACCGGGCGCCGCGTCCCTTCTCCCCCTGCATCGCGCGGGCGCGGGCAGTGAGCCACTTCGGGAGCAGCAGGTGCAGCAGCGGCGGGTCGGGGAGCCGTTGGACCGTCCGCAGGCTCCCGCTCACCCGCGGCGGCAGCGCCGCGTAGGCCTCAGGCGTCGAGGACATCGACCAGGTTCCGCGCCGCGTTCTCGCCGGTGAGTCGCAGGAAGATCTCCTCGAGGCCGCGGCCGCCGCCCTGCAGGTCCCGCCGCAGATCGGTCATCGTGCCATACGCGCTGATCTTCCCGTTCACGATGATCGCGAGCCGGTCGCAGAGCGACTCGGCCACTTCGAGCGTGTGGGTCGAGAAGATGATCGTGTGGCCGCGCCGCGTGTACTCGCGGAAGAGGTCCTTCAGGATCCGCGCCGCCTTGGGGTCGAGACCGACCATTGGCTCGTCGACGACGATCACCTCGGGGCGATGCACGAAGGCGCTCGAGATGATCAGCTTCTGCCGCATCCCGTGCGAGTAGCTCTCGACGAGCTCGTCGCGCCACTCCTCGAGGTCGAAGAGCGCGAGTAGTTCGCGCCCTCGGTGCTCGACCTCCTCGCCCTGCTGGTCATAGAGCCCGGCGACGAACCGCAGGAACTCCGCGCCGGTCAGCTTCTCGTAGATGAAGGGACGGTCGGGGATGAACCCGAGCTTCGCCTTGGCGGTGATCGGGTCGGCCGCCATGTCCACGCCGGCGACGCGGATCGTCCCCGCGGTCGGCTTGAGGATCCCGGCGATCATCCGGAGGGTCGTCGTCTTGCCGGCGCCGTTCGGCCCGAGGAAGCCGAAGAGTTCGCCACGGGGCACCACGAGGTCGATCGCGTCGACGGCGGTGAAGTCACCGTACCGCTTGGTGAGCTGCAGGATCTCGATCATCGGGCTTCGAGTACCTCGATACGCAGGTTGCCGACCAGTTGGAGCAGCTCCCCCTGCCGGGCGAGTCCGCCCGAGACGAAACGCAGGTGCGCGGCGTCGGCGGGGAACTGGCCGAAGGTCGGGTCGACCGCGGTCCACTGGCGCAGGTGGATCTCGGGCCAAGCGTGGTAGTAGAACTTGCCGTTCACGTACGCGAGTCCGGTGGCGATCCTGGTCGGGATGCCGACGGCGCGTGCCAGCGCGGTGAAGAGCTGCGTGTGCTCGTTGCAGTCGCCCCGCCGCGAGCGCAGCACCTGCACCGCGTTCGGGATGCTCACCGTGATCACCTTCTCGAGTGAATCGTGCACCCATCGGTTGATCCGTTCGGCGACGACGCGCGGATCGCGCTCGTTCCCCGCGAGTCGCACCGCCAACGCGATGATCTCGCGGTCGTTCGACTGCAGGAGCGGCTCCGACTGCAGCTCGGCCGCATAGAAGCGCCGGAAGTCGGGGCCGGTGCCGGCGAGCGCCCACGAGGCGGCCAGCATCCGTTCCGGCTCGCGCTCGATCGTCAGCGTGTCGCGCCGGAAATGCTGACGGCCCCCCTGCAGGTCGAAGCGGGTGAGGGGCACGCCGGAGAGGCGCACCCGTATCCTCGAGGGACCGTCGCGCCCCGGGAGCGCCCCGGCCGCGATCGCCGTGCCCTCCAGCACGTCCCCTTCCGCTCCACTGACCGTCCGGCCGCCCGCGGCGAGGCGCGCATCACGCGCCCGTCGCCAGTTCTCGAACGCGATCTCGTACGCGATCCGCTTGAGGGTGATGCCGCCGGCCTGCGTCGATTGCACGACCCGTCCCTGCGCATCGACCCACCCGCTGAATCCGTCGCCGCCCTCGCCCACGATCTTCCACGCCCGCACGGTGTCGATCAGCGCCGCCACGAACATCTTCGAGGTCGAATCGTATCGGGCGCTGTCGACCAGCGAGAAGAGGGACTCGGCCTCGAAGGTGAGGTGCAGGTCCTTCGCGCCCATCGTCGCCGGATCGAAACTCGCGATCGTGATCCGCTTCCCGACCTTCGGGTCCCCGACGAGGATCGCCGCCGCCGGGATGAGCGTCGGCAGGAGGATCGGCCCGGAGACGCGGAGGCGCTGCGTGTCGCTCGGTTGCCCCGGCACCTGCATCACGAACCGGACGACCGAATCCCCCTCTGCCGCGCCGATCACCGTCATCGGTGCGACCGGCGTCTCGGCGCGCACGTCGAACGTGCGCAGCGCCAACGAGCGCGAGAGCGTGATCACCGATCGCGCGGTGGCTCGGAACTCCTGGCCCCCGACCTGGAGGTCGGCGGTGAAGTAGTCGACGACCTCGAACGCCGTCGTCGAGGTGTCGATCGTCGTCGAGGCGAAACCGATCTGCTTCCCGCCCATCTCGACCGAATAGAAGCTCGTGCTCGGCCCGAGTCGCAGCGCCGCTTCGGCGAGGACGGCCGATCGCTCGCGGAAGAACTCCCGCTGCACGAGGAGGACGAGCCCCGCGCCCCACGCGAGGAGGATCAGTGAGGCGGCGGCCCGCCGCTGCCGGCCGCGCCGCGGCGCAGGGTGGATGAACTCCATCACCCGCGCTGGGCGTCGCGCGCCCGTCGGTAGAAGGCGGCCGCCTCGGTGGAGCGGCCGAGCCGGTCGAGCACGATCCCGACTCCCTTGAGCGCGCGCCAATGGTCGGGCTCGAGCTCGGAGGCGCGCTGGTACGCGGCGAGCGCGCCCGCGAGGTCGTCGGTGTGGTTCAGGGCTTCGCCGATGAAGTAGTGTGCTGTGGCGTTGTCCGGGGAGAGCGCCACGCCGGCCTGAAGTGGTCCGACCGCCTCGCGCCACTTCCCACGCCGCGAGGCCAGGATCCCGGTCTGCAGCAGCACCTCGGCCGCCTCCGGGCGCAGCTTCGCCGCCCGCTTGATCATCTGCTCGGCGTCGTCGTACTTGAGCCGCGCCCCGAGGGCGCTCGCCCGGGCGCAGGTGACGGCGAAGGCCTCGGCTCCGGCGGAAGCGGCCTTGTCGAGCACCGTCAGCGCCGCCTCGGCATCCCCCTTCTTCTCGAGCGCGGTCGAGTAGGCGATGGCGCGCCGCGTGTCGCCGGGCGTCTGCTCGAACGCGAGCCGAAGCGCGTCAAGGGTCGGGCGCAGGGCCCGGCTCGGAGCGCTCGGCGGCTCGCCGTGCGATCGGCCAGGGTCGGCGCTCGGGGACTCGTGATTGCCGACCCGCGATGCCGAGGGCTTGGGGTCGATCGCGCGGATCGGGATCACCGGTGTCGCCTTGCTCGT
>JANNKK010000067.1:0-4975 GCA_031396245.1 Gemmatimonadaceae bacterium
GGGCCGCCGGCACCTACCAGGTCACCCTGACTGTCACCGACGGCGGCGGGCTCACGGCAACGAGCACGCAGTCCGTCAGCGTAACGTCGCCGCCGGTGAACCAGCCGCCGGTCCCTCAGTTCTCGTTCAGCTGCACGGGGCGGACCTGCACCTTCGACTCGAGTGCCTCGACCGATGACGTCGGGATCACCGTGCGGCAGTGGCACTTCGGCGACAACACGACCCTAGCCAACGTGGTGATTGCGACGAAGACCTATGCCGCCGCCGGAACGTACATCGTCCGGCTTTCCGTGATGGATGCGACCGGCGCCTACCGGAACTTGGATCGCACGGTCGTGGTGCCGTAACGAGGCTCGGGAACACGTGGGGAGCGGAGGGTCCTGCCCTTCGTGAGGTGACGGCGAGCCACTAGCTTTCCTGCTCGCCGTCGCCTCCCCGCATCCCGCTCCGTGACTCCGCCGTCCCTCATCCGCAACTTCTGCATCGTCGCCCACATCGACCACGGGAAGACCACCCTGGCCGACCGGCTGATCGAGGCGACGGGGATGCTCGAGAAGCGCGAGATGAAGGCGCAGGTCCTCGACACCCTCGACCTCGAGCGTGAGCGCGGGATCACGATCAAGCTCAACGCCGTGCGGATGTCGTACGACGCGAAGGACGGCACGACCTACGAGCTCAACCTGATCGACACGCCGGGGCACGTCGACTTCACCTATGAGGTCTCGCGCTCTCTCGCCGCCTGCGAAGGGGCCATCCTCGTGGTCGATGCGTCGCAGGGGATCCAGGCACAGACCCTCTCGAACCTCTTCCTCGCGATGGAGGCGGGGCTCGAGATCATCCCGATCCTGAACAAGATCGACCTCCCCGGCGCTGAACCGGAGAAGCGTCGCAAGGAGGTCGTGGACCTCCTCGGGTGCAAGCCGGAGGAGATCCTCCTCGTGAGCGCGAAGGAGGGGCTCGGCATCCCCGAACTCCTCGAGGCGGTGGTCGCTCGAGTGCCGCAGCCGCGCGGCGACGTGAACAAGCCGCTCCGCGCGCTCATTTACGATTCGTACTACGACAAGTACCGCGGCGCGATCCCGAGCGTCCGCGTGGTGGACGGAGTGCTCAAGAAGGGAACGAAGATCACCTTCGGCGCCTCGGAGTCGGTCTACGAGGTGGACGAAGTGGGCTACAACCAGCTACGGCAGGTGCCGACGCCCGCGCTCACGGCCGGCGAGGTCGGCTACGTGGTCGCGAGCGTGAAGAGCGTGAAGGAGACCCGCGCCGGCGACACGATATTCGACGCCGAGAACAAGGCGGCCGAGGCCCTCCCCGGCTACCAGGCGGTGAAGTCGTTCGTCTTCGCCGGCGTCTATCCGACCGACACACAACAGTACGAGGACCTGCGCGACGCCCTCGAGAAGCTCCAGCTCAACGACGCCTCGCTCCAGTACCTCCCCGAGTCCTCGACCGCGCTCGGCTTCGGCTTCCGCTGCGGATTCCTCGGCCTCCTTCACATGGAGATCGTCCAGGAGCGTCTCGAGAGGGAGTTCGACTTGGATCTCGTCACGACGGTGCCGAGCGTCGAGTACCACGTGCACCTCACCGACGGGACCGAGGTGCTGGTCGAGAACCCGGCACTGATGCCGCCAAGCACCGTGATCGACTCGGTCGAGGAGCCGTACGTGAAGGCGCGGATCATGGTCCCCGCCGAATACATCGGTGCGATCATGCAGCTCGGTACCGACCGGCGCGGCGAGTACAAGGGGATGCACTACATCGACACCGCGCGCGTCGAGATCGACTGGGAGTTCCCGCTCGCCGAGATCATCCTCGACTTCTTCGACAAGATGAAGTCGCTGACGCGCGGGTACGCCTCGCTCGACTACGAGATCCTCGGCTACCGGAAGAGCGACCTCGTGCGGCTCGACATGCTGATCAATGGCGAGGCGATCGACGCCTTCTCGGTGATCACGCACACCGACAAGTCGTACGACTGGGGGCGGAAGATCGCCGACAAGCTGAAGGAGCTGATCCCGCGACAGCTCTTCGAGGTCGCGATCCAGGCGGCGATCGGGCAGAAGGTGATCGCGCGGACGACGGTCAAGGCGCTGCGGAAGGACGTGCTCGCCAAGTGCTACGGCGGCGACATCTCGCGGAAGCGCAAGCTCCTCGAGAAGCAGAAGGAAGGGAAGAAGCGGATGAAGCAGGTCGGGTCGGTGGAGATCCCGCAGGAGGCGTTCCTCGCGGTGCTCCAGGTCGACTAGGCATCCGCTGACCGAGTACTGCTCACCACGAAGACACGAAGAACACGAAGGGTGCACGAAGGACTGCAACAGCTGAATCAAGGGGGAACGACGGAGTGACGCGCTGTCGTTCCCCTAGTTCTTGCGGTTGAGGTCCTTCGTGCACCCTTCGTGCGCTTCGTGTCTTCGTGGTGAGCCGTGGTCGTCGGGCTCAGCGCGCGCGGCGGACTTCGTCGTAGAGCGATTCAAGCGCCGACGTCTGCCGGGCGAGATCGAACCGCGCGAGGATGTGCCGGCGCGCAGCGTCCCCCATGCTCGCCCGTCGCGATGCGTCACCGAGCAAAGTCGTGAGGTGCGCCGCGAGCGCCCCCTCGTCGCCCGGATCGAAGAGGAGCCCGGTCGTTCCGTGCAGCACGCCCTCCCCCGTTCCGCCACTCGTCGACACCACGAGCGGCAAGCCGCACGCCTGCGCCTCGAGGAAGGTGATCGGGAGTCCCTCGGCGTTGCCCCGCGAGTCGGCGATGCTCGGGCCGGCGAGCACCGCCGCCCTGCGCATCAGTGCCTGCACCTGCTCGGGCGTCTGCACGCCGAGGAAGCGCGCCGGCACGCCGAGTCGGGTGCACTCCGCCTCGAGCGGCGCGCGCAGCGGCCCGTCGCCGGCGACGATGAGTGACGCGCCGGGCAGCGTGCGCCGTACCTCCGCCATCGCCCGCACGAGATGGATCACACCCTTCTTCTCGACCAGCCGACCGACGAAGAGGACCTCGCCCTCTGAGCGAGCCTCGTCGCCCGGCGTGAAGCGCGCCGTGTCGACGCCGATGTAGTGCCGCGTGATCTTCCCCTCGGGGCATCCTGCTGAACGCAGCGCCGCCGCGATGAAATCCGAGACCGCGATCACCCGATCGGCCGCCGCGAACGCGCGTCGCCTCCGCTCCCGCTCGGCTTCGGTCCGCGCCGCCACAGTGATGTCCATCCCGTGATACGTCACCACGAGCGGCACGCCGAGCGCGCGGGCGATCCGGCTCGCCGGGAGCGCGCTCGACCCGAAGTGCGCGTGCAGGATCACCGGGTTCGTGGCCGCGATCGCCTTGAGCCAGCGGCGGGGGGCGCGGCCGGCCGACTTGAGGAGGAGCTTCTCGAGCGCCGGGAAGGCACTGTGATCCTCGAGCAGGAGTTGCGGGCGGCCGACGAGATAGGCGGCGCCGCCCGGATCGCGCGAGTACCCGACGAGCACCGGGGCATACCGCGTCATCGCCCCCGTCTGCGCGGCGATGAATGTCTCCGACCAGGGCAGGATCCGTTTGCGGAAGACGATCGCGGTCGGCCGCACCATCACCGGCTCCTCCGGACCTTCGCGCCGCCCACTCCCTCGAGGATCAGGTGCGCGACGTGCACTGCGTCGGCGCGATAGGCGTGGACCTGTTCGGCGATCGCGGAACGGAGCGCGTCGCCCCCGGCGAGCGCTTCCTTCGTCGCGCGCACCAGCGACTCCCCCGCGACCTCCTCGATGTCGAACGCCCATTCCTCACGCCCCATCCCACGCAGCAGTTCCCGCGACTTGAACTCATAGGCGATCGCGACCACCGGCGTCGCCGCACAGAGCGCAAGGATGGCGAAGTGCATCCGCGTCGCGATCGCGACGTCGAATCCGCGGAGTTCGTCCGCCAGCTCGGTCGGCGTGCGGAAGGCACGGTCCACGCGGATGTTCGGCTCACCCGCCAGCAGCTCCTCCGCGAGCTCGGCGGCGAACCGCGAGTCGTCGGTCCAGTACTCGGGCACGCCCTGGCAGGTCGAGAGGAAGACGACCTCCCACCCTTCGCGCGCGAGCGTTCGCGCGCGAGCGTTCGCGCGGCATCGGCCACCGCCCGGCGGTAGCGCTCGCGCGCATCGGGGGCGCTCCCGTCCCGGAAGTGCGACCAGCTGCGTACCGAGATCGCAGCCCGGTGCCGCAGAGGCGGCGCGGCTCTCGGCCGAGGGTCCGCGAGGGCGAACGCCGCATCGGCGTGGACGCTCACCCTCCCCTCGTCGGCACCCGCGTCCGCAAGATTGCGGCGCGTTCTCTCGTCGCGCACGAACACGCCAGCGCTCCCGGCGACGATCCGGCGCATCACGCGGCGGTTCTTCTCCTTCTGGAACGGCCCCATCGACTGCGTGAAGAGGAAGGTCGGCTTGCCAAGCGCCTGGGCGGCGAGGAGCTCGTCGGCCTTGGCGGTGAAGTCGTAGTGCTCGACGAAGTAGGTGCCCCCCGTCGCGACGACCACGTCGGCTGCCGCCATCCGGTCGAGATGTGCGCGTTGCTCGGCGCTCAGCATCAGTCGCGCGAGCCACCGCGCCCGCGGGAGGAGCCGCACGGCGAGCGAGGTGCGTCGCTTGCGGAGGCTCGGCACGATCCCGTTGAGCCGCCACCGCGGCCAGTGCGCGTGGCGCGGATGCAGGCCGGCGAAGAACGCGACCGTCGGGTAGAGTCGTCGGGCCACGGCCGGCGACTGCTCCGCCACCTCGATCGTCAAAGAAGCGTGCTCGCCGAAGACCTCGCGAAGGGCGACGATCTCCCCCTGCAGGATCGCCGCGTCGCCGACGTTCAGCGCGACCGAGTTGACGATGAGGATCCTCAGGCCCGGCTCCCGGCCGCGCCAAGGTGCCGGTCGAGTCCGACCTGCGCCCGCGTAAGGCGCTTCGCTGCGACCTCGTCGCGGATCGCCCGGTTGCGGGCCATCGCCTCGGTGTTGCGGTAGCCCCGCGGGTGC
>JANNKK010000081.1:0-2694 GCA_031396245.1 Gemmatimonadaceae bacterium
ACTTGTTTCCCGGTCACCAGTCCTTTCGACGACACGGTTGCGATCTCCGGCTGGTCGCTGGACCAGGTCACTGGTCCGACCACGCCCGCGAGGCCCCTGGCGCTCGTGCCCGAGACGCTAAGCCGGAGCGTCTTGTCGACGCCCACCACGACGCGTCCCTCGGCGGCAGACAATTCGATGCTGACGGCCGGGTCCCCCGGGCCGAAGATCCCCTCCCCGAAGCAGGAGAGAGTTCCCAATCCAAGGACAGCCGCTGCGAGGGCAGCGGGCAATCGGTGCTGGGCGCCGTGGAGGGCGTGTCGCATCGCGTTGAACCTAGCGCCGGTCACCCCCGCTCGGTCACGGCGGCGTTCAGTTGCGGTCCGGTCCCGGAAGGACCACTATTGGCGCGCGGACCGGGCCCCTGCGGGGGCGCCTCTCACACCGGCAGTCTTCCATCGAGAGGAGCGTGCCCGCGGAGAGGAACATGCAGCAGACAGTCGCGCTCCGCCGAGCGATGCTCGGGCTCGCTGTGGTGGTTTCCCTCTCCGCCGGAACAGCGGCGCCTGAGACAGAAGCAGCGTTGGGCAAGATCGATGCGACTGTTCTCAATAGCGCGGGAGTGGGCGTCGGGAACGTGCAGGTGCTCGTCCTCGAGGAGGGTGTGGCTGCCGTCACCGACGCGAGCGGGCGCGCACTCTTGAAAGTGCAGCCCAACACACATCTTGTCACGATTCGCCGCATCGGGTGCCCGGAGGCGACGCAG
This sequence comes from Gemmatimonadaceae bacterium, assembly GCA_031396245.1. Taxonomy (GTDB): domain Bacteria; phylum Gemmatimonadota; class Gemmatimonadetes; order Gemmatimonadales; family Gemmatimonadaceae; genus Pseudogemmatithrix. Next base: position 746 of record JANNKK010000081.1, read on the forward strand.
ACCGTGACGGTCACCTCGGGCGCCACGTCGTCGGTCACCTTCACGCTGGCCTGCTTCGACAGGATCATGGCCGACGTCCCGTCCGCCGCGTTGATCGCTGTCCCGGATTTCGGGCTGGAAGAGACGGGTGCGGCTGAGTGCCGCGACGACCTTCTGCCTCCGCTCACCGGGACTGGGAGCGTCATCGTGCCGGGCAATGCGACGCTCACCGACGTCGCCAGCGCACCCTGTCACGTCGCCCTGCTGCTGCTCGCCGCCGATCGCGCGCCAGTCTATCGGAACACTGCGGCAACGCTGCCCTGGACCGGGGCGATGAGTGACGTGGTCGCGGTGGCACTCCCACCAACGAAGCTGAAGTTACCGGTGCGGATCCTCGTTGCCGTGGCGGGCTTGAACGCGACCGAGCGGGCCGACCTGACCGAGTACATCCGCACCTCCCATCTCTCGACCGCGCGCAGTGTCCTCGACGTGAGCTTCTCCGGCGTCGAGCTCGTCGATGACGTCGACCCGACCGCCGAGCCGCAGATCATCTTCGACGCCTCGGCGCGCGACCTGCTGGACGGTTACTGCGCCGACGCGGCCGCCATCCGTGGCTCGGCGTACTACTCGTCGGGCCGCATCAACATCTACTACTTGGCCGAGGTGCTCGGCGAGGACGGGGGAGAGAAGGCCGGCTATTCCTGCGGCACGTCCGACGCACCGGAGATCATCTTCATCGATGCCGACAACCAGCCGCCATTCACGCTGGTGCACGAGGTCGGTCACGCACTGGGGCTCTCTCGTCCCGACTGGGGGCATAGCGAGGAGTACATCGGCGCGTACCGCTCCTCGGACGGGCTCGAGCTGAACGTGATGGCGGCCTACGGAGTGCCGGCGACCCAACAGCACCTCTCGGTCGGCCAGGTCGCGCAGATGCACCTGAACGCGGAGTCGTGGCTCAATCGGCCGTCGGCAACGGACGGCTCGACGCTGCGCGAGCGCTTCCTGACGCCTGTCGCACCGATCATCAGTGCCTGCACCTGTCCGGAGACCGCGTCCAATCCGGATTGTCCGGCGCTCAGCATTGATATCCCGCGCGAGGGAACGCTCATCGAATCGACCGCGATCAAGGCGTGCACCGTCACGCCCGACGTGACCGCAATCGACGTGTGCGTCGGCACCAGCGTGACCGTCGACGCGACCTTCTCGCAGGGCCCGCTGTACACCTCCCGCGGGAGCCGGCTCTGGGTGAGCCTCTCGCCCGGGATCGTGCGGGTGGTCGACGCGTCGACGACGTACCCGTGGAACGACAACTTGAAGGGGAAGTTCACCGGGGTCGCGCCGGGGACGGCGATCGTCCGCGCTTATGTGGATGGCTCGTTCGCTCCGATCACGGTCAAGGTGAAGGCGACGGGGGTCGCCCCATGCTGAGGCGCTTCCTGCCACTCCTCATGCTCGTGGCCTGCACCGATCCGGCGACGCAGCAGCAGGTGGACGGCGCGGTCTATTCGTGGATGCAGTGCATCGACTGCCTGGCGCACGAAAGGGAGCGCGTCGTCGCGTACGGAGATGCGGCAGTGCCACGGTTGCGAGCGATCCTGCTCGACGGGCCGCCTCCCGCTCACATCACCGCCGTCAGCGCGATGATGCAGCACTTGGCCCAGACGGCGCCGCCTGGGAGCGCTCCGACGCCGGCCGTCATCGCCCGGCAGATCGAGTCCTACCGATCGATGTACCGTCGGCGGGCGATCTCGGCCCTGACAGGGATCGGCGGAACACAGGCGCGCGCGGCGCTCTGCGCTGGGCGCGGAGGGGCCGGTACGGCATTGCCGATCCAACCCGCGGTGGATTCCGCGCTGGCCTCGGTGCCCGGGGCGCCCTGTCCGTGAGCGACACGCCGCTCCCGTCGTCCGGAGATTCCGCCCGGGAGCCTCTGCCGACCGCCTTCCTCGCCGGGTTGAGTGACCGGT
>JANNKK010000114.1:0-24003 GCA_031396245.1 Gemmatimonadaceae bacterium
GACGTGATGAAAATGTCGGCGGTCTTCACCACGTCTTCCAGCGTGGTGACCTGGTAGCCTTCCATCGCCGCCTGGAGGGCGCAGATCGGGTCGATCTCGCAGATGACCACGCGAGCACCTTGGCCCTTGAAGGCCTGCGCCGAGCCCTTGCCCACGTCGCCGTAACCGATCACCACCGCGACCTTGCCGGCGAGCATCACGTCCGACGCGCGGAGGATGCCGTCGGTCAGCGAATGCCGGCAGCCATAGAGGTTGTCGAACTTCGACTTGGTGACCGAGTCGTTCACGTTGATCGCCGGGAAGAGGAGCTTCCCCGCCTGCATCATCTCGTAGAGCCGGTGCACGCCGGTGGTCGTCTCCTCGGAGACGCCCTTGACGCCCAAGCCGACATTCGTCCAGCGCTTCGGATCCACGGCGATCGTCTGGCGCAGAAGGTCGAGGATCACTCCCCACTCCTCAGAGTCGTTCTTCGGGTCGAAGGCCGGGATCTCGCCCAGTGCCTCGAACTCGGTGCCCTTGATGACGAGCATCGTCGCATCGCCACCATCGTCGAGGATGAGGCTCGGGCCGCCGCCGTCGGGCCACATCAGCGCCTGCTCGGTGCACCACCAATACTCCTCGAGAGTCTCCCCCTTCCAGGCGAAGACGGGGATGCCGCGCGGCTGCTGGATCGAACCGTCCTTGCCGACCGCGACCGCGGCAGCGGCGTGGTCCTGCGTCGAGAAGATGTTGCACGAGACCCAGCGCACGTCGGCGCCGAGCTCGGCCAAGGTCTCGATCAGCACCGCCGTCTGGATCGTCATGTGCAGCGATCCCATGATGCGAGCGCCGGCGAGGGGCTTCTTCCCCTTGTACTCGGCGCGGAGCGCCATCAGGCCGGGCATCTCGTACTCAGCGAGGCGGATCTCCTGGCGGCCCCAATCGGCCAGCGCGATCTCCTTGACCTTGAACGGGGGGCGAGCGGTGGAGCTCTTCGACGGGTTCGGGGCGACGGCGGTCATACTAACTCCAGATGGGAGATGGGAGAGAGGAGATGTGAGAGCGCGTGAGTGGGAGGGAGCGGTGAGTCTCTCACCTCTCCCCCCTCCCATCTCACGTCTGCAATACAGCGGTGAAAAGCGTAGGTCCCTTCGCTTGCGGTGATGCCGGCAACGAATGGTGACGCACCGACGTGAAGCCCGCCTCGCGAGCCCAGCGGGCGATCGTCTCGGCGTCGAAGCCGAGCCAGACGTGGCCCATCGTCTGCTTGTACTCCGCGCGGTCGTGGGGGAGCATGTCGACGATCAGCACCCGTCCACCCTTCGGCTTCAGCGTACGACGGATCTCGGCCAGCGCGGCGGCGGGGTCGGCGACGTAGTGCAGGACCAGGGAGAGGATCGCGAGGTCGAGCTCGCCCTCCGCGATCGGAAGGGCCTCGAGAGACCCGTTCCGGACCTCGACGTTCTCGTGCGAGCCGAGTCGACCTCGAGCCGCGCGCAACATCGCGGCCGATTCGTCCACCGCGACCACGCGCTCGACGAAGGGGGCGATGGCATCCGAGAGCTGACCGGTGCCGCAGCCCAGGTCCCCGACCGTCAGCGCGGGATCGAGCAGGCCGAGCAGTGCGAAGAGTTCAGTCCGGGTGCCGAAGAGCTCTTCGCGAACACGGTCCCACTGCGCCGCCGAGCTCGCGAAGAACTCCTGCGAGCGCGTGTGGCGTTCGGCGAGCACCCCCTGCACCCGCTGCGCGTCTCGGCGCGCCGCCGGCAACTCGGCCACCTCGCCGCGGACCGTGGCCCAGAGTCGGCGGGCCGAGGCCTCGAGCGCCTTCGGGTCGATCCGATAGCGATTCGACGTGCCATTCTCGCGCGACACCACCCAACCGCCGTCGGCGAGGAGCTTGAGGTGCCGGCTCACTGTGGACTGGGGGAGCTGCAACACGGCCCGAAGCTCCGAGACGGTCAGTTCGTGCCCCTCGAGCAGCAGGAGGAGCCGAGACCGGATAGGGTCGGCGAGTGACGCAAGGCGGTCGTGGAGGGCTGGTCGCTTCATCCGTATATCCGGATGAAAGGTTACATACCTGGACCCTCAGGTCAAGGCCGCGCCCCCGGACTCGGCGAGCGCACGGGCGAACCGGCGGAGCAGCTCCGGCTGCAGGCGGCCGCCGACTCGGAGTCCGGAACAGACGTCGACGCCGTGCGGCCGGACGGCGCGCACCGCCTCGGCGACGTTCTCGGACCGAAGGCCGCCGGCGAGCCAGACCGGCACGCCGGCGTCCTGGACGATCCGGCGGCTGACCTGCCAATCGTGGACGCGACCGGTGCCTCCGAGCTCCTTCACCGCGGCGCTCGGATTGCCGGAGTCGAGCAGGATCTCGTCCACGAGCGGTGCCACCTGCATCGCCTCCGCGTACGACTCCGGACCGCGCACGTGGATCACCTGGACGAGGCGCACCGTCGGTACGATCGCGCGGAGGGCGCGAAGGGCGCCCGGCGGCAGGGCGTCGACGACCTGCACGGTGTTGACGCCTGCCGAGATCACCTGTGAGCCGATCCGCTTGGCGTTGTCCTGCGATGTGAGCAGGAAGGTGCGTGTGCGCGGCGTCGCCCACGCCGCCACTTCGCGGATCCGCTCGTCGCTGATCGGACCGGGACCACTCGGCATCGCCGACACGAGACCGATCGCCGACGCACCGTGCTCGAGCGCCAGTTCCGCCTCAGCGATGTCCTGGATGCAGCAGACCTTGAACCTCACCACGCACCACGCTCCAGCGCCGCCGTCCCGGCCGCCATCTCCGGCCCGACGTAGCAGTGCATCCCGACGGCGTGGAGACCGGCGCGACGGAAGTGGCGACGGTACTGCTCGCTCGAGCGATGGAACCAGGCACCCCGATCCCCCTCGATCTCATCCTCGGTCGTGTATGCCTCGAGGTAGGCGACGCCACCGGTCAGCGACGCGATCGCCCTGAGTCCCGGACCCAGCTCGCGGTCGGGCACGTAGTGCAGTACGTCACAGACCACGACGAGGTCGAATGGCCCCGCGAGCGCGAGGTCGGCGAGTGTGCCGAAGCTGCCGCGTACGAGGCCCCGCGACGCGCCGAATCGTCCGACCGCGTACTCGCTCGATTCCACTCCGGTGTAGCGCAGTCGCGGCCGGAGTCGGCGGAGGTGCGCACGCCACGCGCCCTCCCCTGCCCCGACATCGAGCACTGAACGGATCGGCCGCTCGAGGAGCGACTCGGCGATCGCAGTCGCGAGATGCACCTTCCGCGCGACCGCGGCGGGGGTGATCACGCGTCGCAATGGGTCGCGATACCAGCGCTCGAAGTACGCCGCGTCGTACGCCTTCGCCCCGAACGGCAACGCCTCAGGCAGCGTGCATCACTCCGCAGCCGGCACCCTGCGCGCGACAGGTGGCGAAGATCCCCGAGGGCATCCGGTACGCGCCGGGGAGCAGGTGCTGGCTCACGAGCTGCAGTGCATCCTGGCGCGGGATCTTTCGACGGTTGGCGATCTGCCCGGCGGCGTTGCGAAGCGCGAGATCGCACGCGAGGACGACGACCCCGCGGCTCATCAATGTGTCGAGCGCGCCGTCGGGCCAGGTGAGACTGTGCGGTGCCCCCGCCGAGATCTTGATGAAGGGGTTCCGCTTCGTGGGCTCGCCGGTCGCCGGGTCCTTCAGCTTCTCCGCCTCCCCCCACGTGCCGTCCGACCAGAGCTCGTCCCCGAGGACCATCGGGATCGCCTTGTGACGGATGATCAGGACCGCCGAGAGGTCGGTGTCCCTGAGGCCGTGCACCGCGTCGTAGCCCGCGAGGAAGGAGCGCACCTGATGCAGGCAGATGCCCTCACTGATCTCCGGGGCATCGAACGCCATCTTGAACTGCCCGGTGACGCGCTCGAGCCATGTCATGTCCCACGCGCCCTGGACCGGCGCGGGGAGAGCGCCCTGCGCCTCGAGCGATGAGGCCGCGAGCGATCCGGCGGCGAGGAGTGAGGCCTGGCGGAGGAACTCGCGGCGTTCGGTCATCGCGCGGGGATCTCGGGAGAGGGGAGCACGGGAGCGACTTCGGGCGCCGAAGGGTCGTCCCGCCAGAGCAGGAGTGCAAGGAGCAGGGCACCGAGTGTGACGCCCATATCCGCGACATTGAACGTCCAGAAGCGCCAATCCGCTGTGCCGACGTCGATGAAGTCGACGACGCCCTTCGAGTGCCGAACGCGGTCGAGCAGGTTGCCAAAGGCTCCGCCCGCGATCAGCGCGAGCGCGGCGGGCGTCGCGCGCGCGCCGCCCGCGGTCTGCCGATAGAGCTTGAAGAGGTAGACGATCATCCCGACGGCGACCGCGCTGAAGACGAACCGCGAGGCCCCTCCGAGGGAGAGATTCATCGCCGCACCGGTGTTGTACGTGAGGCTCCACCTCAGCCAGTGCCCAACCACCTCCTCGGGGACGTGGAGGGCGAGGGCGTTCTCTGCCCAGCGTTTGGTCAGGATGTCGGTGATCGCGACGACGAGGAGAGCCGACCAGAAGACGCGGTCGCGCGTCGCCGGGTCGCCGGCGGCGTTCGAAGTGGTTTCGTTCATCGTGGGACGTGAGAGTGCCGAGTGCCTAACTTACCCGGCACTCCCCTACGAATTGTACCGGGGCCCCGTTTCGCACGTTCCGGTCCCAACAAACCCATCCGACGCGTGCCCCCGCTTCGCGGCGCCGAAACCCTCCCGATCGAGGCCGCGCTCACCGAGCTGCGCATCGCGTTGGCCGAGCAGGGCCGCGCGATCGTCGTCGCCCCGCCGGGCGCCGGGAAGACCACGCGCATCCCGCTCGATCTCCTCGACGCCCCGTGGGCCGGTGCCGGTCGCATCCTCGTGCTCGAACCCCGGCGGATCGCCGCGCGCGCGGCAGCACAGCAGATGGCGCGCCTGCTCGGTGAGGAGGTCGGCGGACGGATCGGTTACCGGGTGCGCCACGAGTCGCGCGTGGGACCGCGAACTCGCGTCGAGGTCGTGACCGAGGGGGTCCTCACCCGCATGGTGCAGGACGATCCAGCGCTCGACGGCGTGGCGGCCGTGCTCTTCGACGAGTTCCACGAACGACACCTGACGGCGGACCTGGGCCTCGCACTCGTGCTCGAGACCCGAAGCGTCGTGCGTCCCGACCTGCGCCTCATCGTGATGTCGGCGACGCTCGAGGCGGCGCCCGTCGCGGCACTGCTCGATGACGCACCGCTCATCGTGAGCGAGGGACGGCAGCATCCGGTCGAGACGCGCTGGCGACCAACGCGCGACGGCATCCGCACCGCCGCCGCGGTGGAGTCGGCGGTGCGGGAAGTCCTGCGGACCTCCGAGGGCGATGTGCTCGTCTTCCTGCCTGGGATCTCGGAGATCCAACGCGTGCGATCGCTCCTCAGCGAGGGCGCGCCGATCGGTGCGGAGGTCCAGCTGCTCCACGGCTCGTTGACACTCGCCGAGCAGGACCTCGTCCTCCGCCGCCGCAGCGGCTCGCGCCGCGTCGTGCTCTCGACCGCGATCGCCGAGTCGTCGGTGACGCTCGAGGGTGTGCGCGTAGTCGTGGACTCGGGATTCTCGCGCACGCCGCGCTTCTCGCCGCGGAGCGGGATGACGCGACTCGAGACGACGCGCGTATCGCGGGCGTCGGCCGACCAGCGGCGCGGCCGCGCCGGACGCGAGGCCGCGGGACTCTGCGTGCGACTCTGGGACGAGGGGGCGCACGCAGCGCTCCCGGCCCGCGCGGTGCCGGAGATCCTCGAGGCCGATCTCGCGCCGTTGGCGCTCGAGCTCTCGTGCGCCGGCGTGAAGGACGTTCGGGCACTGCGATGGCTCGACCTTCCGCCCGCCGGCGCCCTCGCGCAGGGTCGCGCACTCCTCACCGATCTCGGCGCGCTGGACCGCGAGGGACGGGCCACGCCGCACGGTCGCGCGATGGCCGCGCTCGGTCTCGCGCCACGCCTCGCGCACCTCGTCCTCACGGGCGCGCGCGGTGGGATGGCGACTCTCGCGTGCGAAGTCGCGGCGCTCCTCGCCGAGCGCGACGTGTTGCATCGCGACGCGGCCGAGCTCGATCCCGACCTCCGCACGCGCGTGGAGATCCTCCGCGGCGACGCGAAGGCGCCGCAGGTCGACCGTGGCCGTCTCGAGAGGGTGCGCGTCGAGGCGCGGGCGCTCCGCCGCACTCTCGGCAAGGGATCGGACGACCACGATGACCTTGCCGAAGTTGGCGCGCTGGTCGCGCTCGCCTATCCCGATCGCATCGCGGTCCGGCGCGCCGGTGACGATACGCGATACCTGCTCCGGAATGGCCGCGGCGCGCGCCTCACCATCCCCGGTGCACTCGGACGTGAACGGTTCCTCGCGATCGCCGACCTCGACGGTGATCCGGCCGAGAGCCGGATCTGGCTCGCAGCGCCTCTCGATGAGGGCGCGCTGCGCCGGGCGGCCGGCGCGGCGCTCGTCACCGAACGTGAGATCTCGTGGGACGAACGAAAAGAGGGAGTGCGCGCCGTTGAGCGCGAACGGATCGGAGCGATCGTCCTCGCCGAGCGCGAACTTCGTGACCTCCCGCCTGACGCGATCGCAAGCGCGCTCCTCGCGCGCGTACGCGCCGCAGGTTCGGGGACGCTGCCTTGGTCACCCGCGGCGCGGGCGGTCCGGGACCGGCTCGCGTTCGCGCGCGCGCAGGAACCCGACACATTCCCCGCGATGGACGACGAGGCACTCCTCGCCCGGGCCGATGAGTGGCTCCGTCCCGCCCTCGGGGACGCACGCCGCCTCACTGACCTCGCGCGAGTGGATTTGGGCCGAGCGCTCATCGACAGCCTTCCGTGGCCGGCCCGCGCCCGACTTGACCAGATCGCCCCGACGCACTGGGAGGTGCCGAGTGGTTCGCGCCTGCCGATCGATTACGCCGACGCTGCGGCACCGGTGCTCGCGGTACGACTGCAGGAACTCTTCGGGCTCGCAGAGACGCCTCGACTCGCCGCCGGTCGCGTCCCGCTGACGCTGCACCTGCTCTCTCCGGCACATCGTCCCGTGCAGGTGACGCGCGACCTCGCGAGCTTCTGGCGCAACACGTATTTCGAAGTGCGTCGCGACCTCAAGGGTCGCTACCCGCGGCACTCCTGGCCCGACGATCCGCTCCTCGCGCCGCCGACGCGGCGCGCGAAACCGCGAGGCCGCTGAGCGTCAGCGAAGCCAGAGCGGGCGCGGGACCGGGACCCAGCGCCCTTCGCCGTGGGAGTAGGCGAACCACGCCGTGTCAGGGCCGGTGCGGGGATAGGCCCGGACGAGTTGATCGGCGCCGCCGAATCCGAAGCGATCCTGACCGGCGTATCCCACCAGTTGCGTGGAGTCGAGCGGCGAGAGGGGGAAGCGATTGATCCCGTTCACGCCTTCGGTGTAGGCGAAGAGTGAGCCGCGTGCGTCGCCACCGGTCGCGATCGTCGCGACGAAGAACTCCCCTCGCCCATCCGAGTCCACGTCGGCGGTGCCGATGAAGCCGACCGTCCCGGTCCGCGTTTCGGTGAGTGTCGCGAGCGTATCGCCCGCGCGCGTGAAGACGACTTGGAAGCTGCCGGCGACACAGTCCTCGCCGGCGGGGATCACGACCTCGGCGACGAGATCGCGGAAGGAGAGGACACGTCCGCCGAAGCAACTCGTGTCGATGGTCGCTGCCGGCGCCCGTTCCTCCACCGTGCAGCCGAACAGGACGAGGAGGGCCAACGGGGCGAAGGGGATCGTTGCACGCGAACGCATTGGAACGCCTCGGGGACGGAAGGGACGCCCGAAATAGAACGCCTGACGCGCGTTGACGCGACCGTTAGCTTTGCTTGCCATTCCCCTCGACCTCGCCCCCGACAGCTATGCACCGCCGACGCGTCTCCGTCCTCTCCCTGCTCTCGCTCACCACCGCGATCGCCTCGGCGCAGGACTCCGTGCCGGCCGTCGTCACGAAGATCACCGCGGATCTCGGCTATGTGCAGACCAGCGGCAACACGCAGGTCACGACGATGAACATCGGCGAGAAGCTCACGCAGTCACGAGGCCGGCTCACGCTGCTGCAGGGGTTCGCGCTCGTGTATGGCAAACAGCGCGACACGGTGAACAACAACAGCCTGCGCGCGATCTTTCGCGGCGACTACAAGATCGACCAGGTCTTCTCGGGCTTCTTCGGCGTCGGGTTCGACCGCAACACCTTCGCCGGAATCGAGCGGCGGTTCGAGGAGCAGTTCGGCGTCGCGGCACGCCTGCTCGCCGAGCCGTTTGACACGATCCGCATCGAAGGCGGCGCCAACGTCACCCAGCAACTCGGCACCGATGGCGTGCAGAACAACTTCCCGTCGGCGCGGATGGCAGGCGTGTGGCGGCACATCTTCACGCCCGCGACCTACTTCCAGCAGAACGTCGAGTTCATCCCGAACATGAAGGACGGCGAGGACTGGCGGCTCAACTCCGAGTCGTCGGTCGTCGCGCCACTCTCGGCGAAGATAGGCCTGAAAGTCTCGTACGTCCTGCGATTCGACAACCTGCCGGAGCCGGGATTTGCGACGACGGACAAGCTGTTCACCACAGGGATACAAATCACGTTCTAAGTGAAGACGGCGGACGGCAGACGGCGGTCGGCGGTCAACTGCGTTTCTCTTCGCGTTCCACTGCAGCGGAAACGCGGCGCGTGAGAAGAAGAATTGCCGGCGTGAGGAGGAGGGCGCTCACTGGCACGGCGAGGAAGCCGAAGGTCGAACGGATGCCATTCGCCGCCTCCCAGAGCTGAAGCGTGACCAGGAGCATCAAGCCCTGGACGCCGATCGCGGTCGCGTCGAGCATCAGCACCATCTCGCGCACCACCGGCGCTTGGCGCTCCTTGGGCAGGGCCAGGAAGCGCTTCTTCTCCGGGAAGTTGAAGAGATGCGGTCGCCGGGGGATCATCTCCGCGATCACCGTGAGCATGATCTGCACGAGGAGCGCGATCGCGGGGAGGAGGAACCAGCTCCAGACGGAGCGCGGCTGGAAGTTCCCGGGCTCACCGCGGAGTCCCAGATGCATCGGGATGCGCGAGGGAAGATCACCGTACACGCCGACCGCGAACGCGATCGTCGCGAGCAGCACCCCCCAGGAGACGAATCGGAGCGGCCGCACGATCAGATCCGCGTGATGCCGGGTCGGCCCTGCTCCACTCGCCAGCGGCTCGGCGTCGTGACCGGTGCGCCGGGTCGCGTGACGTAAGCGACCTCGCGGTACTCGGTGCGCCAATCGGTCGGGGTCACATCGCAGACCATGTATCCGCGCCGAGCGGTGTGCCACTTGAGGTGCGGGTTCTCGCCCATCGCCGGCGGCACGCTGCGCCACGTCTCCTCGCCGTCGCCTCCCGACGAGATCGAGGTGCCGACGAACTCCGCCGCGATGACGGGACGGTCCTTCCGGTCGAACGACGAGCGCAGCTCGTTCACCCAATTCGAGTGGATGTCTCCGGTGAGGACGACGGTGCGGTTCGGCGCCCGCTCGCTGATCGCCCCGAGCACGCGGTCGCGGCTCGCGGGATAGCCGCTCCACGCGTCCATGTGCACGCGCGTGTCTTCGCCGACGGCTTCGTCGAAAGGCGCCATCATCACCTGTTGGCCGAGCACCTGCCACTTCGAGCGCGAGTTGCCGAGTCCATCAACGAGCCACTTCTCCTGCTGCGCGCCGATGAGCGAGCGGGCCGGATTCGCCCAGTCCCCGCAGGGGACGCGCTGCGTCCCGTCGCCACAAGCCTGGTCGTCGCGGTACTGCCGCGTGTCGAGCATCCAGAAGCGCGCGAGCGCACCCCAGTTGGTGGTGCGCCGGATGTCGAGGTCGGCCCACGAGCGGGCCTTCGGGATGCGCACCGGCTGGTGTTCCCACCACGCCTGGTACCCGGCGGCGCGACGCGCGCGCATCTGTTCGGCCGACTCCATCCCGTTCTCGCCCGTCTCGCCCGCATAGTTGTTGTCGACCTCGTGGTCGTCCCACGTCACCAGCCACGGACACATCGCGTGAGCGCCCTGCAGGAGACGGTCGAGCTTGTACTGACTGTAGCGACGGCGGTAGTCCTCGACCGAGCGGATCTCGAACCCGTGATGTGGCCGCACCGCGCCTTCGCGAGCGCCGTACTCGTAGATGTAGTCGCCGAGATGCGTGACCAGATCGCAGCGCTCGTTGGCGAAGTGGCCGTACGCCGTGAAGAGGCCCTGCTCATAGTTCTGGCAGGAGGCGACGCCGAAGCGAAGCGGGGTGAGCGCCCCGTCGGCGGGCGTGGTACGGAGCCGTCCGACCGGGCTCACCGCATCGCCCGCGAGGAAGCGATAGTGATACCACCGGTCGGGCGCGAGTCCCTCGACCTCGACGTGCACGCTGTAGGCGAGTTCTGGCGCGGCGGTGTATCGCCCCTGCCTCACGATCTTCGAGAAGGCCTCGTCGTCGGCCACCTCCCAGCGCACGATCGGTCGCACGCCGGGCATCCCTCCCTCGGGTTCGAAAGGGCGAGGCGCGAGGCGGGTCCAGATCACCACCCCGGTGTCGGTCGGGTCACCGCTCGCGACGCCGAGCATGAAGGGGTCTTCAGCGAACTTCGGGCGCCACGTGACGCGCCAGTCGTTGGGGACACCAGCGCAGAGGATCGCGGCACGCGTGAGATCGGAGAGGAATCGACGACGTTGCATACGCGGCGCGGGTGGGAGGGCGCTACCGGATGGGGGCCCCCGCCACGAAATCGTACATCGTCACACGCCTGAGGCGATAGTAGGCGACCCAATAGGCGCGCAGCGCCTGGAGGTAGCCGTTGAGCGCGCCGTCCTTCTCGGTCTGCGCCTGATAGAGGTTGTCGACGCCGATCTTGCCGATCACGTAGCGGTTCTTCGCGACGTCGAATCGCTTCGCTCCGACGGTGTCGGCCTTTGCTGCGATCGCGAGGGAACGCCGCGTCTGCGCGAGCTGGAGCGCGGCGAAGTGCGCCTCTTGGGCCGTCTGCTCCCGCGTCTGGCGGCTCGTGTGTTCGACCCGCTGCTGGTCGAGCCGCGCAGCCTGGATGTTCGACGTGCGGGCCCCCCACTGCACCAGCGGCACCGAGAGGGAGAGGTTGATCTGCTGCGCATCCTGGGGATCGCGATAGACGTTCTCGAAGGCGTTCGCCGTCTGGTTGAAGCCCATCGACGCCTGAAGTGTGGCGCCGGGTCCGGTGCCGAAACGCGATTCGGCCACCCGTCGCTCCGACTGCGTGCCCTGGAGCTCGAGTTCGATCGTCGTCGCTCGGTTGCGCAGCGCCTGCGCGACCGCGAGCGCGGTGTCGGCCACGACTTCCGGGATGTCGGTCGGGACGATGATCTCGAGCGCCGCGCCGATCGGAAGATTCAGGGAGAGCCGCAGCGTGGCGAGAGTGCGGTCGTGCTCGAGCCGCGCGCCATCGACCGCCGCCTGCGCCCGAAGCAGCGCCAACTCGCTCTGGAGCAGGTCGTTCTCGCCGATCCGGCCCACCTCGAAGCGGCCGTTGTTGAGTGTATAGAGCGTGTCATTCACCGCCGCGTTGGTCTCGGCGTTTACGAGGGCCAGCCGCGCCGTGTAGTAGTCGAAGAAGGCATTCGCCGCCGCGATCGCGACGTCCTCCATCGACTCGCGGTACGCCCGCTCGGAGATCTCGGCCGAGAGGACCTGCACCCTCGTGTCCCACCGAAGGGCGTTCGGACGGAACAGCGGCTGGCGGATCCCGATCGTCATCGGCGTCGAGTTCCAGGTCCGGCTGCTCGTCGTGCCCTCGCGGTCGAGGCGCGAGAGCGACGAGTTCACGAAGAAGTCGCCGCCGATGAAGGGGAGGCGTTGCGTGAGCGCGAGGTTCGCCGAGGCGAAGTTCTGTTCCTGCGGGCGATAGAGGGTCGAGCCGTCGGGCTGGACGACCTGGATGATCGAGCGGTTGTAGCTCGGCATCGTGCCGGTGAGTGCGAGCTGCGGCATCAGTCCGGCGCCGTAGGCGTCGTCACGGAGGCGCGCGGCGTCGCGGGTCGCCCGCGCCGCGCGGGCGTTTAGTCCCTGTTCCTGCGCGCGGGCGATCGCCTCCTGCAGCGTCAGGCGGAGTGGCTGCTGCGCGGGGAGCGCGTGGGAAGCAGCGACGAGGAGGAACGCGACGAGCGTTCCACGGGCGCGACGGATCGGGAGCATCACTCGTACCGGAGGCAGACGACGGGATCCTGCTTGGCGGCGCGCCAGGCAGGGACGATGCCGAACACGAGACCGACCGTCAGCGAGACGCCGAAGGCGACGGCGACCGAGAGGAGAGAGACGAAGGTACGGATCCCGGCGAACTTCTCGACGCCCAAGCTGAACCCGGCGCCGACGAGGATCCCGGCGACGCCGCCGGCCACGCTGATCATCACCGCCTCGGCGAGGAACTGCGCGAGGATGTCGCGCTGGGTCGCCCCGAGGGCGCGGCGCACGCCGATCTCGCGGATCCGTTCGAGGATCGACGCGAGCATGATGTTCATGATCCCGATGCCACCGACGAGGAGCGAGATGCTCGCGATCGCCGCGAGCACGACGTTGAAGATCGTGCGGGTCCGTTGCTCCTGCTTGAGGAGGAGTTCGGGGACGGTGATCTCGTAGTCGACGACGCCGTTGTGGCGGCGCTCGAGCATCCGGCGGACGATGTCGGCGACCTGATTCACGTGCCGGGCCTCGTTCACCCGCACGACGATCCGGTCGAGCTGGTTCGTATTCGCGCGTTCCTGCTTCGTCTCCTCGCTCGGCTGATCGCCGCCGTCGGCGCCGATGATGATCATCCCCTCCTGTCCCTGCGCGCGGGCGGCCGCCTCGATGTCGCGCTGGGTGATCTGCGCGCGATTGCGGAACCGCCCCAGCATCGTGTGCAGCGGGACGAAGACATCCATCCCGACATCGCGGAGGCCGAGCCGTTCGGCGTTCTCGGCCGCCACCTGTCGGTCGGCCAGGACGCCAACGACGGTGAGCCAGGTCTCGCCGACCTTGATCCCCTTCCCGATCGGGTCCTCGGTCGTGAAGAAACGGCTGCGCACACCATATCCGATGATCGCGACCGGACGCCCGAGCGCGAGCTGTTCGCGGGTGAAGGACGTCCCCGCGACGAGCGGCATGTTGAGCAAACGGAAATAGGTGCTGTCCACGCCGACGATGCGTCCCGAGCGCCGACGGCCCTCGCGGGTGATGCTCGAGTTCACCACCACCTCGGCGCTCACCGCATCGAGTCCGGGGATCGTCTTGCTGATCGCCTCCGCGTCGAGGAAGGTGAGCCCGGGCGAGAAGCGCTTCGGCTGCTTCGAGTCCCCCTCGTCCTCGGCGTTCCCCTCCTTCTGCTCGACGTATGGGCGGATGAGGATATTGTTGGAGCCGAGGAGGCGCATCTGCTCGAGGATCTCCGACTCGGCGCCCTTGCCGATCGCCAGCATCGCGATGACCGAGGCGACACCGAAGAGGATGCCGAGGGAGGTCAGTCCGGCGCGCAGGCGATTGTGAGCGACCGCCTCGAGGGCGGTGCGCACCGCGAACAGCACATGCGCCGAGAGGGCCGCGCGGAGCCGCGCGAGGCGGCGGCCTGACGCGGCCGGGGCTCCCTCAGGGGGCACGCGGAACGGTCCGGGCTGAGGTGGCGGTGTCGCCGGCGGTCTTCGCGGTGCCGCGCGTCGAGCCGGGGAGCCGGACCGCCGTCAGCGACGAGGGATCGGTCGGCGGAACGAGCAGCACCTGGTCCCCTTCGTCGAGGCCCTTGAGGATCACCACGTCGGTGTCGTTCATCGCCCCGGTCTCGACCTCCTGCCGTACGACGCGCACGCCGGTGCGCTTGAAGACGTAGGGCACGTCGTCGATCGTTGAGACGGCCTCGATCGGGATCGCGAGCGCGTCGGAAAGGAGGGTCGTTTGGATCGCGTTGCCGGTGGTCATCCCTGGGCGGAGCGTCGTGTCGGCGCCGGCGAGGAGCACCTTCACCTCGAAGACCTTCGCATCCATGTTCGGCCGCTGCTCACCGACATTCGCCACCTGGACGATCTTGCCGCTCAGGCGCTTCGTCGGATCGGAGTCGAGCGTGAGTTCGACCGGCTGTCCGACGCTCACCTTCTTGATGTCGATCTCGTTCACGTAGGTGATCGATTCCATCTTCGTGAGGTCGGGGAGGGTGGCGACGGTCGGATCCCACGCGCCGATCTGCGAGCCGACGATCCGCTTCTTCCCGTTCCACTCCTTCTGGTAGATCACCATCCCCGACGAGGGCGCCTTGATGGTGAACTCCCCCATCACGCGCTGCACGACCTCGAGCTGGTTCTTCTGGCGCTGCAGGTCGGAGCCGACCTCGCGCATCTTGGCCTTGGCCTGTTCTTCCTTGGTGACGTAGTCGAGCTTGGCCTGGGCGAGGGCGCGCTGCGCCTTCTCGAGCTCGATCTCGGCCTGCCGGCGGACCGTCGGCGCTTCATAGATGGCCTGCTCCTTCGCCAGCCGCTTCTCCTCGAGCGCGAGTTCCATCGTCTTCATGTCCTCGCGCGCCTTCGAGAGATTCAGTGTCGAGTCGAGCTGCGCCTGTTCGTTCACCGCGTCGGCCTTCTGCACCGCGAGGGTGGTCTCCTGCAGGCGTTGGGCGAGCGAGGAGCGGTCGAGTTCGGCCACGATGTCGCCCGCCTTCACGATCGTCCCCTCGGGCACGAGCGACGCGATCTTCACCTGAAAGGCGCCAGCGCGTTGCATCTCCATCGGTCCCTGGATCTGTACCGATGAGCTGGCGCGCAGTTCGCCGGCGGTCGTCACGGTGACCGCGAAGGCTCCCCTGGTCGCCGTCCCGACGAGGGAGGCAGTGGCGTCGGTCGCGGGGCGCGCGAAGAGATAGACGGTTGGCCCCCCGATGACGAGGATCGCCAGGATCACCAGGGTGCGTCGCGAACGGAAGAAGCGCATCGGGGGACTCGCCGGAGGGGGAACAGGCGCGAGCCCCAGGCCGGGCGCGGCGTCTCTGCTATGACACCGCTGCCGGTCCCAAGGTTGGCTCGCCTGCGGTCCTACCCTACGACGGAATGCCGGTTCGCGCAGTACCCGTAACCAACACCTAATGATTCCAGCCGCGCGCCCCCTCGATCAGGGCCACGGCAGCGGTAGGACGGCGAAGCGCGACCGGGTGGCCGGGTCGTCGCTCCCCTCGAAGTACCGTGCGATCTCCCGGCGCGCCGCGGCGCGGAGCGCCCGGTCGGCGGGCGAGCCGCCGGTCATCCCCGCGATGCGACTCTCGAGCAGCTGGAGGTGCAGTTCCGAGACCTGCCGCACATCGGGAAGCGCCTGCCGATCGCCCGCCCGGTCGAGCAGCGTGTTGAGCACCACGCGCTGCACCGTCCGACGAAGGGACTGCAGATGGCCGTCGGCGACGGACTCGACGCCCCAGGTCCGATCGACGATCGCCTGCAGGACTTCGTCGAGCGTGGGGTTGGCAGCGTCGCGGGCGCGGAAGAGCACCACGCGGGCGAGCCGTTCCCGGTTCATCAGCCCCTCGATCACCTCGGTCGCGAGGCCACCGGCGAGGGAGATCTCATCGAAGGCGGTCCCACCGGCCGACCCCGCCCAGACGAACTGCGGGTCGCCGCCCGGCGGAATGGGCGGGATCATCGCCTGCACGCGGTCGGGTACGGCGAGCGCCGCCGGCTCCAACGCATCGAGCACCATCGAGAGCGCGCGCCGCTGCTGCGCCGCCGGCACGATCGTCGTCGGCACCTGTCCGTCGCCGCGCATCGCGTAGCGGAAGTCCATCCCGCCGATGTTCTTCACAAGGCCTTCGAGCGAATAGCGGTGGTGCAAGTAGATATGCGTGAAGCGCATGTTGAGCAGATACATCGGCTCGCCGGGCCGGATCGCCCGATCATCGAACTTCTCGATCGCGAGCTTGCGGACCGCGCTCGTGCGCTCGACCGCGTCGAAACTCGTCTTTCCCTCGACCCAGCGCGTTACCTCGGGGATCGAGCCATCGGCATCGGCGTTCTGGTCACCGACATACCGGAGATCGCGAGCGAGCGCGTCCTTCACCAGCTTCTCGAGTCCCGCCTTCTCCGTCGCCGCGTCGGGATACCAGGTGTAGGCGTAGCGAACGGTGAGGGAGTCCCATCCGCCGGCAAAGGGCGCGTAGGCCTTGGAGAGGTCGAGGTTCCCGCGCGCGTCAACGGAGATCAGCGGGAAGGGATAGTCCATCACCGAGCTGCGGCCCTGGGCGTGGGCGATGTAGTTGTGCGGGAAGCCGATCGTGTGCCCGATCTCGTGCGCGACGTGCTGCCGGCGCCGCATCGCGACGAAGGAGTCGGCGCTCACGTTCAATCCGTTCGGTCCGGCGGCGGGAAGGAGCCCGGCGTAGATGTTGAAGTCGACGAGCGAACGCCACGAGTCCATCCGGACGACGGTGCGCACGATCTCGCCGGTGCGCGGGTCCGACATCGAGGGACCGACGGAGGGACCGGGGCCGGCGCGATGCACCCAATAGATGAGGTTATAGCGCGCGTCCATCGGGTCGGCGCCGGCGGGGAGCGGCTTCACGACGAAGCCGTTCCTGAATCCGGCCGACTCGAACACCTTCCCCCACCAGTTGCCGCCCTGCAGGAAGGCGGTGCGATAGGGCTCGGGGATCCCCGGGTCGAGATAGTAGGTGATCGGATTGACCGGCTCGGTGAGCTGGCCACGCAGGTAGGCCGCCGGATCACGAGGGATGAGACGCCAGCGATTCACGTTTCCGGCGCGATAGGTCCCGTCGAAGCTCTGGCCGAAGTCGAGATAGGAACCGCCAGCCAGTCCGGCCCGCACGTCGCCACGGCGGGGGCGGAACCCTTCGGTCGAGGGGAGCGCGACGAGGGAGTGATGGAGTTCGAGGGTGGGCGCACTCGCGTCGGGGGCGGCGCGGCGAAGCGCGGCGCCGGGGTTGTCGACCGCAAAGGTGAGGACCGCGTGGACCTCGGTGTTCATCGGGAAGGCCTTCGTGCGCGCGGTGTCGACCCAGCTGCGGTTGGCATCCACCCGTCCATTGCCCGCTTGCGCGCGCCGGAAGCTGTCGGCGATGCCGTAGGTATCGGCGAGGAAGAGACTCGTCGCGTCGACGGTGAGCGTGCCGTTCGCCTCGGACTCGATCGGGAACGACGCGACGACGGAGGTCGGGAAGGCCTCGGAGGCGGCGCGCTGGCCCGCTTCATCGGCGCCGATCGCGCGCACACTCCAGTTGTCGCGCACCAGGAGCACGCGGCGCCCGCGGCGCTCGAATCGCACCACCGCGCTCCCGCCGGTCTGCCCGCGGTCGAGCCCCAGAGCGCCGACTCCGCCGCCAGTCGCGAGCACGGTCTGGTACAGCACGTCGCGGTCGAGTCGATCGGGGGCGATCTCGAGGAGGACCCGGTTGCGATCCACATCGACCCGGACGCCGAAGAGCGGGCGCTCCTGGGCGTTGCCGATCGCCGGGAGCAGGGCGCCGACCAGCAGGAGGGCGACAGGGCGCGCACGTCGCAGCGCGACGCGCAGGAGTGACTCGGACATCGGAGGACCCGGTTTTGAGTTGGTTTTGTCGCTAAGCTGACGGCCCACCGGCCGCGCCGCCAGAGCGCGGGGCGGGGAGCGCCGTGGCCTTGGCACGGTCGGCGAGGAGCTGCGTAACGAAACGCTGACCCTCGCCGACTCGTTCAACCTCGACCGCGATCGCGTCGATCGACTGCTCGAGGGATTCCATCCTCTCGATGAGTTGCGGCGGCAGCGTGACGGTGACGGCGGCGCTCCGGCGCCAGAGTCGGCGCGCGAAGGCGATGGCGAATGGGAGGAGGAGGAGGAAGGAGAACCCGAGCGCCATCCCGACGATCTCCTCGGGGGGGCCGTACTGCCACGGATTCCCCTGCGGCGGTTCGATCGTCGAGCCGGGGACCCTCGCGGTCTGTGCGACCAGCTGCTCGGAGTTCGCGAGATCGATGTACGTCGCAGCGATCTGCTGGTCGGTGGCGGCAAGCCGGTTCTCGAGTCCTGCCCGGTCAGCGTCAGAGACCGGGCCCTGCCGCATCTGCTGGACCAGCTCCTCGCGTTGCCCCTCCAGATTCTCGAGCCGGTTACGGATCACGCTCCGCTCCAGGCGTGCTGCCTCATAGACGGCGTTCGGCGTCGCGGCCGTCTGTGCGGCGACCGGCGCCGGCGTGTTGCTCACCGTCGTCGGAGCGGGGGTCTGCGCCTGCGGAGCGCTCGGTTGTGAGATCGCCTGTTGGATCACGCGCACTTCAGCGGAGGGTCGCGGTCAGGGTGATCGGCACCGCGGCGAGGGCGCGGGAGACGATGCAGCCGCTCCTCGTCGCCTCGGCGTGCGTCTGGAAATCCGTCGCCGAGAGGCCGGGCACGGTGCCTTCGGTGATGAGTGCGATCCCTACGATCGTCTGCTTCCCGTCGACCTTGTCGAGGCTCACTTTCGCCGTGGTGTGGACCTTTGTCGGCGGATGGCCCGCGTTGCTGAGGGCCGACGCGAGCGCCATCGAGAAGCACGCAGCGTTCGCCGCCCCGATCAGTTCCTCGGGATTCGTGCCGGGGGCGCTCTCGAAGCGAGTGCCGAAGGAGTACTTGCCCTCGAAGGCGCCGCTGCCAAGGCGGAGCGAACCAGAGCCTCCCTTGAGGTCGCCCTGCCACTGCGCGGTCGCCGTACGTTCGATCATCGTCCTGCTCCGGTCTGGGGTCTGCCGGATGGTAACGCGCGCGTCACTGCTGGGCGAGCGCGCTTCCCGTCCGCTCGACGTACGGCATAGAATTGGCAGGGTTTCGCTGCGTCCGCACCGTCCCCTCAGGGCACGCCCCCCTCCTCGGATCCCTCCGATGCGCCTCCGCTCCCTCCGCCGACTCCTCCCCGCCCTCGCCGCGATCGCGCTCGGCTCCTGCAGCACCGACGGCCCCACCGCGCCTGAGCGCGCAGAACTTTGGGCAGGTCGGCAGGCGCAGCTGGCGGGTCCGATCGTGCGGATCAGCGAGATCCACTACGACAACGCCAGCACCGACGCCGGCGAGTCGATCGAGATCTCGGGACCGGCGGGGCAGAGCCTCGTCGGCTGGAGTCTTGTCCTCTACAACGGGGCGAGCACCAGCCTCGCGACCTACAACACCCGCGCCCTCACCGCGACGATCCCGGCGACCTGCGACGCCCGAGGGGTCGTCGTCGAGCTCTATCCGGTGAACGGCATCCAGAACGGCAATCCCGATGGCGTCGCCCTGGTGGACGGCGGCGGCGCGGTGGTCGAGTTCCTCTCGTACGGCGGCGTCTTCACAGCCGCGAACGGCCCGGCCGCCGGGATGGCTTCGACCGACATCGGCGTGGCCGAGTCGGGAACGACCCCGGTCGGGTCGTCGCTGCAGCGCAACGAAGACGGGAGCTGGGATGCGCCGGCGCCACACAGTTTCGGCGCCTGCAACGATGGCTCGAGCAACGAGGAGCCTCCGACCGCCGCTGCGCGGGTCGCGATCACTCCCGACGCCGCCACCGTCACGGTCGGTGCGACCACCGCGTTCACCGCGACCGCCTTCGATGACGCCGACGCCCCGATCCCGACCGCGACGATCACCTGGTCGAGTCTCGACGCGGGCACGGCGACGGTGAATGCCGTCGGTCTCGTCACTGGCGTCGCGGCCGGCGAGGCGCGGATCGTCGCGACGGCCGAGAGCGCCGTCGCGGACACCGCGATCGTGACCGTCGAGGCAGCGCCCCCTGTGGGCCTTCCCGCCACGCGGTTCAGTGAGATCCACTACGACAATGACGGCGCCGACACCGGTGAAGCGATCGAGGTCGAGGGTCCCGCCGGGACCGCCCTGAGCGGCTGGAGTGTCGTGCTCTACAACCAGACGGGGGGCGTGACGTACTCCACGACGGCCCTCAGCGGGTCCATCCCCGCGACCTGCGACACGCGCGGCGTTGTGGTCCTCAACTACCCAGCGAACGGGATCCAGAACGGACCGGCAGACGGCTTCGCACTCGTGAACGCCGGCGGGACCGTCGTCGAGTTCCTCTCGTACGAAGGCACGCTCACGGCGACGAATGGCCCCGCAGCCGGGCTCACCTCGACCGACATCGGCGTCTCGGAACCATCCAACTCGCCGATCGGGCGATCGCTGCAGCGGGATGCGAGCGGCATCTGGAGCGCCCCGTCGCCCGCGACGTTCGGTGCCTGCAATGGCAGTGACGAACCACCGCCACCGCCCGCGAACAGCATCTCGTTCAGCGGCCGGTTGGCCGGCGATGCCCCGCTCCCGATCGGGTTCGAGGATCAGCTCTTCGCGACGCTGCGGTCCGGCACCGGCATCACGATCCCGACGACCTTCACGTGGAGTTCAGAGACTCCGGCGCTCGCGAGCATCGACGCCAATGGCGTGATGCGCGCGGTCGGTGCCGGGACGGCGGTGCTCCGCGCGACGGCCGAGGACAACACTACCGCGACCTACTCCCTCCCGACGCGCGTCGGCGAGGCGAGCCTGACGGCGCAGTACGCCGGCAACGCGGAGTTCGGCGAGCCCACCGACGGCGACGCGTCGGATGACTTCATCGTGCGACGGGCGCAGTACACCTCCTCCTTCAGCTACCTGCGCGGCACGCCGAACTGGGTCAGCTACGACCTCGAGGCGACGCACTTCGGGGCCGAGGACCGGTGCGACTGCTTCACCTTCGATCCCGAGCTCCCGGGCACCTTCTCTCGGTACACGACCGCCGACTACACGGGGGCCGGGACGATCGCGGGATATGGGATCGACCGCGGGCACCTTGCGCGGTCCTTCGACCGCACCTCGGCGAGCCTCGACAACGCCACGACCTTCTACTTCTCCAACATCATCCCGCAGGCGGCCGACAACAATCAGGGGCCGTGGGCGGCGATGGAGAACTACCTCGGCGACCTCGCCCGCTTCAGCGATCGCGAGGTGTACATCGTCGCCGGCGTCGCCGGGAACAAGGGGACCGTCAAGAACGAGGGACGGATCGTCATCCCGGCGCAGGTGTGGAAGGTGGCGCTCGTCCTGCCGCGCGACGCCGGACTCGCGAGCATCGACAGCTGGGACGACGTGACGGTGATCGCTGCGATCCTCCCGAACGACGCGGGCATCAGGGCCGTCAACTGGGAGACCTACCTGACGACGGTCGACGCGGTCGAGGCGCTGAGCGGCTACGACCTCCTCGCCCTGCTGCGTGACGACATCGAAGTCGCGGTCGAGAGCGGGACGCGGCCACCGGCGGCCGCCTTCGATGGACCGTGGAGCGCCTACGCCGGCGACCCGCTCGCGGTGAGCGGCGCCGCGTCGAGCGACGCTGACGGCGACGCCCTGACCTATGCGTGGGACTTCGGCGACGGCAGCGGCGCGGTCGGCGCGACGCCGACCCACACCTACGCGGCTTCCGGGACTTATGCCGTGACCCTCATCGTCACGGATCCGCTCGGTCTCGCGGATACGGTCACGGCGAACGCGACCGTCACCACGCTCCCACCGGCACTTGGCGTTGCTCGCGCCCTGAGCTTCGTGCGGGATCTCCGCGACGGCGGATCCTTGAGCCAGGGTGAGGCCCAGTCGCTCAACGCGAAGCTCGACGCGGCGGCGCGCGCGATCGAGCGCGGGAACCAGAATGCCGCGATCGGTCAGCTCGGTGCGGTGCTCGGCGAACTCGACGCGATGGTGCGAAGCGGCCGGCTCAGCAGCACCGACGCGGCGGCATTGCGCGAGGTCGTCGAGCGGACCCGCCGGAATCTCGGCGGGTGACGGCCGCGGCGGCGGCCTCGGTGACCGACGCGCTCACGTGATCGTGAGCGTGCCGGCGCCGGCGTTCAGGACAACCGTGTAGCGCCTCAGGTTCGTCGTCGGCTGGCCTCCCGACCAGTCGCCGTCGGCCTGGAACTGCGCTCCGTGATTCGGGCACGCGTAGCCGACGCCCGGGACGATGTTGATCGGCCGGAAGGCGGCGTGCGGACAGATCATCGAGAAGGCGAGATAGCTCGACGCGTTGAGGCGCGTGACCGCGATCGGAATGCTCGTGGCGCCATCGACTCGCGCCATCCCGCCATCTGCGGCGAGCGCGGGGAAGTCCGCGAGCGTGACGAGGAGTCCGCCCCCTGGCGGGGGCGGCGGCCCTCCGCCGCCGGGACCCGTGACGCCGCCGATGTTGCCGTCGCCACAGGCGGCGAGGAAGGCACCGACCGAGGCGAGCACGGACCGTGAGACGAAGGTCCGGCGAGAACAGGCGGCGCAGCCCCGCATCGGATCACTCCTCATCGTCAGGCTCGATCATCGAGAAGTACCCGATCATCGCGAGCGCCATCGAGGAAAGGGCGACGGTCCGGTGGAGCCTGCGGTTGCCGGGAGAGGATTCAGCGCGGTCGGCGAGGATGCCGGTGGCGGTGAAACCCGCCTCGGCGGTGAGCATCATCAGGGCGTGGAAGACCTTCTTGCCGCGCCGCTCCGGGTCCTTTCGACCCTCGATGAGATTCGGTACCCCCGTGACGGTGTTGACCACGAAGAGCGCCGCGACGCCGGTGGCGCCGATGCGATGACCGACCTTGGCCCACGCCGGTGCCTCGAAACTCTTCTCGTAGATCTGCAGCCCGGCGGCGAACTGCAATGCGAAGAGGGGCAGGATCGCGTAGCTCGCCGCGCGGTGGATGTCGAGACGCTTGTAGTAGGCTGCGCTGTACTCGAACATCGAGTCCTGCGGAGCGCTCGGTCCGACGCGAAGCGGCTTGAAGCGCTCGAGCGCGACCGGCCCGACCGCGAGCGATGTCGGTGGCGCAGTGGGCTGCGCGAGGGACTGTGCGACGATGACGGCGAGCGTGAGGGCGTCCATTGGTCGCGTTGAAGGTACGTGCCGCGGCGCGTTGCGGAACCGGGTGCGGGGCTGTTACAACTACCCCGTCACCAACCCACCGGATCACCGCGATGCCCGTTCGCTCCTCCTCCGCCCTTCGCGCCGCGTTGCTCGCCGCCGCGATCGTCGCCACCACCGCACCGGCGTTCGCCCAGAACGACTCGGCGCTCGTCGCCCGCGCCCGCCGGATCCACGACCGCGTCATGACGCTCGACACGCACGTCGACATCAGCCCCGGCGCCTTCCGGCGCGACACCACGAACTACCTGACCGGGGTGACGCGGAACCAGGTCGACATCCCGAAGATGGAAGCCGGCGGGCTCGATGCCGTCTTCCTGATCGTCTACACGGGCCAGACGCGCACGATCGACTCGACGACGATGGCGGCGGCGTACGCGCAGGCGATGGAGAAGTTCGCGGCGATCCATCGCCTCACCGACTCCCTCGCTCCCACACGGGTCGGGCTCGCCCGCACCGCCGAGGATGCGCGGCGGATCTACGCGAGCGGTCGGAAGGTGATCTTCATCGGGATCGAGAACGGCTTCCCGATCGGGACCGACCTCGCGCGGATCAAGCAGTTCGCCGACTTGGGCGGCCGCTACCTCTCGCTCGCGCACAACGGGCACAGCCAGCTCTCCGACTCGAACACCGGCGAGCGGGACGGCGTGTGGCTCCACGGCGGGCTGAGTCCGTTGGGCCGCGAGGCGATCGCCGAGCTCAACAAGTGGGGCGTGATGATCGACATCTCGCACCCCAGCAAGCAGTCGATGCTACAGACCATCGCGCTGTCGCGGGCGCCGATCATCGCGTCGCACAGTGGGGTGCGGGCGCTCTGCAACCACAGCCGCAACCTCGACGACGAGCAGCTGCGGGCGATGAAGCGCAACGGCGGCGTGGTGCAGCTCGTCGCGTTCAACAGCTATGTGAAGTGCAACCCCAACCGCGACTCCACGATCGCCCCGGCGACGGTGAAGGATTACGTCGACCACATCGACTATGTGGTGAAGCTGACCGGGATCGACCACGCCGGGATCAGCTCCGACTTCGACGGCGGGGGCGGCGTCGACGGGTGGCGCAACGCGAGCGAGACCTTCAACGTGACGCTCGAACACGTGCGGCGCGGCTACAGCGAGCGGGAGATCGAGAAGATCTGGAGCGGCAACCTGCTGCGGGTGC
>JANNKK010000142.1:0-3630 GCA_031396245.1 Gemmatimonadaceae bacterium
TCGAGCACGATCGGCTTGCCGGCGGTCCGCATCGAGGTGAACTCGCGCAGGTCGATCATTCGGATGCGGCTCTTCGCTTCAGTGATCAGGTCGAGGCCGGACTTGTGCATCGCGCGTCGGGGCGAGGGGTGTACCTGCAACGTAATCCCTTCGCGACGCAGGTGCCCTCAACCGGCCGCGAGCTGCAGCCTCCGGCCACCGAGCGCGCCGCTCACGGCCTCTCCGAGTTGTGCGATCGAGAAGGGCTTCGCGAGGAACGCAATCTCCCCTCGGACGAGCGCGGCGTGCGCGTCGGGCGACTCGGCGAATCCCGACATCAGCATCTGCCGCGCGCCGGGGCAGAGTTCCCTCATCCGCTCGAGCACGGCGACCCCGTTCATCCCCGGCATCGCCACGTCCGAGAGCACGAGGTCGATCTTTCCGTGGTGGCGGCGCGCCTTGACGATCGCCTCCTCGCCGTCGGCGGCGAGGAGCACCGAGTATCCGAAGGTCCCGAGCGCGCGCGCGAGCACGGTGCGTACGGCAGACTCGTCGTCGACGACAAGGATGGTCCCCTGCCCGCTCGCGCGGGGGAGCGCCACCGGGACGCCCGGCGCCTCCGCTCGCTCCACGACCGACGGAAGCCAGACGGTGAAGACCGTGCCGAGGCCGAGCGTGCTCTCGACCGTGATCACACCACCGGACTGGCGCACGATCCCGTACACCGTGCCGAGACCCAATCCGGTCCCGCTCGCTTTCGTGGTGAAGAAGGGCTCGAAGACCCGCATGAGGACCTCGGGCGCGATCCCAACGCCGGTATCGGCGACGGAGACGCAGACCCAGCTCCCGGGTTCGACGACCGCATGCGTCGTCGCGAACGGCACCCGGAGCTCACGATGTCGAGTGGCGACGCGAAGCGTCCCACCCGACGGCATCGCGTCGCGCGCGTTGAGCGCGAGGTTGAGTACCACCTGCTCGAGCTGGGTCCGGTCGCACCGGATGCAGGGCAGTTCCTCCTCGAAGATGGTCTCGATCCGGATATTCGGCTGGATCACGCGGCGCAGCATCGGGAGGAGCTGGCTGGCCACACGACTCGCATCCACCACCCGCGGCTGAAGGACCTGCTTCCGACTGAACGCGAGGAGCTGCTGCGTCAACCGCGCCGCCCGCTCGGTCGCGCGCTGGATCTCGGCGACCTCGTCGAGGACTTGCCCGACCGCCTGCGCATCCTGCGCGAGCACGTCGGCGTTGGCCTGGATCACGGTCAGGATGTTGTTGAAGTCGTGGGCGACACCACCCGTCAGGAGACCGATCGCTTCCATCTTCTGCGCCTGACGCAGTCGATCCTCGCTGAGCCTGAGCGCCGCTTCGCTCTCGACGCGCAGGGTGACATCGGTGAGGAAGACCGAGATGCCGTGGTGCGCCGGGTAGGCGCGCAGCGTGAACTTCCGCTCGCCGAGCGCGAGAGGCTCCTCGATCGCGACCGGCTGCCCCGACTCGATCGCCTCCTCGAGTCGCGGCAGGACCTCCTCGGTCATCACGGCGGGAAGGACCGCCCACGCCGGCCGCCCGACGAGATCCTCACCTCCGGCGCCGAAGAGGGCGACGGCCGCCGGATTCGCCCACGTGAAGCGCCACTCGCGGTCGAGCGCGAGGAAGACGTCGGTGATGCTCGCAAGGATCGCCGGGGCGGTGGCGAGCATCCCCTCGTGCTCGATCGACGCGTCGTGTCCGCTGGCCTCCTCCTCACGGTAGGCGAGTTCGGCCCGCACCTCGAGTTCGCTGGCGGCGGCGTCGGCGAGGCGCGCGAGGAGCTCGAGCTCCGTCGCCCGCCACGTCCGGGGCGCATCGTGCGCGGCGCAGAAGGCGCCGAGCACGAATCCTTCCGAGGTCGTGAGGGGGAATCCGGCGAAGGCGCGGATCGCCAAGCCGGAGCGCTCGCAGTTGAGGCGGAGCGCCCACTCGCGTGCCACGTCGGTGAGCACCAGCGGCGCGCGCGTCTGGAGGACGTGGTGGCAGAGCGTGCTCTGCGCGCGGAGCCCGCGCTCGACGATCGCCGGCGGGATCCCCACGCCGGCGATGATGTGCTGGCGTTCCTCGTCGAGGAGGCTGACCAGCACCGCCGACACCCCGAGCTGCTCCTGCGCGAGACGCACGAGCGCGGCGTAGCCGGGCGCGGGGAAGCGGCGCGCCCGCAGCGCGCCGCGCACCGTCTGGAGTCGTGCCGCGGTGCAGAGGTCGTTCCGGATCACCATCGCATCACGAGCCCGGTCGGCGCTCCCGTTCGGCTGCGATCGCCCGAGACACACGCTCCCGGATCGCGGCGAAGTCGTCCACCGGCGACGGTGAGCGATGCACCGCGTCGAGGAATGCCTGGGCGAAGTCGTAGTGCGACCGGCATCCGGTGCACTCCTCGAGGTGCGCGATCACCCGCTGGCGTTCACTCTCGGGCAGCGCGCCGTCGAGGTGCGGCCAGAGGCGCTGCACGATCTCCTCGCATTCGGTGAGTGGGGTCGTGGTGTTCATCGCGGTCACGGAGTGGGAGGGGTCGCGGCACCGAAGCCGCGGTCGAGCGCGTGAGCGAGGAGTGCTTCCTGGAGCTGTCGCCGGGCGCGGTAGAGCCGCGACCGGACGGTGCCGAGTGGGATCATCAGGAGGTCGGCGATCTCCTCATACGAGAAGCCTTCGACGTCGTAGAGCGTGACGACGTCGCGGAAGACCGGATCGAGCGCGTCGATCGCCCCGTGGATGGCAGGCCCGAGGTCGATCCGGGCGAAGAGGTCGCCCACACCCATCGCCCGGGCCGACCGGTGCGCGTCGGCGGCTCCGAGCGCCTCGAGCGTGTCGTCCTCGACCGCGGTCACCACCTTCTCGCGGCCCTTCTGGGCGAGGAAGACGTTGCGGCAGATCGTCGCGAGCCAGCGCCGGCAGTCCGAGCCCGGTTGGTACGTGTGCCAGTGCCTGAGCGCCCGCAGGAAGGTCTCCTGCACCAAGTCGTCGGCATCAGCCTCGTTACGCGCCAACGCGCGCGCGACTCGGACCACCGCAGCGAGGTGCGGCAGCGCGACGGCCTCGAACGAGTCGGCGACGGGCTCGACGGGCATCAGGAGGGAGGGGGCGGACATCGACACCAGAACCGGCAAGGACGCGAAGAGTTCCCGCGCCGTTCCGGGAACTCCGGCAAGGGGTCAACGCTACTGCCCCCAATGCATCGGCGCACGCAGGGTCCGCGGGCGCCGGAGCGAATCCCACCCACCTGAGGACCATCTCGATGAGTCGTTGGCCGAATCCCCTGCACTTCGCGGCAACTGCCCTGCTCCTCACTGCTCCCACCCTGCCGGCGCAGGAGTCGGGGATCGCCGTCGGCACCACGGCGCCGACGAGCGTGATGGTCGAGTCCCTCGACGGCAAGCCACTGGACCTCGCGGCCTTCTATGGAAAGGGGAAGCCGGTCGTCGTCGAGTTCTGGGCGACCTGGTGTCCCCTTTGCCGCCAGCTCGAGCCGACGATGCAGGCTGCGCGCGTGAAGCACGCCGAGCACGTCACCTTCGTAGCGGTCGGTGTCTCGGCCAATCAGTCGCCGGCGCGCCAGAAGGCGTACGCCGAGGCGAACAAGATGGGTGGCGAACTCGTCTTCGATCGGAACGATGC
>JANNKK010000143.1:0-9830 GCA_031396245.1 Gemmatimonadaceae bacterium
CCCGCCCCGCTCTTCATGAAGGTGAACTTCCCATTCGTGAAGAGTACGCTCGCCGCGCAGTCGAGTGCGAAGTCGATCTCCGTCCCCGGCAGGTAGCCGGCGGCCTCGATAGCTTCCAAAACCACCTGCAGCGCCTCTTCGTCGCTCTTGAGGTCGGGGGCGAATCCCCCCTCGTCGCCGACGCCGGTCGAGAGCTTCCGCTTCACCAGCACCTTCTTGAGCGCGTGGAAGACTTCGGTCCCCATCCGGAGCGCCTCGGAGAAACTCTCGGCCCCGACGGGAACGATCATGTACTCCTGGAAGTCCACCGTATTCGTCGCGTGCGCCCCGCCATTCAGGATGTTCATCATCGGCACCGGGAGAGTGCGCGCCATCGGGCCGCCGAGGTAGCGATGCAGTGCGAGGTCCACACTCGCCGCGCCGGCGCGGGCGCAGGCCATCGAGACGGCGAGCATCGCGTTCGCACCGAGCTTCGACTTCGTCTTCGTGCCGTCGAGGGCGATCATCGCGCGGTCGATCACGACCTGCTCCGTCACATCCAAACCGATCAGCTCGGGCTGGATCAGTTTCTCGACATTCTGCACCGCCTTGCGCACGCCCTTCCCGAGGTAGCGCTTGGGATCGCCGTCGCGCAGTTCATTCGCCTCGTGCTCGCCGGTCGAGGCGCCACTGGGCACCGCCGCGCGGCCGTAGGTGCCGCCCTCGAGGATCACATCACACTCGACGGTGGGATTGCCGCGGGAGTCGAGGATCTCACGGGCGAGGACGGCGACGATGGTGGACATCAACTGGAAGATGGGAGTGGGGAGACCGCGGCGGTGTGACGTGGGGCACTACCTCACCAGCGGAAGATATCGTTCAAACCGGCAGATACGGAGGCGACTCGACGCCGTACACCTGGCGCAGACAGTGGGCCATCGCCTCGTAGGCCTTGCGCGTCACGGTGCCGCGGTCAGCGAAGGTGAGGCCCGCCGTGGGGATCGCTGGCAGATAGTGAAGATGGAGGGTGCCCGGGCGCACCCTGAAGCGCCCCTTCCGATTGATCTCGAGGGCGCCGTGGACGACGACCGGCACCACCGGCGCCTGCGCCTGGATGGCGAGCACGAAGGGGCCGCGCTTGAATGGGCGGAGGGCATACGCGTCGCCCCGCGTCCCTTCCGGATAGACCGCCACCGACGCGCCGTCGTGGATCCGTTGCGTCGCGATCGAGTAGGCGCCGAAGGCGGCCTTCGCCTTCGACCGCTCGATCGGGATCATCCCCGCCGCCTGGATCGCGTGGCCGAAGATCGGGATCCGGAAGAGCTCGGCCTTCGCGACGAACTTGATCCAGGGGAGCACCGCCGCCAGCGCGAAGACGTCGAAGTTGCCGAGGTGATTCGCCACGAAGATGTGCTGCGCGCCGCCCTTGTTCTCCAGCCCGTGCTCGACCACTCGCACGCCGCCGGCCCAGAGGTGCACGCGACCCCACGTGCGGGCGCACCAGTCGAAGACCCCGCCGCGGCGATCGGTCGCACGGAAGAGCGCTCCGAGCAGGACGATGCCGCCGATGATCGGAGTGCTGGCGACCAACGTGAACGCGACGAATGCGGCGCGGAGTGCGCCCCTCATCGCACCGCGAAGTGGTCGTGCGATCTCGGGCGCGGGATCGGCTTGCCCCCCTCCTCCACCACGACTTCGCCATCGCCCCCGGCGCTGGCCTCGACCCGGCCGACGGCGGTGAGCGTCAGCCCGCCGTGGGCGGCGGCGAACGCCGAGCAGTCGAGCGCCGACGCGGCGAGGAGCAGCTCGTATTCCTCGCCACTCGCGACCGCGTCGCGCGTGTCAACGCCATTCAGGCAGGGTACCGCATCGAGATCGAGCACGCACCGCACGGCACTTGCCGCGGCAAGGTGCGCCACGTCGCCGGAGAGTCCGTCCGAGAGGTCGATCGCCGCGTGCACGCCCCGCGCAGCGAGCCAGCGGCCGGCGGCGAGACGCGGCTCCGGACGCGCGAAGCGCTGCCGGGCGGCGGGCTTGGGCGCTTGGCCCCGCTCCCACGCCGTCAGGGCGCTGCCCGGCCCCCCGAGCTGACCAGTCACGTAGAGCGTGTCGCCGGGACGGGCGCCGCGACGGGAGAGCGGACTGGCGGCGTGGCCGAGTGCGGTGATGCCGAGTGCAAGGTGCTCACCATCGGTCACGTTGCCCCCAGCGATCATCGCGCCGTAGCGCTCGCACGCTGCGCCGACTCCCTTCGCGATCTCCTCCAACTCGGCCTGCCAGGAGCGCGGCAGCGTGAGCGCGAGGAGGATCCCGATCACATCCCCTCCCATCGCCGCGATGTCGCTCAACGCGGCCGCCGTCGCGCGCCACCCGATCTCCTCGCCGGTGATCCAGGTGCGGCGGAAGTGGACCCCCTCGACGCTCGAGTCGGTGCTCACGAGGAGCCGCGAGCTGAGCGGCACGTCGATCACCGCCGCGTCATCGCCGATGCCACGCGCGAGCGGTCCCCACGTGGCGAGTATGCGCCGCACCGCGTCGAACTCGGCGCCCGGGCCCAGTGCGACGTGCGACGTCATCGTTGCGCGCCGAGGGCAGGGAGTTCGGCGAGCACCGGCGCCTCGGGGACACGATCGTTGAGCGACCAGACGTCGCGGAGGGCGGTCACCACGTCTTCGAGCGACGAACCTCGCACTGAACCCAGTTCGGCCGCGCGCTCTCCCGCCCGTCCGTGGATCCAGGCACCGCTCGTCCCGGCCGCGAAGGAGTCGCCCGTCTGCCCCAGCAGCGTGGCGCTGATCCCGGCGAGCACGTCGCCGCTCCCCGCCACCCCGAGTGTCGGTGCCCCCGAGGCGGAGACCGCGATGCGACCGTCGGGAGATGAGATCACGGTCGGCGGTCCTTTGAGGACCACCGTGGCGCCGAGTTGCTTCGCGAGTTCGAGTCCCACTTCGAAGCGGCGCGCGAGCACCTCTGTCGGATCGAGGCGGAGCAGCCGTCCCGCCTCCACCGGATGCGGCGTCACGATCGCCGGACGACCGCCGAGGAGCGAGCCTAGGGTTCGTGGTTCCCCCTCGAAGACGTTCAGGGCGTCGGCGTCGACCAGCACTGGTCCGCGCCAGGCGACGAGCAATCGCTCGACGAGTGCGCGCGTCATCGCCGTGCGGCCGAGTCCCGGGCCGAGCAACAGGACGTGGGCCCAATGAAGGAGCTTGTCCTGATCCTCGCCGGTGACCGGCCAGCGCGCGGCCATCGTCTCGGGGAGAGCGGCCTGCACGACGACGACGTTCGACGGACTGACGAGGAGCTGCACCATCCCGATCCCACTGCGCATCGCGCCGCGGGCCGCGAGCATCGGCGCGCCGGCCATCCCATCGCCGCCACCGATGATGGCGAGTCGCCGCCGTACGCCCTTGTGGGCGTCGGAGGGGATCGGTGGGATCGCTCGCCGCACCGCGGCACTGTCGACGAGGGTCGGCGCGCCGTCGGCGAGTTCGGCGTGGAGCCCAAGCCCGATGTCGATCACGGCGATCGCTCCCGCCTCGTCGCGCCGCAGCAGGAGCCCGCGCTTCAGCGTGCCGAAGGTGCAGGTGAGGTGCGCGTGCACGACCAGGCTCCCCGCACCGGTCGTCGCGTCGAGTCCGCTCGGGACGTCGAGCGCGACGATCGTCGTGCCGGAGTCGCGCATCGCGTTGATCCGCGCGATCGCCGCCGCGGCCTCGCCGCGCGCCTCCCCTTCGCTGCCGGTGCCGAGGATGCCGTCGACGACGAGGGCGGGCCAACTCGAGGTGGAGACATCGTCGATCGACGGGAGCGCCTCGTCGCGCGCGCGTTTCGCGTCCGCACTGCGCGGTGCTTCGACCATCTCGACCCGCACCGGACATCCCGACCGGGCGAGTGCCCCGGCGACCACCCAAGCATCGCCTCCGTTGTTGCCGCCGCCGGCGAAGACCAGGGCGCCGCGCTCGCGCAGCTCGCCCACGCGCCTGAGGAGGAGGTGCGCGGTGCGCTCGCCCGCCGCGCGCATCAGCGAGAACGAGTCGGTGCCGGTAGCGATCGCGGCGGCGTCACGCGCGCGCGCTTGCGCGGCCGTCACGACGCGTACGCTCAGCGGGCGCGTCCCGTCAGGCGACACTAGACCGCCGGCGTCGCGTTCCAGGGATAGTCCCGATCGAACGCCTGATGGAAGTCGAAGACCGCGATGAAGTCGGCTCTGGTGTCGGTCGACTGGCTCATCAGGAGTCCGACGTCGACGAGGGCGAAGACCAGCTCGCCGAAGTCACTCGAATCGCGCACGCCCCAGTGGGCGAGCACCTCGCGCGCGAGTACGCCATAGCGCACCAGCGCGAGGTCCCGGCAGCCCTCGGCCAGTTCCCGCCCGGTGAGATGGCGCCGCTCGGGGAGGCGTTGCTGGCAGAACTCGAGGGCGGCGAGCACGAAGAGGAACGCGCGCTCGTCATACCGCGGCTCGCGTATCCTGATGCGATCCATCACGCCATCGCGAAAAGCCAGGTCGGGCATCAGAACGACAGGTGGAAGGGGGAAGGTGAAAGGAAACTACGGGTTCTTCGTCGTCACCGCCGTCCGCCAACCGCCGTCCGCCGTCTTCTGTCAGAGATAGAGCGGATACTCGTCCGCGAGTTCCCGCACCTTCGCTTTCACTTCGGCCGTCACCTTCTCATCGGTCGGCGCGATGAGCACCCGGTCGATGAGGGCGGCGATGCGTTCCATCTCGGGCTCCTTCATTCCGCGGGTGGTGACCGCCGGCGTGCCGATGCGGATCCCGCTCGTGATGAAGGGGGACTGCGTCTCGCGCGGGACGGTGTTCTTGTTCACCGTGATGCTGGCGCGATCGAGGGCCTGCTCGGCCAGCTTGCCGGTGAGCCCTGACCCCCGCGTACGCAGGTCAGCGAGCATCAGATGGTTGTCGGTGCCGCCCGAGACGATGTGGACCCCGCGCTTGACGAGCGCGGCGGCGAGGGTCCGCGCGTTCGCGACGACCTGCTTGCAGTAGATCGTGAAGGTCGGGTCGAGCGCCTCCTTGAATGCCACCGCCTTCGCGGCGATCACGTGCTCGAGTGGCCCCCCCTGCGTGCCGGGGAACATCGCCTTGTCGATCGCCTTCGCGTGCTCGGCCTTGCAGAGGATGAGCCCGCCGCGCGGGCCACGCAGCGTCTTGTGCGTGGTCGTGGTCACGACGTCGGCATACGGCACTGGGCTCGGATAGACGCCGGTCGCGGCGAGGCCGGCGAAGTGCGCCATGTCCACCATCAGGATCGCGCCGACTTCCTTCGCAGCGTCCACGAACTGCGCATAGTCGAGCACCCGCGAGTAGGCGCTGTAGCCGGCGATGATCATCTTCGGGCGCTCGCGCCGGGCCGTCTCGCGCATCGCCGCGTAGTCGATGATCCCGTGCGCGTCGACGCCGTAGTGCACGGCCCGGTAGTTGAGCCCCGAGAAGTTCACCGGCGAACCGTGCGTGAGGTGGCCCCCCTGCGAGAGGTCGAGGCCCATCACCGTCTCGCCCGGCTTGAGGAAGGCGAGGAAGACCGCCGCGTTCGCCGTCGCGCCGGAGTGCGGCTGGACATTCGCGTGGTCGGCGCCGAAGAGCTTCTTCGCGCGGTCGATCGCCAACTGCTCGACCTTGTCCACCACCTCGCAGCCGCCGTAGTACCGCTTCCCCGGCAGGCCCTCGGCGTACTTGTTCGTGAGTGAGGAGCCCATCGCCTCGAGCACCGCCGGCGAGACGAAGTTCTCGCTCGCGATCAGTTCGAGTCCCTCGGACTGCCGCCGCGTCTCCTCGGCGATCAGCCCTGCGATCTCCGGGTCGGTGCCGAGCAGGGCCGCGCCGGGGAGCCGGCGGTCCCACGTGTTCCAGCCGGGTCTCACGCGCCCTCCGGTTCGATCTTCGCTACCCGCCGATCGTGGCGACCTCCCTCGTACGCCGTCTCGAGCCAGGTCTTGAGGATCGCCACGCCATCCTCCTCGCTCACGAATCGGGCCGGCAGCACGAGCACGTTCGCGTCGTTGTGCTTCCGCGCGAGGGCGGCGATCTCCGGCGTCCACGCGACCGCTGCGCGTACGCCGTGATGCCGATTCGCCGCGTACGACATCCCGAGCCCCGTGCCGCAGAGCAGGACGCCACGCTTCGCCTCGCCCCGCTCGACCTGTTCGGCGAGCGGGTGCGCGTAGTCGGCATAGTCGGTCGACGCCGGTGAGTGCGTTCCGAGGTCGTCCACCTCGTAGCCGAGGGCCCGCAGGGCCCCGCTCAGGTGCTCCTTCATCTCGAACCCGGCGTGATCCGAGGCGATCGGGATCCGCTCGCCCACGATCAGCTCTTCCGCGGCCACTGGGGCCAAGTGCGCACCAGTCCGTGCACCGCGGCGATCCGCCGCTCGGCGAGCTTGTCGGCTGCGTCGTACGTGAAGACGCCCTCCTCCTTCGCGATCTGGTAGACCCCGAGGATCGTCTCGAAGATCGCATCGGCCTTCCGCAGCGAACGCTCGGGGGACCACCCGGCGAGTTCACTGTAGACGTTGATCACGCCGCCGGCATTGGCGACGAAGTCGGGGGCGTAGAGGATCCCCCGCTTCTCGAGCATCTCCCCGTGCTTCGCCGGCTCGTGCAGCTGGTTGTTCGCGCCGCCGCAGACCACATCGACCTTGAGCTTCGGGATCGTCTGGTCGTTGAGGATCGCTCCGAGGGCGCAGGGCGCGAAGATGTCGGCCTTCGTGTCGTAGATCGCGTCCCCGTCGACCGCCTTCGCGCCGAATTCCTCGACGGCCTTCTTCACGCGCTCGGGCCTGATGTCGGTGACGATGAGCTTGGCCCCGACGGCCGAGAGCTCGCGACAGAGATAGGTCCCGACGTTGCCAAGACCCTGCACCGTGATGGTCTTCCCTTCGAGCGACGACGAGCCCCACTTGTGCTTCGCCGAGGCCTCGATCGCACGGAAGACGCCGCGAGCGGTCACCGGCGAGGGGTCCCCCGACTTGTTCGCGAGACCGGCCACGTAGTCGGTCTCCATGTGCACGAAGTCCATATCGGCGGTGCTCGTGCCGACATCCTCGGCGGTCACGTAGCGACCTCCGAGCGACTCGACGAACCGGCCGTGGGCGCGGAAGATCATCTCGCGCTTCGACGTGCGGTTGTCGCCCATGATGACCGACTTGCCGCCGCCCAGGTTCAGGCCGGCGACGGCGTTCTTGTAGGTCATCCCGCGCGCGAGGCGCAGGGCATCCACGATCGCCTCGTCATCGGAGGCGTAGTTCCAGAACCGCGTCCCGCCGAGCGCCGGTCCGAGCGTGGTGTCGTGGATCGCGATGATGCCGCGATAGCCGGCCGAGTCGTCGCTGCAGAGGACCAACTGTTCGTGGCCCAACTTCGAGATCTCGTCGAAGACCTTCATTAGAGGCAGGGGGAAGGAGGAAGGTGGAAGGAGAAAGGTAGGGACGATGCGGCATGCGAGAGGGTCAGCGTGGTGTGGGAGGTCGTTCACCTTCCCCCTGCCACGTTCCTCCTTTCACCTGCGGTTCAAATCTCCTGACTGACAGCCCGTCCGATGATGATGCGCTGTACTTCCGACGTGCCTTCATAGATCTCCGTGACCTTCGCGTCACGGAAGTATTTCTCCACCGGATACTCCTTCACATAACCGTAGCCGCCGAACACCTGGATCGCCTCGGTCGTGACCATCATCGCCATCTCGCTCGCGAACAACTTGCACATCGAGACCTCGCCCGGCACGGCCACCCCGCGGTCCTTCGCCGACGCCGTGGTGTGCAGGAGCGAGCGGGCCGCCGCGATCTGCGTCGCCATGTCGGCGAGCTTGAACTGTATCCCCTGGAACTCGGCGATCGGTCGGCCGAACTGCTTGCGCTCATTCGCATAGGCGCGCGCGGCGCCGAAGGCGGCGCGCGCGATCCCGATCGACTGGGCCGCGATACCCAGCCGGCCGTGCTCGAGTGACCGCATCGCATAGATGAAGCCCATCCCCTCCTCGCCCAGCATCCGGTCGGCCGGGACCCGCATCTGGTCGAACCGCAGCGACACCGTCGGCGACGCGCGGAGGCCCATCTTGTCCTCCTTCCGCCCGACGTGGAATCCGGGGAGGTCGGGGGTCAGGATGAAGGCCGACACGCCTTTCGAACGACGGCGATCCTCCGGCGTATCGGTGCGCACCATCGCGATGACCACGCCGGCGTAGGGACCGCTGGTCACCCACGCCTTCGTGCCATCGAGGATCCAGTCCTTCCCGTCGCGGTGCGCCTGACAGCGGATCGCCGAGGCATCGGAGCCGGCCTCGGGCTCCGAGAGGGCGAAGGCACCGAGCAGCTCGCCGCGCGCCATCGGCGCGAGGAACCGGCGTTTCTGCTCCGTCGTCCCGAAGGCGTTCAGCATCTGCGTCGGCAGGGAGTTGTGCACCGACATCAGGACGGCGACCGAGGCGTCGACCGCGGCGATCTCCTCGAGCGCGAGCAGATACGTCCGCGTGTCGAGCCCGAGCCCGTCATACTCGGCGGGCAGCATCATGCCGAGGAAACCCAGCTCACCGAGGCGCTTCACGAGCGTCGGCTCGAAGTGGCTGTCGCGGTCCCACTGAGCGGCGAAGGGGGCGACGTGCTCCGCCGCGAAGGCGCGCGCGGTGTCGATGATCGCGCGCTGCTCCTCGGAGAGCGCGCGGAGGTCGGTCATCACGACGCGTAGCTGTAGAAACCGCGTCCCGACTTGCGGCCGAGCCAGCCGGCCGCGACGTACTTCTTGAGGAGCGGGCAGGGCCGGTACTTCGGATCCCCGAGCCCCTCGTGCAACACCTCGAGGATCGCCACGCACGTGTCGAGGCCGATGAAGTCGGCGAGGGTCAGCGGGCCCATCGGGTGGTTCATCCCGAGCTTCATCACCTGATCCACCGCCTCCGGCGTGCCGACGCCCTCCATCACGGCGTAACAGGCCTCGTTGATCATCGGCATCAGGATCCGGTTCGCGATGAAGCCCGGGAAGTCGTTCGCTTCGACCGGCGTCTTG
This sequence comes from Gemmatimonadaceae bacterium, assembly GCA_031396245.1. Lineage (GTDB taxonomy): Bacteria > Gemmatimonadota > Gemmatimonadetes > Gemmatimonadales > Gemmatimonadaceae > Pseudogemmatithrix. Next base: position 9,001 of record JANNKK010000143.1, read on the forward strand.
CCGAGCGCCTTGGCGAGGGCGACCGTGCGAGCGATGGTCTCGTCGCTCGTCGCGAGGCCGCGGATCACCTCGACGAGCTGCATCACCGGCACCGGATTCATGAAGTGCATCCCGATCACCTGCGCGGGCCGCTTCGTCACGCCGGCGATCTCGGTGATCGAGATCGAGCTCGTGTTGGTCGCGAGGATCGCGTCGGGCGAGGCGAGCCGGTCCAAGTCACGGAAGATCTGGAACTTGAGGTCCTTCCGCTCGGTGGCGGCCTCGACGATGACCGTCGCGCCGGCAATCGCCTCGAGCGCCGTCGACGTGGTAATCCGCTCCAGCGCGGCGTCGCGCGCGCCGGCGTCCAAGCTCCCCTTCTTGACCTGGCGATCGAGGTTCTTCTCGATCGTCCCCCTCCCCTTCGCGATCGCGTCAGCGGAGACGTCGACCATCATCACGGCGAACCCGTTCGTCGCGCAGACGTGGGCGATCCCGTTGCCCATCTGGCCCGCACCCACGACGTACCCCAGCGGCCACGCCACCCAAGCTCACGCGCTGGCCATCGTGCTTGGGTTCGTCAAGCCGGCCTTGGCTACCAAGTTCATTGAAGCGGCACAACGCGTGGCCGAGAACCGCGAAGTAGCAGGGCTGCACTATGCGTCTGACTCAGCGGCCGGTTGGGCGCTCGCCAAGCATCTGGTGGGACTCCTGATGCTCAATCAGGAATTCAGCGATTTGGTCAAAGAAGCCTATGCCGAGTGGAATCCACCACCCCCATGAGCGAAAAAAAGGGCGACCCTCACAGGCCGCCCTTGTCCTTCCAGCTCAGCACGCCCGCCTTCAGCGCC
>JANNKK010000173.1:0-1908 GCA_031396245.1 Gemmatimonadaceae bacterium
GGTCTCCGACGTCGGCGCCAGCGCGGAGTTCCGTTCCCACCTGGCCCGCGTGATGGGGAAGCGGGCGATCGAGGAGGCGCTCAGCCGCTAGCGATCACGCCGCGCACGCTCACGATTCCTGGCTCTACGACGTACCGTTTCGCAGCTACACTAGGGCCAGACACAACATACGGGGGCGACCTGGTTTCGACGTGGTCGGTTCTCCGGTAGAGCTGCAAGCCGAGGTCCCCGGTCGGCCTCGTAAATCCACCGGGAACAGAACAAATGCGAAGAATGATCTCGCACTCGCTGCCTAAGTAACCCTTAGGACTGGCGACGTCCCTCCTGGCTCGGCCCGAGGCCAGGGTAGGGGCGCCAACGTTCGGGCTCGGCGCCGAGGGAGAGCCAATCGCCCGCGGTGCGACAGTCAAGGATGGCTAGTCCGTCGGGTGTGTCGTCTCGGAACCGACCGGCGGGCGAATCTGAATCCGGGACTACGCTTGTAGATGCTCTGGCCGGTGCGTCCGCGGACGCGGGTTCGATTCCCGCCGCCTCCACTCCAGGGTCTGCAGTTCACCTGCGACCATCCGATTCGTGCGTCGTCAGATCGGGCGACGCTCGTACGTAGCGGGTGGGCTGGCTCGCACGGTCGATTCGACCCGCTGACTTGACAGCGGGCGAAGGTTGTGACATCTAGCACGCGAGATCGCCGGCCCGCCCTGCGATCCCAGGGGCTATCCCACCGATTCCCGTGGAGGTCACGCGATGAGCAGCCGACTTCGGCGTTCCCTGCTTCTGACGACCCTGCTTGCCTTCTTGCTCGCGGTCTCCGGCGCCGCGGCGCTGGTCGGCCCCGCGGCCAACCCACCGAACACCAAGGTCGCCGGCATCGACGTCGACGCGACGACGATCCCGGAGCTCCAGATGCTGATGAACTCGCGTCGACTCAACTCGGTCGTGCTGACGAGCTTCTATCTCCGGCGCATTCTCCAGCTCGACCGGACCCTCAACGCGGTGATCACGGTCAACCCGAGGGCTCTGTTCGAGGCACTAGCGGCCGACCGGGCGCGACGCAAAGGCGACCGCCGTCCGCTGCTTGGGATCCCGATCATCGTCAAGGACAACATCAACACCACCGGCATGCCGACGACGGCCGGCTCCTGGGCGCTCGCGGGGAGCACGCCCGACGACGCGTTCATCGCGAAGCGGCTGAAGGCCGCCGGCGCGATCATCATCGGCAAGGCCAACCTGTCCGAGTGGGCCAACTTCCGGTCCGGCCCCTCGTCGAGCGGCTGGAGCGGCATCGGCGGCCAGACGAACATGCCCTACGTCCTCGATCGCAACCCGTGCGGCTCGAGCTCCGGCTCCGGCGTCGTCGCGGCTGCCGATCTCGCGGCTGCGGCCGTCGGCACGGAGACGGACGGCTCGATCGTCTGCCCGGCCGGCGCCAACGGCGTCGTCGGGATCAAGCCGACACTCGGGTTGTGGAGCCGCGCAGGCGTCGTCCCGATCAGCGCCGACCAGGACACCGCCGGCCCGATCGCGCGCAACGTGACCGACGCCGCGGTTCTCCTCGGCGCAGCGACCGGCGTCGATTCGGACGACGCGGCGACCGCCGCTCAGGCCGGCCACGCCCGCACCGACTACACCCGTTTCCTCGACGACGAGGCACTCGAGGGTGCCAGAGTCGGCGTCTGGCGCGCCGGTACCTACGACCCGGAGTTGGTCGGACCGGTCGTCGAGCCGATCCTCGACGACGTGATCGACGCGCTCGAGGACGAAGGTGCGACTGTGATCGACGGGACAGACGTCGACCTGTCGGCGACCGCCGGCGAGTTCCCGGCGCTCCTCTGCGAGTTCAAGACCGACATCGCGACGTATCTCGAGACCTACGTCGACGGGAGGAACCCGGTGACCCGTCAGCCGTAT
>JANNKK010000198.1:0-8500 GCA_031396245.1 Gemmatimonadaceae bacterium
GTCCTCGGAGATGCTCGGCACCACCGGCTCGGCGGCCGACTCGACGTCGATGATCGAGAGGAGCAGCAGGGCGTGATGCGCGGTGAGGGCCCGTCCCGACTCGGAGATGATGTCAGGCATCGGCAGCGACTCCTCACGACAGGTCTCGCCGAGCGTGTAAACGATGTCGTTGGCGTACTCCTGCGCCGAGTAGTTCACCGACGCCTGCGCGGTCGACTGGGTGCCGTCGTAGTCGACGCCGAGCCCGCCGCCAACGTCCACATAGCGGATGTCGAGCCCCAGGCGACGCAACTCGACGTAGAACCGACTCACCTCCTGCAGCCCCCGCTTGATGTAGCGGATGTCGGTGATCTGGGAGCCGAGGTGGAAGTGGATGAGCTTGATGATGTCCTGCATGCCGGCCGCCGAGAGTCGCTCGATGACCTGCATCAACTGCGCCGAGTTGAGGCCGAACTTCGACTTCTCGCCGCCTGACTGGGCCCAGCGTCCGGAACCCTCGCTCGAGAGCTTGATCCGGACGCCGATGGTCGGCGTGATCCCCATCTCGGCGGCGACCGGGAGGAGGACGTCGAGTTCGCTGACCTGCTCGATGACGATCAGGACGGTGTGTCCGAGCTTCTGGCCCATCAGGGCGAGGCGCATGAACTCCTCGTCCTTGTAGCCGTTGCAGATGATCAGGTGGTCGGCGCGCTCGGTGAGCGCGAGCACCGCCTGCAACTCGGGCTTCGAGCCGCACTCGAGCCCGACGCCGGTCGCCTGGCCGAACTCGACGATCTCCTCGACGACGTGGCGCTGCTGGTTCACCTTGATCGGATAGACCGTTGTGTACTTCCCCTCGTACTGGAACTCGCTGATCGCGTGCGAGAAGCGGGCGTGGAGCATCTCGATCCGCGCCCGCAGGATGTCGGAGAAGCGGAGGAGCACCGGCAGCGCCACGCCCTGGGCCTCGAGGTCGTGCGAGAGTTCGAAGAGGTCGAGCACCCGGTCGGGGTGGTCCTTGTCCGGGCGGACCACGATATGGCCGGCCTCGTTGATGTCGAAGTACCCGTCCCCCCAGCCGTCGATGTTGTAGAGTGCCTTGGCATGGTCGATGGTCCAGGGCGCCCCGGGCGTGACTGGGCCCGGAGGCGACGACGGCGCGGGCGTCGGCGCCGAGGAGGACTCGGTGATCGGTGCGGCGGCGGCGTCGGCTGGCGAAGTGGACATGGACGAATAGTATGGATGTCGGCCCGACTGCGAAACCGACCCACCCGACCCGTTGAGGATCCTGATGCGACGATTCCTGAAGTACCTCGCGATCACGCTCGTGTCAGTCGTGCTGCTCATCGCCCTCGCCGCCGGCGGTGTCTATGCGTGGGGTGGACGCGAGGCAGCGCGCGTGCTCCCGCTCCCCTCACACCCCTTCACCGCCGCGAGCGACCCCGCGAGTGTTGCCCGCGGCGAGCATTTCGTGAAGGCGATCGGCAAGTGCGCGGAGTGCCACGCCGCCGACTTCGGTGGCGCGGTGGGGATCGACGACCCGGCGATCGGCTATGTGTGGGTGCCGAACCTGACGCGCGGGCGAGGCGGGTTGCCGCCGACCTACGGCGACCTCCAGTTCGAACGGGCCATCCGGCACGGACTCGCAGCCGACGGTCGTCGCCTCGTGCTGATGCCGTCGAATGAGTTCCAGTACATCTCCGACGAGGACCTCCAGGCGGTCATCGCCTACCTGAACACCCTGCCACCGGTGGATCGGGACCGGGTGCCGATGCGGCTGGGGCCGCTCGCGCGCGGCCTCTACTTCGCGGGCGTCTTCCCGCTCTTCCCGAATGCGAAGGTCTCGCACGGCGAGGAAGCGGTGGCGACGGTCGCGGTGGACACGACCGCGACGTATGGCAAGTACCTCGCCGACATCGGTTGCGCCGGGTGCCACGGCGAGACGTTCGGCGGCGGGCCGATCCCGGGCACGCCACCGGACTGGCCGCCACCGGCGAACCTCACCCCCACGGGGATCGGACACTACACCTACGACACCTTCACCAGGGCGATGCGCGAGGGGATGAAGGCCGCCGGTGTGCCGATCAATCCGTTCATGCCGATCCAGGCCACGAAGCAGATGACCGACGTCGAGATCAAGGCGGTGTGGAACTACCTCCGCTCGTTGCAGCCGAAGGAGTACGGGACGCGCTGAGCTCCCGGAACTGCAACGGCGTTCACCACAGAGGCACAGAGGACACAGAGAACGGCAGAGGCGACAGACCACGAAGGACACGAAGCACTGCGAACGCTGGGGGAACGACATCGCCGAAGCAGGCGCCGTCGTTCCCCCAAGTTCTTGCGGTACTTCGTGTCCTTCGTGTCCTTCGTGTCCTTCGTCTTACGCCGTTGCGGTTCTCTGTGTCTCTGTGGTGAAAGCAGTTGTAGTGGAGCTCGCTACGGCTCGCGCGCCGCGCTGACCGCCTTCGGCTTCTCGACCTGATCTCGGCCCTTCTCGAGGAAGGGGATCCCGCGCTTCATCCAGTCCGGCGCCGGCGCGCCGAGGAGCTTGTTCGCGAAGAACTCCTGCATTCGCCGGTCGATGTCCTTCTGGTTCGCGTACTTCCGCGGGTTGTGGGCGTCGCCGTTGTAGTTGACCATGTACGCCTCCTTCCCGAGGCGGCGCATCGCGATGAAGAACTCGATCCCCTGGTACCAGGGCACCGCCCCGTCGGCGTCATTCGCCATGAAGAGCACCGGCGTGGTCACGCGGTCGAGCCGGAAGAGGGCCGAGTTCTCGATGTAGCGCTCCGGATACTCCCAGAGCGATCCGCCGATCCGGCTCTGCCCGCGCTCGTAGTTGACGATCGCGCGTTCCACGCCGCTCTCCCAGCGGATGCCACCATACGCCGAGGTCATGTTCACCACCGTCGCGTTGGGCACCGCGGCGGCGAAGAGGTTCGTGTGGGTGATGATGAACGAGGTCTGGTACCCGCCCCATGACTGGCCGCCGATGCCGAGCCGCTTGGGGTCGGCGATCCCCCGCGCGATCAGCGACTGCACGCCGGGGACGATCGACTTCACCGAACTGGGCCCGGGATAGCCCGGCGTGTAGTGGATGTTCGGCATGAAGACGAGATAGCCGAGCGAGGTGTACACGGCAGCGTTGATCACGTTGCGCCCGGCGGGTCGCACGTAATTGAAGAGCCCGTCGGAGAGCTGTTCATAGAAGTACACGACCATCGGGTACTTCTTCGTCGCGTCGAACCCCTCGGGCTTGTAGAGGAGCCCTTCCATCGGGACGCCGTCGCTGTTCATCCACTTCACGATCTCGACATCGCCGCGGGAGTACTCCCCCGCTTCTGGCATCGCATTCGAGATCCGTTCGAGGCGGTCGAACGACGCGCCGGTCCAGAGATCGGGGAACTCGCGATAGTCGGCGCGGGTGACGAGGAGCTGATCCGCCTTGCGCGCCTTCAGCAGGACCGGCCAGGACTTCGGCGCCATCAGGAGGCGTTCGGCCGGGGCGCCTGACCCGATACGATCCCGATAGAGTCCGGCGTACTTGGTCGCGTTGTCGAAGGTGCGGAGGAGCACCGGCTGCGCCGGGTCGATGGAGCGCTCCTCGGGGTCGAGGTCGACGACGCGGAAGGTCAGGTTCTCCCGCCGGCCCTGCCGTTCAGTGAGGTTCCGCGCCGGGGCGACGCCGAGGGGATCGATCTCCCAGACGTCGTAGCGGTCGTAGATGAGGACGCGTCCATCCTCCTTCGTCCAGCCACCGAGACCCCAGGGAGCGGGGTCATCGGGCGTGTCCGCGGTCTCGCGTTCGAAGCTCACTCCGGGGATGGTGCTGGTGAGATCCCGAGTCCTGTTCGTGGCGATGTCGTGGGCCCGCCACGCGCCCGCCTCCCACCAGGTGACGAACTTCGCACCCGGTGAGAGCTGGCCGTTGCCTCGCACCTTCTTCGCCACTTGGCGCGTGGCCCCGGTGATGGTGTTGATCACGATGATGTCATTGCCATCCTCGCCGGCGATCGCGTCCATCTCGTAGGGGACGTCGGTCGTCGCGACGGCGGTGCGCCCGTCATCCGAGAGCGTCACGGTCGGCATCGAATCGTGCGCGATCGGCCGCATCTGGCGCGTGGCGACGTGGAAGACGGCGGCGTACGAGCGATTGCGATCGGCTGCGGCCTGAAGGCGCTGCATCGGCTGCGGGCGCGCGTCGCGCCAGTGCCAGAGATCGACGACCGCCTTGTCGGCGAGCGAGTCGGCGGGGATCGAGTCGAAGGGGACCGGCTGGATGCCGAACCGGACCGCGCCGCCGGTCCGGACGAAGTCCACCGCGCCACGCTCGGCGATGCGCATCCCCTCGCCGACCGCGCTGGCGGCCACCGCCACGGCGGCGGGTTGCACGCCGGGACGGGCGCGCGGGCCGGCGAGCGACGCGTGGTAGAGCGTCATCCGCGGCTTCTCGAGGGTCCACTCATCGGCGTCGGTGACGAAAGCGACCTGCGTCGCCGCCTCGTCGATCGCGAGGGAGCGGTAGTTGCCGGTGGCCACCTTGAGCGGTGTCACCGCGCCCGACGCGAGGTTGCGGACGAAGACACCATCGGCCTTGAGCGAGTCGGCGCCGGTGGTGCTGTACACCATCCAACGTTCGCCCTGATCGATCGTGTAGTTCGTGACTCCATCGATCCGCACTTCGGTGCCAGTCGCGAGTTCGCGCAGGACGAGCGGCGCACCGCTGTCCTTGCGGCGCGCCGCTGGCCGCGTGGAGTCGGTGCGGGCGGCCGCGTTGTTGCCGCCGCGCTGGCCGCCGGCGTTCCCTGCTGCAGCCGTCGTATCGATGTCGACCTGATACGCCACGAACCGGCCACCGTCGCGCGCGAGCTGGAATCCTCGCACCCGCTCGAGTGAGGTGACGCGCCCATCTGCGAGCGAGAGGATGCCGAGTGAGTTGCGCGGGGCGTCGCTCGCCCGGGCGCGCCGCGCCCGCGAGGAGTCCATCGCCGCCTTGGTCGGATACTGCAGGAAGACTACATAGCGCGAGTCGGAGGTGACCTGCGCCGCCTGTGCGTTGAAGGGCGCGCCGGTGACCGACGTCATCGGGCGACCGGTCCAGCCGCGCGCGACCCGGTATTCGGTGCCGCCCTGGGTGGCCCGTGCGATGAGTTCGCCGTCGCCGACGGTCGGCGTGACGGTGTAGACCGCCCACTTCCCGTCCGCCGAGAGCGTCGGCTGCAGGATCGACCGCCAGAGGTCGTAGGTGTCCTGGGTGAGGGGTTTCCGCGCGCCCTGCGCCGCGAGCGCGAGGGGCAGGAAAGCGAAGGCGAGCACCAGGAGGGTGCGCGCGCGACGAACGACGGTCACGGTGGACATCGGACTCGGCGATTGGGGTTATCTTCCGCGGACAGCGCCCAACATACGCATCGCCCCCCGCCTCCGCTGTGGATCGTCGATGAAGCGTCTCTTCACGTACTTCCTGCGCGGTCTCGTCCTCACCGTACCGCTCGTCGTCACCGGCGCGATCGTCTGGTGGGTGCTCACGCGGATCGACGGCTGGCTCGGACTCCCGATCCCGGGCGCCGGATTCCTGATCACGGTCGCGGCGATCACGCTGATCGGGTTCGCGGGCTCCTCCTTCCTCTGGGCACAGGCCGAGCGCTGGATGGACGAGATGCTCGACCGGCTCCCCTTCGTGCGACTGCTCTACTCCTCGACGAAGGACCTGTTGAACGCATTCGTCGGCGAGAAACGCCGCTTCGACACTCCGGTGCTGGTCGCGCTCTCGGCCGATGGCGCGGTACGTTCGTTCGGCTTCATCACCCAGTCGTCACTCGCGGCGCTCGGGCTTCCGGGCGACGTCGCGGTGTATTTCCCGCAGTCGTACAACTTCGCCGGACAGCTCGTGATCGTCCCCGCCGGCCGCGTGAAGAAGCTCTCGAGCGAGAGTAGCGATGTGCTAGCCTTCATCGTCTCGGGGGGCGTCACCGACGTCCCGGTGGAGACGAAGTGATGTTCATCCAGGCGCCGCCGCCGCAGCCACCAGCGGTCGTGCTCATCGTCCCCGACCGCGTATTCACCGCCACCGACGACAGCGCGCGGACCGGGTGGGCGGTCTTGGTGCGCGGGGACCGGATCGAGGCGGTGGGACCACGCGCCTCGCTTCGCGTGCCGGCCGGGGCGCGCACGGTGACGCTCGCCGGCACCACGCTGATGCCCGGGATGATCGAGGCGCACACGCACCTCTTCCTCCATCCGTACAACGAGGCAACCTGGAACGATCAGGTGCTGAAGGAGTCACTCGCGCTACGCACGGCGCGCGCGGTGAACCACGCGCGGGCGACGCTCCACGCCGGCTTCACCACGGCGCGCGACCTCGGGACCGAGGGCGCGGGCTTCGCCGATCAGGGCTTGAAGCAAGCGATCGAACAGGGGATCATCGAGGGACCTCGGCTCCTCATCTCGTCGAAGGCGATCGTCGCGACCGGGAGCTACGGGCCCAAGGGTTACGCGAGCGAATGGGACGTGCCGCAGGGCGCCGAGGAGGCGGATGGTGCCGAAGGCCTCGCCCGCGCGGCGCGTGACCAGATCGGACACGGCGCCGACTGGGTGAAGGTGTACGCCGACTATCGATGGGGCCCGAGCGGCGAAGCGCGGCCCACATTCTCGGAGGCGGAGCTCCGCACCCTGGTCGAGGTCGCGGCGGCGAGCGGGCGAAAGGTCGTCGCGCACGCGGCGACGGCGGAGGGGATGCGGCGCGCGATCCTCGCCGGCGTCGCGATGATCGAGCACGGCGACGGGGGCACCGACGAGACGTGGCGGCTGATGGTCGAGCGCAGCGTCGGCTTCTGCCCGACACTCGCGGCGACCGAGGCGACGACGCGCTACGCCGGGTGGCGCGAGGGTCCGCCGCCCCCGCGCGTGCAGGCCAAGCGCGCGATGTTCGCCGCCGCGCTCGCCGCTGGCGTGGCGATGTGCGTCGGGGGTGACGCCGGCGTATTCGCCCACGGTGAGAACGCGTGGGAGATCGAGTTGATGGTCGGCGCGGGGATGAGCGCGCCGGCCGCGCTCCGCGCCGCGACTCAAGTCAATGCGCGGCTCCTCGGCGTCGACGGGCGAGTCGGCACGATCCGCGAGGGACTCCTCGCAGACCTGGTCGCGGTCGAGGGGGATCCGACCCGCGACGTCACGCGCCTGCGTGCGGTGCGCTTCGTGATGCTCGGGGGGCGCGTGGTGCGCGCCCCCTGAGGGTCAGGCCAGGAAGGGCGCCATCACGAGCATGATCGTGGCGAGCAGTTTGATCAGCACGTGGATGGACGGGCCGGCCGTGTCCTTGAAGGGATCCCCGATCGTATCGCCGATGACCGCCGCCTTGTGCGCATCCGAGCCCTTGCCGCCGTGGGTGCCAAGCTCGACAAATTTCTTGGCATTGTCCCAGGCACCACCGCCGTTGTTGAGCAGCGTCGCAAGGATGATCCCGGCGATCGTCCCCACCATCAGGAACGCGCCAACGGCCTCGGCCCCGACCGCGAACGGTCGGAAGAGCAGGGCGACGAGGACCGGCACACCGACCGCGATCGCTCCGGGTACGATCATCTGTCGGAGCGCCCCGGCGGTGACGATATCCACGCAGGTCGCGTAGTCCGGACGTTCGGTCCCGAGGAGGATCCCCGGACGTTCGCGGAACTGTCGCCGGACCTCGTCGATCACGTAGGTGGCCGCCCGTCCCACGGCGGCGATGGCGGCGCCGGCGAACACGAAGACGAGGACCGCGCCGAGCATCGCGCCGACGAAGACGGCCGGCTTCGAGATGTCGACCCCATCCAGCTCGGCGCCGTAGGAGCGCACCGCGTCGAGGTAGGCCGAGAACAGCAGGAACGCAGCGAGTCCAGCCGACCCGAGCGCATAACCCTTGGTGAGCGCCTTCGTCGTGTTGCCCGCCGCGTCGAGCCGATCGGTGCGCTCGCGGACATCGTCGGGCTCGCCGCTCATCTGCGCGATCCCCCCGGCGTTGTCGGTGATCGGGCCGAAGTTATCCATCGCAAGGATGTAGCCGGCGGTCGAGAGCATCCCGATCGTCGCCATCGCGGTGCCGAAGAGCCCCGCCGAGGGAAGGCCGGTGGATTCCCCCACGAAGTAGGAGCCGAGGATCGCGATCGAGATCATCACAACCGGGAGCGCCGTCGACTCGAGCCCGACCGCGAGGCCCGCGATCACGTTGGTGGCGGCTCCGGTGAGCGATTGGTCGGCGATGCTGCGCACCGGGCGGTAGGCGTGCTCGGTGTAGTACTCGGTCACGAGGACGAAGCCGAAAGCCGTCGCGATGCCGATGACGCCACACCAGAAGAACGACTGCCAGGCCTCCGGGGCCGCTGGGGTCGCCAACAACCACCGGCAGCTGAAGTAGAGCCCGACGAGGGCCAACGCGGTGGTGACATAGAACCCGCGATTGAGCGCCGACATCGGATCCTCGTGCTCCGCCATCCGCACGCTCAGGACACCGACGATCGAGGCCAACAGGCCGGCCGCGGCGGCGACG
>JANNKK010000221.1:0-13210 GCA_031396245.1 Gemmatimonadaceae bacterium
TCTCGATCGCAATGGCGGCCTGCGGCGCGAAGAGCTGGAGGAGCCGCAGGTCCTCGGCGCCGACGATCCGGTCGGGGTCGGAGTGCACGCTGGCGATGGCGCCGAGCAACCGGTTGCCGCTCATCAAAGGAGCGACCATCACCGCCTGCACCGTCGTCTGCGTGTACTTGTCCGAGCGCCCTTCCCATTCCTGGTAGCGTGGGATGATCAACGCCTCGTGGGTCTCGGCGACGCGCCCCATCGCGCCTTCGCCGAGTGCCATCCGCGCGCCGACGGCGTTGGTGCCCATGTTCTGGCTCGCGACGACCACCAGTTCCTTTCGCGCTTCATCCCAGGTCGCGAGTTCGCCCCCGGTCACGCCGAGGAGGGAGACGGCGCGGCCGAGCACGCGCTCAAGCACCGTGGAGAGTTCGAGTGCACCGGAGAGGTCGGTGAGCGTGTCGAGCAATGCCGTCTGCTCGCCCGCGCGCGCCTGCTCGGCGGCGAAGAGCCGCGCATTCTCGATCGCGATCGCCGCCTGCGGCGCGAACATCGTGAGCCGCCGGAGTTCACGGTCGCCGAAGTGGCGCGTCGGATCGTTGTGGACGCTCGCGATCGCGCCGACCAGCCGCGTGCCGATCATCAGCGGCGCCGCCATCACCGACTGGATCGTCGTCTGCGAGTAGCGGTCGGAGCGGCCCTCCCACTCCTGGTAGAGCGGGATGATCAGCGGCTCGCGCGAGCGGGCGACGTATCCCATCGCGCCCTCGCCGATCCTCATCCGCGTCCCGACGGCGCTGACGGGGAGGTTGCTGGCCGAGATGACCAGTTCCTGCGTGGCCTCGTCGAAGATCGCGAGCTCGCCGCCGGTGACGCCGAGCAGTGTCGTCGCGCGTTCGAGGACCGCCTCGAGCACCTTGGAGAGTTCGAGTTCGCCCGAGAGGTCGGCGAGGGTGTCGAGCAGGGCCTGCTGCTCGACCGCGCGATCCCGCTCGGCGGAGTAGAGCCGCGCGTTCTCGATCGCGATCCCCGCCTGCGCGGCGAAGAGGTTGAGCAGGCGGAGATCCCCTTCGCCGAGCTTCCGCGTGGGGTCCGAGTGCACGGCAGCGATCGCGCCGACGAGACGTGGCCCGACGAGCAGCGGCACGACCGCCACTGCCTGGATGGTGCTGTGGATGTACTGCGTCGAGCGTCCCGACCACTGCTGGTAGTTCGGGATGATGAGGGGTTCGTGGCTCACCGCGACGTGCCCCATCCCACCGTCGCCGTGCTTCATTCGCGTGCCGATCGATGCCTTGCCGATGCCCTGCGAGGCGACGATGACGAGTTCTTGCCGTTCCTCCTCGTAGACCGCGAGCTCCCCGCCGGTGACGCCGAGCAGTGCGACGGCGCGATTCAGGACGGCTTCGAGGAGTTTCTCGAGTTGGAGTTCACTGGAGAGATCGGCCAGTGTGTCGAGGAGGGCGCGCTGCTCCGAAGTGCGGCGGCGTTCGGCGGCGAGAAGGCGAACGCGGCCGATCGCGATGCTGGCCTGGGTCGCGGCGGCGGCGAGGATCTCGAGGTCGCCCTGCGTGAACGATCCGCTGCCGGCGCGTTGGACGACCAACTCACCGATCGCACTCTGGTCGATCTTGAGGGGGAGTCGCAGTTCGGAGACGCCGGGCACATCGCGGCCGAAGTCGCCGGCGGTAGCGCGCAGCGACGGCTCGAAGGTGTCGCTCCCGGCGAGGAAGATGCCGACGGCATCGAAGCCGAATACCTGATGACGGAGTCCCTCGGCGACCCCTTGGCAGATGGCAGCCTCGTCGACCGATTCGGCGATCCGAGTGCTGAGTCGGAGGAGCGCCGACCGCATCGCACCCGGATGGGCCGCGTCGCCTGCCTTAGTCGCGGACACACCGGGAACGCTCACGGACAGAATCTTGGGGCGCGGATGCCTCGGGCGCTACCTGCTGCTACGGTCGCCCCACCGCCCTCCCACCGCGCGGCAGTGGCGCCGGCAGATCAGCGAGCACGTATGCCATGATCGCCATCGCCGCGACGTTCTCGCCGAGCTCCCGCGGGTCGATCTTGTCGACGTTGTCGGCCTCGGTGTGGTGGTACCAGAAGTACTTGCTGCCGTCGACATTGTGGCCGAGTCCGGGGACGCCGAGTGCCATGATGGGGCCGATGTCGGCGCCGCCACCGCCGACGGTGGCCGAGTCCACCCCGAGCGGCCGGAGCAACTTCGAGATCTGGTTCACGATGGTGAACCCCGAGTCGCTGCCGGTGAAACCGAAACCGCGGAACTTGAAGGTGCCGCCGTCGGATTCGATCGCAGCGATGTGCTTCGCGAGTTCGTTGCGATGCGCGTCGCGATAGGCCTGGCCGCCGCGCCCGCCATTCTCCTCATTGGTCCAGCCGACCACACGGATCGTGCGGCGCGGCGTGAGGCCGAGCTGCTTGAGGAGTCGCACCGCCTCCCACGCGATCACGACACCGCCGGCGTCGTCCATCGCGCCGGTGCCGACGTCCCACGAGTCGATATGACCGCCGAAGACAACGACCTCATCGGGCTTCTCGCGGCCGACCAGTTCGCCGATCACGTTGCGCGAGGGAGAGTCGGGAAGTTGATGCGCCTCCATCTCGAGCCGGACGACGATCCGCTGCCCGCGCGACTGCATCCGGTGCAGCATCGCGGCGTCCTCCATCGAGATCGCGGCGGCTGGGATCTTGCGCGTGGTCGTGTCGTAGGGCGCCATCGAGCCGGTGTGCGGCGTGCGCATCCCGAAGGGACCGACGGCGCGGATCAGCACGCCGACGGCGCCGAGCTTCGATGCCACATTTGCGCCGGTGCTCCGGTAGCGCACCGTCGCGCCATAGTTCGTGAAAGGCGCATCGTAGAGGACGATCTTCCCCTTCGCCTCCGCCGCGCGCGCTTGCAGGTCGTCGAAACTCGAGACGACGAGCACCTCGGCTTGGATGCCGCCCTTCGGCGTGCCGACGCTCATCCCGAGCCCGAGCATCGGCATATCGAGGTACCGGGGCTCCAGGAGCTGCGCGCGTTCGTGACCACGCACCCAGCGCGGCACCATCGCCGGCTCACCGCGGACGTTGGCGAGCCCCTCGGCGTTCATCCGAACGATGATCCAGTCGATCGCGCGCTCGAGCGACTCGCTCCCGGAGAAGCGACTGCCGAAGGTGTCGGTGAGTTCGGCGAGCTTGTTCCAGGCGGCGCTGTCGGCGGTGGCGGCGGCGATGATGCGGTCGGCGGCGGCCTTGTATTCCCGCTCGATCGGGCTCGGCGCGGCGGCAGTTCGCCGCTGGGCAGCGAGATCGGGCGTGACGAGGAGCGTGGCAGCGGCGAAGGCGATAGCGGAACGGCGGATCATCGGAAGTCCGTGCTGAGGATAGGGGTGAAAGGTATACTGGACGAGGTAGTCAGTTCGCGGCCGGATCGGGGGCGTGGGTACGTCCGCTCGAGCTTTCGAGTTCACTTCGCTTTCGAAACCGATCTCGAAAGTAGGGCGGACCGGCGTCGTGCTCGTCCCTACCTTCTCCTACAGGGAGGTGCAGCGCATGCCGTCGATGATTCTCGACACCGGAACACCCGACGAGGAGGGCACCGCGGCGCGGAAACAGCGTCCACAATCCCTCGGCGAGGAGATCGCCAACAGCATCAGCCACGGCACCGGGTTCCTTGCCGCGCTGATCGGTCTTCCGATCCTCGTGCTCGGTGCCCTGCGGCAGGGCCGGACGGCATTTGTCGTCGGAGTCGTGATCTTCGCCTCGACGATGGCGTTCCTCTACCTGACCTCGACGATCTACCACGCGCTCGCGCCGAATCGCGCGAAGCGCGTCTTCCAGATCCTGGACCACGGCGCGATCTACCTCCTGATCGCGGGGAGCTACACGCCCTTCACCCTCGGCGTCCTCCGCGGTCCGTGGGGGTGGACGCTCCTGGGGCTCGTGTGGGCGTTGGCGGTCGGAGGCATCGTCCTCAAGTCAGTGGGCGGGGTGCGGCATCCGCGCCTCTCGACCGCGCTCTACGTCGGCATGGGGTGGCTCGCCCTCGCGGCCGCGAAGCCGCTCTGGCAGGCGATGCCGGCGTGGGGACTCTTCTGGCTCGTTGGGGGTGGGCTCTGCTACACCGCAGGGGTCGGCTTCTACGCGGCGCGCCGGATGCGCTACGCGCATTTCGTGTGGCACCTCTTCGTGCTCGCGGGCTCGGCGTGCCACTTCATCGCGGTGCTGTACTACGCGGCGTGAAGTGACCGACGGGCTCATCGCCGGCCGGCCATCCGCGCGCGCAACTCGCTGGCCCAGCCGTATGCGACCACGAGCCTTGCCGCCTCGGTGCTCTTGATCACGAGGAGGCGCGTGCCGTCGCGCGAAACGTCGTAGTTCGCGTGAGGCGACTGCGCGAAGACATAGTCGTCAGGGAAGAGCGGCTTGCGGCCGGTGACCACGAAGTCCGGTGTCGCGCTGTAGTTCACGACGACGAAACGAGAACCGTCCCTATAGAAGAGCCGGCGCCCGTCGCGCGACCACACCGGCTCGGCGCCGCCCGCCGCCGATACTTGTACCCGCGAACCCGGACCGGGAAAGGGCTGCACCACCACTTGCCCGCTACCCGACGCGTCGCTGACGAAGGCGACCCACCTGCCGTCGGGTGAGATGCGCGCCTGGGCCTCGATGAAGTTGCTCGCGGCCACGGGCCGGGCCGTCGTGTCGCCGGTCAGGGCGCGGTAGACGACGTCGGCCTGGTTCGTCCCCGCGTTGTCGATCTGGTAGACGAGATGGCGACCATCGGGCGAGATCACCCCCTCGAAATAGTCGCTCCCAGGATCCGCCTGCAATGGCGCGGCGGGCGCGCTCAAGTCGGTCGGCTGGACCCAGAGCGCGGAGCGAGTGCCACGATCGGTCCTGAAGAGCACACGCGCACCGTTCGGGCTCCACTCGGGCCGCTCGTTGACCGATCCCGCCGTCGTGATGCGCGTGGAGACGGCCGACGCGATGTCGTACACCCACACATCGCTTCGCGAGCCGAGTCCGATCGAGAAAGCGACGCGACGCCCATCCGGTGAGTACCGCGGATAGGCGTAGGCCTTGACCCCTTCGACGAGGGGCGTGAAGCGCGCGGTCGTTACGTCCACCTCCCCCACCTCTCCCTCGACCGTCCCCGACTGCAACACGAGTGTGCCGTTCGGCGAGAGGGCGCACTCGACGACGACCGCCGAACGCACGACCGCGTTGATGCCGAGTGCGACAGGATCGCCGGTGACGCGGAGCCGCGCGACGTCGAACATCGCCGCGGAGAGCGCACCGGTGGTCCCCGCGTACACGAGCGCGCCATCGACGACCCCGAGTGGTGCGATGGCGAGCAGGTCGAATCGCGTGATCGCGCCGCCGTCGATCGAGACGGCGGCGATCCGGGTGCGAGGGATCCCCCCGACGCCCTGCGCCGCGAAGAGGATCGTCTTCCCGTCGGGCAGCAACACTGGACTCGTGTAATACTGGTCCCCCACTGCGGTGTCCGGTGCGGCGATGAGCCGTGCCTCGCCTCCGCCCGCCGGCACCGCGATCAGGTTGTTCCCGAGGGACACCACGATCACGCCGTTTGGACTCCAGCTCGCGCCGACGGGGAAGCCCGGCTGTTCAGCGATGAGGACCGGCGGACCGCCACCGATCGGCACCTTGCGGAGGGCCCCAGTCGCGAAGAAGCCGATCCACTGATCATCGGGCGAGAAGAAGGGCTGCTGGCCGTCACGCGTGCCAGGCACCTCGAAGGGCGTCACCTCGCCGATCGCGCGGAGATAGATGCTCGACGACCCCGTGGCATTTGGCGCGGCGAAGGCGATCGTGCGTCCGTCGTGCGAGACGGCGACGTTCGCACCGGGCGCGAGGCCGCCAGCGAGCATTGAGGAGACGAGCGGCATGTCGAATCGGACGGTCGGGGCCTCGCTCTCGCGGTGCGCGGCCCGCCACTGGCGAGCTGCGAAACCGATCGCGATGACCAACGCAGCCGCGAGCGCGAGCACTGCTGGATGACGCACCACCGATGCCGTCGGCGCGGCATCGGCGCGTCGAGCCCCCGTCCGCTGCGCGAGCGTCGCCTGCGCGAGCGTGAGCCCCTTCCCCTCGAGCGCGTCGGCGAACTCCCGCGCCGTCGAGTACCGATCGGCCGGCAGCTTGGCGAGCGCCTTCGCCACCGCGATCTCGACGTGCACCGGCGCCGAGTTGCGCAGGGTCGAGAGGGGCTGCGGCTCCTGCGTCATCAGCTTCGCGATGATCGCCTGCGCCGTGTTCCCCGAATGCGGTGCCTCGCCGGCGATCATCTCGTAGGTCATCGCGGCGAGCGAGTAGATGTCGCTCCGCCCGTCGATCACCCGGTCCCCCGAGGCCTGCTCGGGACTCATGTACTGCGGCGTGCCGAGTGAGAGACCGGTCTGCGTCACTCGCGCACCGCCGGCGTTGCTCACCGCGAGGGCGATGCCGAAGTCGGCGATCACCGGCTGCCCGTCGTGCAGCAGGATGTTCTCGGGCTTCAAGTCCCGATGGATCACGCCGTGCCGGTGCGCATAGTCGAGCGCCCCCGCCACCGCGAGGGCGATCCGCACGGCTTCGTCGATCGGGAGCTGCTTCTCCCGCTCGAGCTTCGCGCGGAGCGACTCCCCTTCGACGTAGGGCATCACGTAGAAGAGGAGACCCCCGGCCTCTCCCGAGTCGAAGAGCGGCAACAGGTTCGGGTGTTGCAGGTTGGCCGTCACCTTGATCTCGGCCAGGAACCGCTCGACGCCGAGCACGGCGCCGAGTTCGGGCTTGAGCACCTTGAGCGCGACCTGGCGGTCGTGCTTCAGGTCGCGCGCGAGGTAGACGGTCGCCATCCCACCTTCGCCAACAAGACGTTGGATCGCGTAGCGACCGGCGAGGGCAGTGTTCAGCTGGTCGGTCGTGTGCATGCGGTCAGGGTCCGCCACGACGCTTGAGCGTGAGGATCACCTGCGGGGCACCGCCACCACCGGGCGCGCCGAGCCAATCGTAGTCGAAGTCCCACGCTTCGCCGCCGAAGAGGATGAATCCGCCGGTGGGGATGCGGCCGAGCGCATTGCACGGCGCCGCGTCGGCCTGTTGGCCGGGTGGTCGGTCGGGGATCCAGACGCGGCACTGTCCTTCAGGCGGATAGTGACCGGGTGGGACGTGCAGGCGCCGCGGCAACGGGAGCCGCACCGTGTCGGTGCGGAAGATGGTCTGGCGTACGGTGTCGCGCACGATCACGCGAATCGTGTCGACGCGTCCCACGGCGACGCGCACGGTGTCGACGCGTCCCCCCGGCGCGATGATCTCCCTCACGGTGAGTCGCACTGTGTCACGCCGGACCAGCGTGTCCACGCGCAGGATCGTGCGCGTGCCGGCGAGCCAGAGCGTATCGAGCCGCGTTACGGTATCGACGCGCCAGGTGGTGTCGTGGCGGAAAGTGACTCGCACGTTCCTTCCGCGACTGGTGCCATAGAGCGTGTCGCGCTCAGTGTAGCCGACGCGCCGCTCGGGCACGATCACGACCGCGCGGCGACAACTGGTGATCGCGCTGCTCCCAAGGAGCGCGAGCACGCCGAGCATCATCCCCGTCCTGAGTCTCCGCATGGCTCCTCCGCGAGCAGAATGTACGCGCGCGCGGGCCTCTGCAACACTTGCGGCGCGGCCGGCATCGGCCCGGACTGGCGCACCGCACCAGGACGCGCCAACGTCTGGGATGACCAACGCCCAGAGCCGCATCCAGTCGGTCGACATCCTCCGCGGCCTCGCCTGCGTGCTGATGGCGATCGACCACGTGCGGGTCTACTCCGGCGTCCCTGCCGGTGGCCCGACCGCCGACATCTTCTTCACCCGTTGGGTCACGCACTTCGTGGCACCGATGTTCTGCTTCTTCGCCGGCACCGCAGCCTACTTCCACGGCCGCAAGCTCGGTGACTTGGGCGGCCTCGCGAAGTTCCTCCTCACCCGCGGGCTCCTCCTCGTCGTCCTCGAGCTCACGCTCATCCGGTTCCTCTGGGGTTTCTACCTCAGGCCGGACTTCGCACTCGCGGGCGTGATCTGGATGCTCGGCTGGTGCATGGTCCTGCTCGCCCTCTTCGTGCGGCTCCCGGCGGCGCGCGTAGGATGGATCGGCGTCGGCATCGTGGCGCTCCAGCAGCTCTTCCAACTCGTGCCGCGGGTGTTGCCCGAGAGCGTGCGCCCCGCCTTCAGCAACTTCTGGAACTTCATCTATCCGGCCGGCAACGATCCCTGGGGCGGGATCAACATCCTCTATGTGATCGTGCCCTGGGTCGGCGTGATGATGGCGGGCTACGGCTTCGGGGTGCTCTTCCAGCGCGAGGCCGCTGCGCGTGACAGGCTCTTCCTGCGGATCGGCCTCGGGATGACTGCGGCCTTCCTCGTAATCGGCGGCGGACTGGCGCTCGCCGGCACCAGCGACGTGGGAAGCGGCGGTGCGCCCTTCTATATGAGACTGCTCGGCCAGCAGACGTACCCGGCCTCGCAGCTCTTCCTGCTGATGACGCTGGGCCCGGCGATCGCGCTGCTCCCGGCGGCCGAGCGCGCCCGGGGGTGGTTCTCAGCGGCGCTGGGGACGATCGGCCGCGTGCCGATGTTCTACTACCTCGCGCACCTCCTCGTCATCCACCTGCTCGCGATCGCGACGATGCGACTCCATTTTCCCGCGTTCGACAGCGCGTGGTATGCGACCGCGCCCTACACGAGCATCCCGGACGAGAACCGTTGGACGTTGCCGATGCTCTATCTCGTGTGGGCGATTGCGATCGTCATCCTCTACTTCGCCTGCAAGTGGTACGCGAAGCGGAAGGCATTGAGCCCGGCGCGCTGGATGGCCTACCTCTAGCGCGCCGGGCTCGACCTGCTGCGGCTCCTCGCTCAGGGGCGCGGCGGCCTCGGCAGCGCGGACGGCGGCAACATCCCATTCAGTCGCATGTAGTTCGCCAACTGGCTGTAGTGATCCGCCACGTCGATGGTGTGGCCGAGCACCATGTTGATGCGCGGCACCTGCCGCGAGTTGCCGCCGAAGGTCAGCGTCACGATTTCCGACATCGCCGCATCATTCAGCTGCGCGAAGGCGCTCTGGCAGAAGGCGAATGACGCCTTGAGCTTGGTGATCAACGTGTCGCGCGGCCAGTTCGCTCGCACCGAATCGGGCGTCGCGGTGTCCTTCTCCGGCAGGTTCGCCTTCATCACGCCGAACTGGTTGCAGAAGAGATAGTTGTCGCTCGTCACGTGCTGGGCAATGTAACCGATGGTGAGCTGGGCCGGGGTCGGCTTGTAGCCGAAGAGCCGCTCGGGGATGGAGTCGAACGCCTGCGCGATGTTCCGCTCGAGATTCGTGGTCCGCGTCCGGAAGATCGTGGTGATCGGTTCGGTCGGCGGACCGCCCTGCGGCGGCTGGGCGGCGAGGGCGAGAGGCAGAGCCAGTGACAGGAATGCGAGGCGCGAGATCTTCATACATTCTCCCTGAGGGTTGACGGGAACCGACTGGTGATACTGGCTTCACCATCGGCGTACCGCAACTGAGTACCCCGAATCCCTACCCAAAGCGCACGAGGACACATGCAACGTTCGTTGACGCTCGCCATCGCCGTGCTGAGCCTGGCCGCCCTCCCACCGAAGGCACCGGCGCAGAACGCTGACGAGACCGCGGTGCGCGCCGTGGTCGCCGCCTTCCACGAGGCACTCGTGAAGGGAGACTCCGCCGGCGCGCTCAGACTCCTCGCCCCCGACGTGCGGATCCTCGAGTCGGGTGGGATGGAGACGCGGGATGACTACCGCCGCGGGCACCTGCCGGGTGACATCGCCTTCGCGCAGGCCGTCCCGAGCACGCGAGGGGAATCCACCGTCACGGTGAGTGGCGATGTCGCGTGGGTCGTCGGCTCCAGCCGCACGACCGGCACCTACCGTGATCGGCCGATCAACAGCGCCGGCGCCGAACTGATGATCTTGAGTCGAACGGCCGAGGGATGGCGGATCCGCGCGATCCACTGGTCGTCGCGTACGATCCGGACGCCGTAAGGACGGACGACCGCCCGAGGGAGAGCGTCGATCCGCTCCACCTCGGGCGCCTCGTCCGTCCTCCTACGGCGTGACACCGTCGGGTCCGTGCGGTCGTAAGGCACCCGACCACCTCATGCTCCGACTCGACTCGATCCTCCAGGATCTGCGGTACGGCCTGCGCTCACTCCGGCGCGCGCCGATCTTCGCCGCGGTCGCGGTGTGCTCGATCGCCGGTGGGATCGCCGCCGGCACCGGGATCTTCGCCGTCGCGTATTCGATCCTCTTCCGCCCCCTCGCCGTTGGCGACGGACGGGAGTTCTACCGGGTCTTCACCGAAGCCCGCAGTGGCGGACTCTACGGCGGGTCCTCCTACGCCGACTTCGAGTCCTTCCGCGAGTCCTTCCGCGAGGCCGGCGGCGCGCTGGCGGCCCTCTGCGCGACGAATGACGTCCGTGTGACGATCAGGGTCGGGAGCGAGGCGGCGCTGGATCAGGGTGAGTTGATGAGTCCGGGGTGCTTCGACGCACTCCGGCTCGCGCCCGCGCTGGGCCGCTTCTTCTCCGAGGCGACTGGCGCCGCCTCCGAAGGTGCGGTGCCGATCGTGATCGGTCACGCGATGTGGATGCGACGGTTCGCCGGCGACCTAAGCGCGATCGGCCAAGTGATCGATCTCAATGGGATGCCGGTCATTGTCGTGGCCGTCGCGCCGGTGGGATTCGCCGGAACGAGCCTCGATAGCGGGTCGGAGTTCTGGGTGCCGATCGCGGCCGCACCGGTGGTCCTCCAGCCGGGGGTGATCCAAGATCGCCGCGCGCGGATGTTCACGATCTATGCGCGACTTCGAGACGGCGTCGCGCGCACACAGGCCGAAGTCGCGCTCGCGGTCGTTGCCGCGCGGCTCCGCGAGGTCGACCCCGAGGCGTGGATCACAACGACTGGCGGCACCCGCCGCGTCACGGTGATGCCGGAGACGGAGGCGCGATTCGCCGGCTCACAGGGGAGCCCCTTCGTGCTCTTCGCCGGCGCGATCGCCGCCATCGTGGTGATCGTCGCGATCGCCTGCCTCAATCTCGCCACGATGTTCTTGGCCCGCGGCGCCGCACGGGCCCGCGAGCTCGCGATCCGGTTGGCGGTCGGCGCTTCGCGGTGGCGTCTCGTGCGGCAACTCGCGACGGAGAGTCTCATCGTCGCACTGCTCGGCGCCCTCGTCGGCCTCGCTGCGACCTGGACCGGGCTGCGACTCTTCGCGGCGTATCGCCCGGTGGAGGTCCCAGCCTTCGACGTCGGGTTCGATTGGCGCATCCTCGCCTTCGGGATCCTCCTCGCCGCTTCCGCGACGCTCCTCTTCGGTGTCGCGCCGGCGGTGCACTCGCTGCGGATCGCGCTCGCCGAGGGGATGAAGGGGCGGCCGCAGTCGACCCGCGTGCGGTTCGGGCGGTTTGGCGCGCGCGATGCGCTGATCGTCGTGCAGGTCGCGGTGTCGACGGGGCTGCTCCTCGTCTCGACGCTCTTCGCCAACGCGCTGGCGAGCGGCGCCCCCGCCTCCCCCGGTTTCACCGTCGACGGTGTGGCGATCGCCACCGCGCACTTGGACGCGATCCCGCGAAGCGATGTCGCGGCGGTCACCAGGCATCTCCTCGATGTCGCGAAGCAGGTGCCGGATCTGGATCGGGTCTCGCTGGCCGGGGTCGTGCCGATGTCGGGCGCGAACATCGGATTCTACGCGGAGACCGATGACCGTCCGCGCTGGGTCTCCTACGGCAATGCCATCTCACCGGGGTACTTCGCGACGCTCGACATCCCGCTGCGGCGCGGACGCGACTTCGACGCGCGCGACCGCCAGGGGGCGGCGCCGGTCGTGATCGTCTCCGACAGTCTCGCGCGGCAGGTCTGGGGAACCTCGGAGGCGCTCGGCCGCACGCTCATCGTCGACAGCGTGCGTCGCGAGGTGGTGGGCGTGGTCGCCGACATCCGCTACCGGACCTTCTCGGAGCCGATGCCGCCGCTCGTGTATGTACCGAACGCGCAGCTCACGGCGTCGCGCTTCATCGTGCACGCCCGCTACCGCGGCGGACCGGCGACGCTGGCCGCACTCGACCGCGCCCTGCGCGAGGCCGAGCCGCGCGTGGCGATCGAGGGGGCGAAGCCGGTGCGCGAGTTGATGGAGCGCGCGCTCGCGCCGGAACGCGCCGCGAAGTGGGTCGGCGCGATCGTCGGCGCGCTGCAACTCCTGCTCGCGGTGATGGCGCTCTGGGGCCTCGTGGCTTACACCGTCGAGCGTCGCACCAACGAGATGGGAGTGCGGCTCGCGCTCGGCGCGACCCCGGCTTCGCTGGTGCGACTCACGATGCGACCGGCCGGCGTCCTCATCCTCGTCGGTGTCGCGGTCGGAACCGTGCTCGGGGTGATCCTCGCGAGGATCATGCACGCGACCTCGGTCGGCCTCGCGCCGCTGGATATGATGGCGGTGCTTCCGGTGGCGCTGGCCTTCACGCTGGTCGCGATGACCGCCGCCTGGTGGCCGGCGCGACGGGCGGGGTCGGCCGATCCGGTCGAGTCGCTCCGGCAGGACTGAGTCGCCCGTCCCGGACCGCCGCTGGTAGCTTCTACGCGTGAAGAAGATCGTCCTCGTCTACGGCCTCTTGGGCGGCGTGCTCATCGCCCTGCTCAAGCTCGTCGAGTACCGGTTCCTCGTGCTCGAGTACTCGATCGAGATCTATGGCGGCCTCGTGGCGCTGCTCTTCTCACTCCTCGGGATCTGGCTCGGGCTCAAGCTCACGCGTGAGAAGATCGTGCTCAAGGAGGTGCGGGTCACCGGCCCCTTCCAGCGGAATCAGGCGCGGGTGCAGGTGCTCGGGATCACCGCGCGAGAGCTCGAGATCCTTGAAGCGGTCGCCGCTGGCTTGAGCAACCGGGAGATCGGCGAGCGCCTCTTTGTCTCGGAGAACACGGTGAAGACCCACTCCTCCCACCTGTTTGAAAAGCTCGGCGTCAACCGCAGGGTCCAGGCGGTCATCAAGGGGCGGGAGCTGGGTTTAATCCCATGAGTTGGGGGTAGACCGGGGTCAACGAAAGCATGATTTCGGCCTTTCGGCCCGAAAATCGCCCCCCGCAAGATGGGGTTTCGGGAATGTGCTAGCAACGCGGCGGCTTTTCATTGTCGCTTCCGAGCCTTAGGAGTTCGGCGGCACGC
>JANNKK010000242.1:0-10557 GCA_031396245.1 Gemmatimonadaceae bacterium
TCCCGGGACGCATCGCATTCGGGGCCCGACGGAGGACTGCCTCGAGCTGGGCGATCCCCTCGACATACTTCGACTGCTCGTAGAGGAGTTGGGCGAGTAGCATCGCCGCTTGGGTCCCGGCGCCGGTCCCGCTGAATCGGGTCACCAGCCGCTCAAGTTCAGTCTGGGCCAGCGGACGGTTGCCGCTCGAGAAGGCCGTCTCGGCGCTCCGGTAGGCTTCCGTCGCCCGTTCCTCACGGATCTGGGCCGAACGCACCCAAAGCCACCCTCCGACGATCCCGACCGCCACCACGATCACGCCGATCAGGATCGGGCGCTGGTAGGTCACGACGGTGTCGGCCAGCGAATCGCCATCAAGCCCGACAACGCGGGCGGTGCCTGTGTTCTTGGTCATCACCCAAAGCTAAACGGCTCAGGGTGAAGCGTGTAGCGCTGGATGCCCCCGGGCGGACTCGAACCGCCGGCCTGCGGTTTAGGAAACCGTCGCTCTATCCACCTGAGCTACGGGGGCGCACCGACAACCTAATCACCCAGAAAGCAGAGGGGCCCGAGCGGACTGGCGCGGGCCCCTCCCTTTCGCGACTGGGCTGCGCGATCAGGGGGAGCGCGGCTGCGCCGTCCTCCCGCCTGACGACGAGGATGAGCCCGAACCGGATGACGATGATCCCGACGACGAGGAACCGGACGACGTGGAAGTCGGCGAGCGCGATGATCCACTCGACGACGTCCCTGTAGAGACCGACCGCGGAGTCGCCGTGCGTGCCGTGCCCGCCGTGCCGGCGTTCCGATAGCCTTGGCCGCGCACGACCCGCCCACCGGACTCGGGTCGGTCGATCGGGTTGATCACGACCACGCCGCCCGGGTAGTACCCGGGCCACCAGCCGCCACCGTACCAGCCGCCGTACGCGCCCCCGTACCCGCCCCCGTACCGGTACGCCGAATAGGCGTACATCGAGCACATCCGAGGATCGTAGAACGCGCCGTAGCCGTACATCGAACAGCTCGAGAGATAGGCATAGTCGTAGTACGACAGGTAGGGGTTCCCGTAGCCGAACCCATAGCCTGGCGTCGGACGCAGCAGAGTGTTCGGGTCCCCTTCCTCGGTCGGTGCCACCGCGACGATCGGCGCCCCGGCGGCATCGAGCACGAAGGCCTTCGGGTTCCCCGCTGCGACTACGACGTCGATGATGCTCGACGACGCGCCGCGCGACTCGAACTCGATGAGGTCAGCGGACGTCACACGCGAGCGCTGCAAGCGCATCCGCTCCTGCTCGGCGTCCGAGATCAGCGGTGCGATCGCGCCCCGGGTCTCGTCGCTCACGCCACTGAACGTCTGTGCCACGCGCATCAGTTGGACTTGTGCAGGTCCGATGCTCGCGATCCCCCGCCCTTCCGCACGCAGCCACTCGCCGCGCGGGGTGATGAGGAAGGTCGCCGAGCGACGCTGGGCCGGGAGAGTCCCGCAGCGCATCTCGCCGGCGATGAGGATCCGCTCGCCGTCGGTCGAGACCTGCGCCTGTTGCCACCCCTGGCAGCCTTCGGCCGCCACTGGCCAGCGTTCGCCGTTCAGCCGCAGTCGTGATTCCATCGGCTCGCGTCCGAACGCCAGCGAGATGACGCGGAGCGTCGCTCCCCCGTCCTCGGGCACGACGCAGGTCGTCGCCCCCGGCGACTCACCGGTGGCCGGCTCCCAGCATCCGGCGAGAGCGATCGCGATCCGGCTGGGCGTCGAGCTGCCGCTGCCCTGCGCGCCAAGCGGCGCCGCGAGGGCGAGGACGAGGAGCGCCGGAGTGTAGATCGAACGGAGTGGGTTTCGCATCGTACCGACCTCCCGTTAGAAGCGCAGACTGATGCCGATGGTGGTATTGACGCCGGACAGGTCCAGCCGCTCGAATCCCACGAAATCGTCACCGGTCTGGGAGCGTTCACCCTTCCCTCGAAGATAGCGTACTTCGCCGACGACCTGCCATAGCGGATGGATACTCCAGGTGGCCCCGGCGCTCAATTGGGCGATCGGGCTCCACGCCTCCTCGACGAACCGGTCGGGGAAGACCTCGAGGGTGCCGGTGTCGATGAAGTCGCCCACCTGCTCGAAGCGGTACCGCATCACCCCACCGCCGATCCCGACGAAAGGCACGAAGCGCGCCGGGACCCAGGCGATCGAGCCCACCTGCCGGCCGCGGGTCGTGAAGTTGTAGCGCACCGACGCCGTGTACGGCTGGCGCTTGAAACGCGTCGTCTGCTCGATCGGCTGGTCGTTGTTGTCCACCCAATCCCGGAACTCCGAGCGGGTGCGACTCTCGGCCTGGGAGAATCCGACGACGAAGTCGAGCGGGCCGCGCAGCATCAGCGCGAGATCCAGACCGAAGCTCCCCGAGAGGAAGTCCGATTTCCCGATCGTGAGTTCCTGCATCGAGAAGGAGAAGAGGTCGCTCCCTGCGGCCGGGTTCGCGAAGCCGCCGTGGAACGTCATCGTGGCGACGGGTGGCCGGAACAGGTAGTCGCTTCCGTTCCCTCGCTGGGCCTCCACCCTGCTCGCGGTGCCGACCGCCGCGACAAGCAACAGTGCCACCGGACCGTGCCGCATCATGAGCCTCCCCCGTGGGTCGATACGAATTGTACGCTTTCCCGACCGGATCCGTTCCCGCCCCGCTCGGCGCTGGAAGCAGCTAGTAGCTGACGAGCGTCTCCACCCGGCGCCCCGAGAGGTTCTTCCGCCAAGGCAGGAAGCTGAGGTCGATCACCACGGAGATCCCGGCGACGGTCGCCCCGAGCAGTTCGGCCAGCCGGCAGGCCGCCGCCGACGTGCCGCCCGTCGCGAGCACGTCATCCACGATCAGCGCGATCGCTCCCTTCCCAAGGGCGTCGCGGTGGATCTCGAGTGCGTCGACGCCGTACTCGAGGGTGTACGACTCCTGGACGGTCGGGCGTGGCAGCTTCCCCGGCTTCCGCACGAGGACGAGGCTCGCCCCCAGATCCTGCGCGACCGGTGCGCCGAAGAGGAACCCCCGGCTCTCGATCGCGAGGATGTGAGTGACCCCGGCGTTGCGCCAGGGCGCCGCCAGCGCCACCGTCGTCCGCCTGAAGAGCGCCGCGTCCTGCAGGACCGGAGAGACGTCCTTGAAGCCGACTCCTGGTCGCGGAAAGTCCGGCACGTGCAGGATCGCGGTCGTGAGGTTTGCGCTCAGCGTCGGGTCGTCGTGTGCCGTCACGCGGTCACTCCTCGAATCCGTGGGCGCCGATCAGTGGGACGAACCGCATCGCGTCGAAGGACGTTCGTTCGATCCCCTGTGCGGTGCGACGCACCCGAAGCAGCTTCTGCTCGTCGCGACCGCCCACCGGGATCAGGAGCTGTCCGCCTACGGCCAGCTGGTCGATGAGTGGCTGCGGCACCGACGGCGCCGCCGCCCCGACGAGGATGGCGTCGAACGGCGCTTCCTCCGGCCATCCCAACGTTCCGTCACCGACCTTTTGCACCACGCGCTCGATCCGGCAGTCCCGCAGCGTATCACGCGCCTGGACCGCGAGCGCGCTCACCCGCTCGATCGTGAAGACGCGCTCCGCGAGCTTCGTCAGCAGCGCCGTCTGGAACCCCGACCCGGTGCCGACCTCGAGCACCTTCTCGCGGCCCGTGAGGCTCAATAGCTCCAAGTACTTCGCGTGGACCCAGGGTTGGCTGATCGTCTGTCCGTGCCCGATCGGCAACGGCGTGTCCTCGTACGCTCGATGTTGCACGCCTGTCGGGACGAAGAGATGGCGCGGCACCTCGTCGAACGCCTTGAGCACCGCGAGGTCGTGGATCCCCTTCGCCTGCAGTTCCTCGATCAATCGGCGACGCGCGCCTCCGAACTGACGGACTACAGGGGACGCCACCAACGCTCCGAATCGTCGAGCCGGTCGCGCGCCGTGAGGTCGAGGTGCAGCGGCGTCACCGACACGTAGCCGTCGTTCACCGCACGGAAGTCGGAGTCGTCGGTGCCGCTCCACGCCACCGAACCGCCGCCGATCCAGAAGATCTCGCGGCCCCAGGGATCCTTCATCGGCTGCAACGAGTCGGAGAAGACGCGGCGCCCGAGTCGCGTGAGCTTCACACCCTTCACCGCGCTCGCGGGGATCGCCGGAACGTTCACGTTGAGCAAGGTCTCGGCCGGGAACGCCGGCAGCTCCGTGAGGTGTTTCAAGAGCGTCGTCAGCGTCGCGACGTGCTCCTCGAGCAGGTGGTCGTCGCTGCGCAGCACCCGGCCAGCGAATGAAACGGCGATGCTCGGCACTCCCAGGGCGAGGCCCTCCATCGCGGCGGCGACGGTGCCCGAGTAGAGCACGTCCTCGCCCATATTCGGCCCGTGGTTGATTCCACTCAGCACGAAGTCGGGCCGATCGGGGAGCAGCGCCTCGATCGCGAGCATCACGCAATCGGTGGGCGTGCCATCCACCTGCCATCGGCGGTCGGCGAGTTGGATCGGCCTGAGCGGGTGGTGAAGGGTGAGCGAGTGGCTCGTCGCGCTCTGCTCCCGGTCGGGCGCGACGACCCACACCTCTCCCAGTGGTCGCGCGGCCCGCTCGAGGCAGTCGAGCCCACGCGCCAGGATCCCGTCGTCGTTGCTGCAGAGCAGCCGCATCACTCGTTCTCTTTCTCGAGGATCTCAAGGATCGCGCCGAGGTCCTGCTCCAACTGGCGCACGGTCTCCGCGTCGAGGCCTTTGCGAGCGGCCGGACGCACACCACCGCTCTTCCGGTGTTCGTCCAGCTTCTGCCGCGCGCCCTCGATCGTGTACTTCTCGGTGTAGAGCAGGTGCTTGAGGAGTTGGACGAACTCGACCTCGCGCCGCGTGTACAAGAGGTACCCCGACCGGTTCTTCGCCGGCGAAAGGAATCGGAACTGGCTCTCCCAGTAGCGCAGCACGTGCGGCTTGAGCTCGGTGAGTTCGCAGACGTCACCGATCGAGAAGAACTCGCGGACCGGCTCTCCCTTCGGAGCGCTCATTCGTGTTCCCCCTTCAGGTCGCGCGTCATCAGTTCCACGAGCGCCCATCGTGCCGGGCGGCGATCATAGAGCACGCGATGCACGGCGTCGACGATCGGCATCTCGATCCCCTCCCGCGCCGCGAGCGCGCGTGCACTCTCGGTCGTGGTCACGCCTTCGGCCACCGTCTCGCGCCCTTGCAGCACTTCCTGCAGCGTCGCTCCGCGTCCGATCTCGAGCCCGACCGCGCGATTCCTGGAGAGGGACCCCGTGCAGGTGAGTACGAGGTCACCGATGCCGGCGAGGCCGGCGAAAGTCGAAGGGTCGGCGCCGAGCTTCACGCCAAGGCGCGTCATCTCGGCGAGGCCGCGCGTGATCAGCGCGGCGCGCGCGTTGAAGCCGAGTTGCAGGCCATCGCTGATCCCGGTCGCGACCGCCATCACGTTCTTCACCGCGCCGGCGAGCTCGACGCCGATCACGTCGCGCTGCGTGTAGACGCGGAAGGCCGATGTGCTGAACGCCGCCTGCGCCGTGCGAGCGGCCGCCGGGTCGGTCGAGGCCACGACGATCGCCGTGGGCAGGTGATGCGCCACCTCGAGCGCAAAGCTCGGCCCCGAGAGGGCTACCACCGGCCGACCGGCGACCTCCGCCGCCACGACATCGGTCATCAGCGCGAGCGACTCGCGCTCGATCCCCTTCGTGGCCACGACGAGCGGCGCCCCTTCCGGCACCCACCGCGCGGCTTCGGCAGCGACCTTTCTCAGGACGTGCGATGGCGGAGCGAACACAACGAGCTCGGCGCCGAGGCACGCCGGCTCCATCGCCGACGTCGCACGAAGCGCCGAGTGCAACGGAACGCCACTCAGGAAGCGCCGGTTCTCGGCCGAGGTGTTGATCGACTCCGACACGTCAGGCTCGAACGCCCAAAGGGTCGTCTCGTGGCCATTCTCCGCCAGGAGGTTCGCGAGCGCGGTCCCCCACGCCCCGGCACCGATCACGGCACACCTCATCGCGCCTCCTTCCCGGAAGCAGCGCCAAGGCGTGGTTCGGTTCCCGCCAACAGCCGGCCGATGTTCGCGCGGTGCGCCCAGAGCACGAACGTGCTCACGGCGGCCGACGCGATGAGCACCGGTGAGCGCAGACCCGAGGTGATGATGATGGTGGCCGGCAACACCACGGCGGCGGTGATCGACCCGAGCGAGACCATACGCGAACCCGCGAGCGCGATCACGAATCCGATGAAGGCGACGAGCGTCGGGATCGGCGCGAGCGACGCGAAGACGCCGGCACCGGTCGCCACGCCCTTCCCGCCGCCGCGCCAGAGAAGGAAGATCGACCGGGCGTGTCCGAGGATCGCCGCGACCCCGCAGGCCGACGCCCACCAGAGGATCCGGGTCGGGTCAGCGCCACCGTCGAGCACGATGCGCGGCGGCAGCAACAGGACGGGGAGCGCCCCCTTCAACGCATCCATTGCCAAGACGACCGCGGCCGCCCCGCGCCCGAGATTCCGGTACACGTTCGTCGCGCCGAGATTCCCCGAACCCACCGTGCGCAGATCCACTCCCTTGAGGAGCCGCCCGGCCACGTACGCCGAGGGGATCGAACCGGAGAGGTAGGAGAGCAGCACCGCGACCAAGGGCGACACGCTAGTTCCGGCCTCCCTTCATGCGCATCAGGATCTTCAACGGATTGCCGTGGAAGCCCCATTTCTCGCGGAAGCCGTTGTGGAGGTAGCGGATGTAATGCTCCTGCACGAGGTCGGGGTTGTTGCCGAACACCGCGATCGCGGGGGGTGAGACCTCGACCTGCGTCGCATAGTTGAGCTTGACTTCGTGTCCGGCCGCTTGCGGCGGCTGGCGGCGCGCCAGGAGTTCCTGCAACGCCTCATTCACCTCGGAGGTCGAGACGCGTTTGGCCCGCTCGGCTTCGACCTCGAGGATCACCTCGAGTGCCTTCGCGACGCGCTGACCGGTGATCGCCGACGTGAAGAGGAACGGCACGAACTTCAGGTAGGGCGCCTTCTCGACGCACTCCTTCTGGAACTTCGCCGAGGTCTTGTCGTCCTTCTCCTTCAAGTCCCACTTGTTCACGAGGATGATGAGGCCGCGCCCCGCCTCCCAGGCGAGCGTCGCGATCTTGAGGTCCTGATTATGCAGGCCCTCGGTCGCATCGATCATCAGCAGGCAGATGTCGGCCCGATCGATCGCCCGCCGCGTGCGCAGCGACGAGTAGAACTCGATCCCATCGTCGATCTTCGACTGCCGACGGAGGCCGGCGGTGTCGACGAAGATGAAGGGACGGCCGTGGAAGTTGTACGGCGTGTCGATCGAGTCGCGCGTAGTGCCCGGGATGTCCGACACGACCAACCGCTCCTCACCGAGGAGCTTGTTGATGAACGACGACTTGCCGACGTTGGGTCGACCCACGACGGCGACGCGCAACGCCTCGGAGACACCATCGCTGTCGGTGTCAGGGAGTCGCTTGACGACAAGGTCGAGAAGGTCCCCCGAGTTCTTGCCGTTCGCCGCCGAAACGGGGATCGGTTCCCCCGCCCCGAGATCGTAGAACTCGAAGAAGTCGCTGCTCTTCGGATCGTCCACCTTGTTCGCGACGAGGAGCCAGGGCTTGCGGGCCTCGCGCAGGAGGTCGACCAGCCGCGCATCGCTCGGATGGAGGCCCGCCTTCGCGTCCACGGTGAGCAGCAGCAGGTCGGCCTCGGCGATCGCCTCCTTCACCTGACGCTTGATCGCAAGGTCCATCGGCAGGTGCGAGTCCTCGATGATCCCGCCGGTATCGACGAGCCAGAAGTCGCGCCCATTCCACTGGGCGAGCGCGAAATGACGGTCGCGCGTGGTGCCCGGCTCCTCGCTCACGATCGCGTTGTCGTCGCCGATGATGCGATTGAAGAGCGCCGACTTGCCGACGTTCGGGCGGCCGACCAGCGCCACGACGGGGATGTCAGCCACCGGCACCGGTCCCGGCGAGTGCCGCGGTGCGTCCTTCGTGTTCAAGCACGTCGATGAAGTCGTAAGAGGGATACACCGGCATCGGAAGCGATTCCCGCACCGCCACGAAGGTCGCGTCGTCGAGGAAGACGCCGCTCTCGTTGATCGTCTCGGCGGGGATCAGCGCGAGATCGAGGTCAGCGCGGCCAGCGAGCGCCCGCGAGATGTCGGCGCCGACGAGGAGTCCCGCGGTCGTGACCGTTTTGCCGAAGAGTGAGTTCTCGGTCGGGATCATCTCGAAGGTGGCTCCAGTCGCCCTGGCGAGCTGCTCGAGGAGGCCGGGCATCAGTGACGCCATCGCGCTCCCGGTCACGACGCCGACGCGACGGCCGTCGAGACGCGGGAGGCGGCTCAGCCCCTCACGCACGCGTCCGCGCAGCGAGGTCACCGCGCCGACCCCGTTCTCGATCTGCGCGAAGTCACGGTAGTGCTCCGCGTCCGGGAAGGGGCGACCAGCCAGGAGATAGAGTTCGTCCGACCCGAGGACCCAGGGCTCGCCACGCTCGCGCTCGGCCCGGGCGGCCCAGCGATCGGCGGCATCGAGGATGCGACCGGCATTGGCCCGGTCCATCGACTCACCGGTGTAGATGTGCGAGAACTGGGTCAGCCCGACCGGGACGAGCGCCACGCTCAGGCAGGCATCGCCGAAGGCGTAGAGGTCAGCGAGCGACTGCTCGAGCACATCCCCGTCGTTGAGTCCGGGCACCACGACCATCTGGCCGTGGAACTGAATGCCGCCCGCCGTCAGTCGTGTCAGTTGTTCGATGATGTTGGGAACGCGCGGATTGTTGAGGAGCTTCTTGCGCGCTTCCCAGGGCGTGGCGTGCACCGAGACGTAGAGCGGACTCAACCGGTACTCGAGGATCCGCTCGAAGTCCCGGTCCTTGAGGTTCGAGAGCGTCGCGAAGTTGCCGTAGGCGAAGGAGAGCCGGTAATCGTCGTCGCGGATGTACAGCGGCTTGCGCAGGCCCTTGGGCAGTCCTTCGATGAAGCAGAACTCGCACCGGTTCGCGCATCGCCGCACGTTCGGCGGCTCGAGCTCGATCCCCATCGGGTCGCCGGGCTCCCGCTCGATCTCATAGACGAGGTGCTCACCGTCGGGGAGCTTCGCCTCGAGTTCGAAGGCGTCGTCGGCGGTGAGGAACTCCCAGTCGAGGAAGTCGTCGAGGGCGCGCCCATCCACGCTGAGCAGTTCCGTGCCCGGTACGATCCCGAGTTCGGAGGCGATGCTCTCTGGTTGGACTCGGAGGACGCGGACCATCGGTGGCGACGGAGGGGGCTTCAGGGGGCAAAAAAAGCCGCTGGTCGCGGCTCACTCAATCTATCAAGCGAACAGGCCGAAGGCAAACGGCGACAGCGACTTCCGCGATCAGTCGATACCACGCGCCAGGTCGCTGATCTCGGTCAAGGATCGCCCCGTCTCGGTCGCCACACGCCGGACATCGTCGAACTCTGGTTTCGCCCGCCGTTGGCCATCGGGGAGGGTCACTACCTTCACCGCGACCTTGTGCCCGAGGACCTCGACTTGGCGCATCTCACGAGGCAGCGCGACGCGAGAGACCTCGGTGCGCCGAACGCCGATCGTCGAGCTCTCGGAGAGCATGATGCGTTCGAGCCGTGCGACATCACCGGGCGCGCAGAGCACCTCGATCCGCGTGCCCGGCCGGCCCTTCTTCATCAGCGTCGAGAGGAGCGCGACGTCACGGGCGCCCGCTTCGCGCAGCGACTCGGCCACCGCGGCGATCTGTTCACCGGTCGAGTCGTCGATGTCGGCGGCGAGGAGCACCAGCTGCTCGACCGCCGCTGTCCCCGGCGTCACATCGACGTCGGCGAGGATGAGCCGGAGTGCATTGGCTCGATCCGCGAACTCCTTGGTCCCTGCCCCGAACCCGCTCGCTCGGACGGTGAACTCGCTCGGCGGCGGTCCCGAACTCAAGACGCGCACCAGGGCAGCTCCCGTGGGCGTGACCAACTCGCCCGAACCCTCCGGCCCTGGGCGGACAGGCAGCCCTTCGAGCAGGCGCAGCGTCGCGGCGGTGGGAACGGCCATCCGACCATGTTGCGTGTCCACGAAGCCATCGCCGAGCGGGAGGGTACCGCAGTACACGCGTTCCACACCGAGCTTCTCGAGGCCCCAGATCGTGCCGACGATGTCGAGGATGGCGTCCACGCTGCCGACCTCATGCAAGTGCACTCGCTCCACGGTGGTCCCATGAATCGCCGCCTCGCACTCGGTGATTAGCGTGAAGGCCTGCATCGCCTTCTCTTTGACGCTCGTCGGCGCCGTCGCCGCGTCGACGATCGCGCGGATGTGCTTGAGGTGCCGGCCGTGCGGCTGCGGCGGGATCGTGAAGTCGACCTTTCGGCAGGCGATCTCGCCTCGCGAGACACGCGAGACTTGCGCGGTCACGCCCTCAATGCCGAGGGCGGACGGCAGACCGCGGATGAAGTCCTCATCCAGCCCGGCGTCGAGCAGCGCGCCGAGCAGCATATCGCCGGCGATGCCGGAGAAGGGGTCGAGGATGGCGATTTTCACAGACGGCGGACGGCGGTGGGCAGACGGCGGTGAGGGGAGCTGTAAGTTATCGC
>JANNKK010000266.1:0-2414 GCA_031396245.1 Gemmatimonadaceae bacterium
GCGGCGCCGCGGTCCTGCTCACGTCGTCGCGACGGACGCGCCTCGCCCTCCGCGACGAGTCCCGCCACGCCGCGGCGCGGGCGCCGCTCGCGATGTATGCCGATCGGTTGGTCGCCCTCCCCGCGATCGAATCGCGCCTCGAGAGCGTCTTCACCGACGAGGACACCCTGCGCGACGACGCCTCGCCGGCGCTCCGGAAGATCCGTCGGGAGTTGCGCGGCGCCGAGGGGGAGCTGGTGCGACTCCTCGAACGGCTGATGGCGAAGCTCGACGACCATCATCGGGTCGACGATGCCTCGGTCACGCTCCGCAACGGCCGCTACGTGATCCCGGTGCGGCGCGAAGGACGCGTCTCGCTCGGCGGGATCGTGCACGACAGCTCGCAGTCGGGCCAGACGCTCTTCGTCGAACCGCCGGCCGCGGTTGAGGCGGGCAACCGGATCCGCGAACTGGAGAGCGAGGAGAAGGAGGAGTGCGAACGGATCCTGCTCGAACTCACCGAGCTGCTGCGGCCCGAACGCGAGTCGATCGCAGCCGCCTTCGAGGCGCTGGTCGCGCTCGATTCGCTCTATGGCCGTGCCCGGTATGGGGTCGCGGCGCACTGCGCCGATGTCGAACTCGCGGCGGCGCGGGAGGGATTCTCGGTGCGCGTTGGGCGACACCCGCTGTTGCTCGCGCAGGGCGGGGAGGTGGTGCCGTTCGATCTCACGATGACGACCGACGAACGCACCTTGCTCGTCTCTGGGCCGAACACCGGCGGCAAGACGGTGCTGCTCAAGGCGCTCGCGCTCCTCTCGCTGATGGCGCAGAGCGGGATAAGCGCGCCGGTCGGCCCCGAGAGCACCCTCCCCTGTTTCGACGACGTGTTCGCCGACATCGGGGATGAGCAGAGTCTGCAGGCGTCGCTCTCGACCTTCAGCGCGCACCTGAAGCACCTGACGGCGATCCTCGAACTGGCGTCGGCCGACGCGCTGGTGCTGGTCGATGAGCTCGGCTCCGGCACCGATCCGCTGGAGGGCGCGGCCCTGGGCGGCGCGATCCTCGAGGAACTGACGCGCCGCGGCACGACGACGATCGCGACGACGCACCTCGGAGCGCTCAAGGAACTCGCCGGCGAGGTGCCGGGCGTGGTGAACGCGTCGCTGCAGTTCGACGCCGAGCGACTCGCACCGACGTATCGGCTGATCAAGGGGATCCCCGGCCGATCCTATGGCCTCGCGATCGCGCAGCGGCTCCGGATGCCGGCGGCGGTACTGAAGCGGGCCGAGGAGCGGGTGCCGCAGATCGAGCGGGACCTCGCGGCGTTGCTCGCCGATGTCGAACGGCGGGCGGCTGCGCTCGCGGTGCGGGAGGTGGAGGTCACCGCAGTAGGCGATGATCAGCAGCGTCGAGTGGTGGATCTGGCCGAGCGCGAGCTGAGCGTGAAGACGCGCGAACGCGATGTGGAGCGCGAATCGCGACGCGGGGCTCGACGCCATCTCCTCGACGCACGGCGCGAGGTGGAACGGGCGATCCAGGAACTGCGCGCTGGCGGCGCGGCAGCGATCGAAGCGGGTGCGGCTGAGGCTCGTCGGGCGCTCGAAGCCGCCGCAGCGAGTGAACAGGAAGCGCTCGACGCGCTTGACGCCGAGGATCCCCGCGACGGGGTCGGCGACAAGGTTGGCGAAACGGCGCGAGGGGTCGAGCGTGACGGGGAGATCGTCGTCGGTGACGCCGTCGCCGTCGACACGCTGGACGGGAAGGCGGGCAAGGTCGTCGAGCGGCGCGGCGGCGACGCGATCGTCGTGATCGGCGCGATGAAGCTCACGGTGCCGTTCTCCTCCCTGCGCCGGATCGCTGCCCGCCGTCTGAAGGAGGAGCGCACGCCGGTCGCGGTCGTCGACTCCCCGGATCTGGAGGCGCGGACCGAGGTCGACGTGCGCGGGATGCGCGTGCACGAGCTGGACGAGGCGATCGTTCAAGCAGTCGATGCGGCGCTGCGCGCCGACCTCGCGACGCTCCGGATCATCCACGGGAAAGGGACCGGAGCGCTGCGCGACCGGGTGACGCAACTGCTCAAGCGCGATGGCCGGGTGCGACAGTTCCGACTCGGCGCATGGAACGAGGGAGGCGCCGGCGTGACCGTCGCGGAGTTCTCGTGATCCCCGACGAGATCGTCGAGCAGGTCTCGCAGCAGGCGGACATCGTCGCGATCATCGGCGAGCATGTGCGCTTGAAGAAGACCGGCTCTGTGTGGCGTGGGCCGTGTCCGTTCCACCAGGGCACCAACGCCAACTTCTCGGTGATGCCGCGCGGCGGCTACACCTGCTTCGTCTGTGGCGAGAAGGGGTCGGTCTTCACCTTCGTGCAGAAGCGGCTCGGGATGTCCTTCGTCGAGGCGGTCAAGTACGTGGGAGCGAAGGCGGGGATCGAGG
>JANNKK010000299.1:0-11540 GCA_031396245.1 Gemmatimonadaceae bacterium
CGCTTCTGGGCATCGGCTGAGTCGCCGAATCCCCTCGGCTGGGATGGCGTGCTCAAGTGCTTTGGCCACTCCGACCGCGACGTCGAGGAAGCGCGGTCCCGCGCGAAGGAGGCCGTTGCGCGACTCGCTGCGCACTTGAAGGGCGAGAACGAGTTCCCCGACAAGTACGCGTACTCCGACCGGCCGATCAGGGAGGAGATCCTTGACGAGGTGAAGGACAGCAGCGGCGCGGTGATCGCCCTCGTGACGCGGAATGGGTATGGCGCCGAAGTGTTGAACGCGGCGGGTGTGCTCTTCGCCGACATCGACGATCCGCCGGCGAAGGGTGCGGGACTATTCGCGAGTCTCGCCCGCCTGTTCGGAAGTCGGAAGCCCGAGACGCCCGCACCGACGATCCCACCCGCCGTGACCCGGTACGCCGAGGCGCATCCCGATGTGGGTCTGCGCGTGTATCGGACTCGGGCCGGGTGGCGGGTGATCCTCGTCAACGAGGAGTTCGATCCGACGTCGCCGAAGGCGCGCGAGACGCTCGTCGCACTGGAGAGCGACCCGCAGTACGTGGAACTCACTCGCGTGCAGCAGTGCTTCCGGGCGCGACTCACGCCAAAGCCGTGGCGCTGCGGCATCCCGCGGCCCCTCCGCAACTTCCCTCGTGAGAACGCGGCGGTGGAGAAGGTCCATCAGGAGTGGCTGCGGAAGTACCAGTCGTCGAGCGGGGGATTCGCGACCTGTCGCCTCGTCACCGAACTCGGGCGCGGGCGCGATACCGCCGCGGCCTCGACGATCATCTCGCTGCACGACCGCGCGACCCGCGCCACGAGCGGACTGCCCCTCGCGTGAGGAGACAGGGATGACTGACCCGACCAGCGGCGCCGAGATCGCGGCCGCACTGAGGACGCTCCATCGGGAGAGCGTGGAGTATTGGCGTTCCTTCGACACGGCGACCTTCCTCGCTCCGATTGGCGAGGCGTGGTCACCGGCCGACAACGTGCGGCACCTGACGAAGTCGATCCGCGCGGTGACGACGGGGCTCAAGCTGCCGTCGATCGCGGTCCGGCTACTCTATGGAGGTGCGACCGCGCCCTCACGCGACTACGCCACGATGCGCGACACGTACCGCGCGCGCCTCGCGAAGGGGGCCGACGCCGGGAAGTACGCGCCGGGTCCGCGGCCAACACCGACCGATCCCGACGCGGAGCGCGAGCGGGTGATGCGGTACCACGCCGCGGCGGTCGAGGAGATGTGCGGTCGGATCGGTCGATGGTCAGAGCGGGCACTCGACCGGTGCCGGCTCCCGCACCCTCTGCTCGGCAGGATCACCGTCCGGGAAATGCTTCTCTTCACGCGCTGTCACAATCAACATCACGTCGAGAACGTGAAGCGCCGCCTCGCCGCGCAGACCTGATCGGGGCTGGCGGCCCTCGACGTCGGGGGCGAATCTTAGCGACGCTCGTTGAGTCCACCCGCTGACCGGAGTCCTGCATGAAGAAGCACGCACTCGCGCTTGTCCTCGCTCTCGCTGTCGCCGCGCCCCTTGCCGCGCAGGGGATCATGGGGGATATGCATCGCGACGTGAATGAGGTGCAGAAGAAGATGATCGACCTCGCGAATGCGATCCCCGCCGACAAGTTCGACTGGCGCCCCTCGGCCGGCGCGCGCTCGATCGGCGAGGTGCTCCTGCACGTCGCCGCTGACAACTACCTGATCCCGATCGGAATGGGGAAGCCGGCGCCGCCCGCGAGCGGGATCGCACTCGGGAACAACAAGTCGGTCGCCGATTTCGAAGCACGGAAGCTCACGAAGGAGCAGATCGTCGCCGAGCTGTCTGCGGCGTTCACGCACCTGCACCAGGGGATGGGGCTCACCACCGACCAGAACCTCGGCGAGATGATCAAGTTCTTCGGGCAGGACTTCACGCGCTCGCGGGCGATGGTCCTCACGGTGACGCACGTCCACGAACACCTCGGACAGTTGATCGCGTACGCGCGCGCGAACAACGTCACGCCGCCCTGGAGCCGGTAGCCTGGTGATGGCAGCGGCGGTGGGGCTACTTGCCCTGTCGCCGCTTCCGTCGCGCGGCCCAGCCGAAGTACCCACCAAGGCCGAAGCCCACCCCACTGACGACGAACGCGCCACGCTCCCAGTTCGGTGAGATCCACCCGGCGATCAGGAGCGCGATGACGACCCCCAGCATCCCGACGACGATGTCGAGCACCCGGTTCTCCTGCGATTCGCGGATGCCGGCGATGTACTCGACGACCTCCCACGCGACCATGACCGCGAGGCCGACGAGGTACACGTTCGCCGTGGTGAGCGCGAAGAAGACGTTCGAGAATGCCCCGGTGACGCCGCCGATGAAGTGCACGGCCATCCATCGGTCGAAGTAGCGCCCTTCACTCCAGCCGGCGGAGAATTTCCGGAGTTCAGCCACGGGACCGCCTCATACGCCCAGCCGCCGCAGTTCCTGCGCGCGGATCCGGCTCACCGCGAGCTGCGCGCCGCCCCGCACCTCGGCGGTCATCCCGCCCTTCCCGTGCCGACGAAACGCCACGACGTGGTCGAGGTTCACGAGGTGGGTGCGGTGGATGCGAACGAACCGCTTCGGGTCGAGGCGCGACTCGAGTCGTGCGAGGGAGACGTTGAGCACGTGGCGGGAGCGCTCGGTCTGCGCCACGACATAGTCGCCGTCGGACTCGAACCAGAGCACCGACGCGACGCTGAGTGGCAGGATCGCCCCTCCGTTCCGCACGAAAAGCCGTTGCAGTGGCCCCTTCCCGAGCACCTCACCGAGCCGATCGACCGGTCCTGACGCCGGCGCCTCGCCAAGCGCCGCGCGCACACGCTCCATCGTGGCGGCGAGTCTCGTCTGACCGAAGGGCTTGAGCAGGTAGTCGACCGCGCCGAGTTCGAAGGCGGTCACTGCGTGCTCGCCGTGTGCGGTCGTGAAGACCGTGAAGGGCGGATGCTCCAGCCGCGCGAGCACCTCGGTGCCGAGTAGCCCCGGCATCTGAACGTCGAGGAAGACAAGGTCGGGGTGGAGGGTCCGGATCGCCTCGACCGCCGCCGGTCCGTGCGCGGCCTCACCGACGACTTCGACCCAGTCGAAGGCTCCGAGCATCCGCCGGAGGCCGGCGCGCGCGATCGCCTCGTCGTCGGCCACGAGTGCGCGGACCCGGGTCACGACCGTCACTCCCCCGTCCGGTCGAGCGGCAGGATCAGCTTGGCGGTCACGCCGGCGCCGGGCGCGCCGACGAGGATCAGCTTCGCCCGCTCGCCGTAGAGCGCATCGAGCCGCTCCTGCAGGCGTCGCAGCCCGGTGCCGGCATTCGGATGCGGGACCGTGAGGTTGGCGCCGACTCCATTGTCGGAGACGGCCAACTCGAGGTCGCCTCCGTGGACACGCGCCGTCACCGAGATGCGAGTGGGTTCGATGCGCGGTTCAGCGCCGTGTCGAACGGCGTTCTCGACGAGGGTCTGCAAGGCGAACGCCGGCACCAGCGCCTCGGCGAGGTCGTCACCGACCGAGAAGACCACGTCGAGTCGATCGCCGAAGCGGAGGAGCTCCAGGTCGATATAGCGTTCGACGAAGGCGCGCTCCTCGTCGAGCGCGACGAGGTCCCGGTCCTCCTGGATCGCGGTGCGCAGGAGTCCCGCGAGGAGTTCGGCCGCCTGCGCGGCGCGCCCCGGCGATTCCGGAATGAGCTGGATGACCGTGTGCAGTGCGTTGAAGAGGAAATGCGGATTGAGCTGTCCACGGAGTGCCGCGAGCTGGGCCCGCACCGCCGCGGCCTCGGCGCGCGCGGCGCGCTCGGTCGTGCGCACGGCGTACGAGATGCCGGCGACACCGATGTAGAGCCAGATCCCGAGCGCGACGAACGGAAGGACTCCCGCTGGGCCGATCACTCGCAGGCTACCTTGCAGCAGACTCTCGATGAGACTCGTGAGCGCGACCCAAGCGCCCGCGTAGGCGATCGCCGCCCCGATGTGGATCAGCGCGAAGGCGAACGTCACCACGCGCGGGAAGGGCAGCCGGTCGGTGAGCCGAAGGACGAGCAGTCCGAGCAGCGCCGAGATGAGGATCGCCCGCGCCGCGGTGAGGATCGCGGTCGTGATCGGTGCGCCGTGTGTCGCCGCGATGATCGTCGCGTAGAGCGCCCAGACGGGGATCCACGCGATCGCGACCTGGAGCCAGATGCGGCCGCGCGCCCCGCGCGGTCCCTCGAGCGGGGGCGCGGCGCCGCTCATCGCGGCGCGGTGGCCGCCACGCGGCGGGCCTCGATCCGGAGGACCGCGACCTCCCACGTCCGCTCGCCGTCGATCGAGCGGTCGGCCTGGTACTTGAAGCTCGTCGGCGTGATGTCATGGAAGCGGACGCGCTGGATGAAGGGACGCCCTTCGGCGTCGCGTCCAGCGCTGCGGAGGCGGAACTCCCCGTCCACCCATTCGCCGGTCGCGGTCGTGAACCGGCTGCGGTACACATCGACCGAAGTCTGCGTCCATTTCCCCTGCGCGGCGTCGTAGAGACGCATCGAGTGCGTCAATGCATTCGGGTTCCCCGAGCGGTCGGTGATGCGGAGCTCGTCCTCGACGCCGAACCCGTCGAACGCCTTCCAAACCTTCCAGGTGCCGGGCAGGC
This sequence comes from Gemmatimonadaceae bacterium, assembly GCA_031396245.1. Classification (GTDB taxonomy): domain Bacteria; phylum Gemmatimonadota; class Gemmatimonadetes; order Gemmatimonadales; family Gemmatimonadaceae; genus Pseudogemmatithrix. The sequence goes on from JANNKK010000299.1 coordinate 4,637, forward strand.
TAGGGGCGCCGTGCAGCCGGGCGGCCAACGAGTTGATCTTCGGTGTGACGGTGACCTCCCACTGGCCGATGAGGAACGCCAGTTGCTCGGCCTCCTTGGGTGCCGAGGTCGTCATCTGCGGCGAGGCCCCGCCGGCGTGCTGTGCAGCAGCCGGCAGCGCGACGACCGCGAGGAGGGAGAGGGAGGAGAGGAGTCGACGGAGCATCGTGGGTTCCTTCGGGTTCACCGAGGGCAAAGGGAAGTTGGCGGGGCGGCAGGCACGAATGCCAGCGCCGATCGATTGACGCACTCTATCCCCGGTGGGCGCTGCTTCGCCTCGATCGGTCGCCGAACGGACGCGTGGCGTCGGTGAGTGGTTCCCTGACGCGTCGTTCCGGCTGGTCAGTCACTTCTTCTTGTAGGTGCCCATCAACACTGCACTGCCGAGGACGGCGCCCTGCATCGCCCGATCGAGCTCATCGCGACGGGCCGCCGGACCGAGGCTCGGGAGCGTGCGATCGAGCGCGAAGAGGTGGAAGTAGTAGCGATGGCGGCCGATCGGCGGGCAGGGACCGTGATAGCCGGTCGTGTCGGTATTCGTGAGGGCCTCCTCCCCGACTCCATCGACGGGCCGATTCCCCGCGCCCTCGGCGAGCGACCTCGTCGTCGCTGGGATGTTGTAGCGGAGCCAATGCACCCAGACGAGCTTGGGCGCAGCCGGGTCGGGGGCATCGGGATCGTCGACGATCAGGACGAACGACTTCGTACCGTCGGGGACACCGCTCCAGGCGAGTGGTGGAGAGAGTTCCTTGCCCTCGCAGGTGAATCGCGCGGGAATCTCCCCGTCGGGCGTGAATGCGGTCGAGCGCAACTCGAGCATCGTCCCCTCCCAGAGGATCCTCTCGCAATACTACCGGCAGCGGGCCACGCTGGTCAGCGTCGCCGAATGGCGTCCCCGCACCGGCGAGCGGTGCCACGAACCAGGGGGCAGGATGCATTCTTCGCAGCATGACGACTGCCTCCGCGGGCGCCACCGCGCCCTTCATCGAACTTCGTGACGTGACGAAGGAGTATCCGACCGCCGCCGGACCATTCACCGCCGTCTCCTCGCTCGACCTCAAGGTCGCGCCGGGAGAGTTCATCGCCGTGGTCGGCGAATCGGGAAGCGGAAAATCCACCCTGCTCTCCCTCGTCGCGGGGATCGATCGACCGACGCGCGGGGAGGTGCGGGTGGGTGGGACCGCGATCCACGCGCTCACCGAAGCCGAGATGTCGGAGTGGCGCGGCCGGACGGTCGGAATCGTCTTCCAGTTCTTCCAGCTGCTGCCGACGCTGACGGTGGCGGAGAACGTGATGCTTCCTATGGATTTTTGCGATCGGTGGCCACCGAAGGAGCGTCGCGATCGGGCCCTTGCACTCCTCGAATCGGTCGGCGTGGCCGACCAGGCGGAGAAGCTCCCGTCGCGGCTCTCGGGGGGACAGCAGCAGCGCGTCGCGATCGCGCGCGCCCTCGCGAACGACCCGCCACTCCTCCTTGCCGACGAGCCCACCGGGAACCTCGACTCGCGGACCGCCGGCGCGGTGTTGGACCTCTTCGCACGAATCGTCGCCGACGGACGCACGCTGCTCCTCGTCACGCACGCCGAACGCGCCCTCCGTCACGCCACCCGCGCGATCACGATCACCGACGGCAAGGTGACCCGTGCTTAGTCCACGCTGGCGGAAGGCGGCGGGCGACCTGCGCGCGCACCCGGGCCGCACAGCGATCGTCGTACTCGCGATCGCGATCGGACTCGCCGGCGCGGCGACCGTATTCGATGCGTGGGCGTTGGTGCGGGTCGCGACCGAGAAGGGATTCATCGCCAGCGACCCCGCAGCCGCGACTCTGCACGTGGATGCGGTGGATTCCGCGCTCCTCGCGCAGGTCCGCGCCTTCCCCGGCGTGCGTGACGCGCAGGCACGTCGCACGACGGTCGCGCGCGCCCAGGTCGCTGGCGCGACGGTCACTGCATTCCTCTTCACCGTGGATGACTCGGAGCCGGTGCGGATCGGCAAGGTGGTCTGGGAGGAGGGCGCGCCACCGACCACCGGCACACTCACGGTTGAGCGGAGCTCACTCGACTTCTCGGGCGCAGCGGTCGGCGAGCGGGTCGTGCTCTCGGTCGGCGACGGCCCGCGCGTCCCGGTGCCGGTCACGGCGATCGCCCGCGACGTGGGGCTTGCGCCGGGGTGGATGGAACACGTCCTCTATGCCTTCGTCTCGCGCGGCACCCTCGAGCAGTTAGGCGTGCCGTCAACGTTTGACGAGCTCCGCGTCGTGTTCGATGACGCCTCACTCGACCAGGCAGGAGTGCGGCAGGTGGCCTTTGCCCTGCGCGACGCGATCCAGCGCAGCGGCCATCGCGTAACCGACGTCGAAGTCCCGGTGCCCGGGGAGCACGAGCACGCGCCGCAGATGGATTCCCTGCTCTACACGCAGTTCGCCTTTGCCCTGATGGCGCTGGCGCTCAGCGCCTTCCTCGTCGTGAACCTCATCTCGGCGATGCTGGCCGGGCAGGTGCGCGAGATCGGCGTGATGAAGGCGATCGGGGCGCGGTGGGAACAACTCGCGGCGATGTACCTCACGGTGGCGGCCGCGCTCGGCGTCGCCGCGTCGGCGATCGCGGTCCCGCTCGCCTTGGTCCTCGGTCGGCGATACGGCGCGCTCAAGGCCGAACTGCTCAACTTCGACATCACGGGATACTCAGTGCCGGCGTGGGTGATCGCGACTCAAGTCGCGGTCGGGGTGCTCCTCCCCGTCGCAGCAGCGGCCTTCCCGGTCTGGCGCGGGAGCCGGCTCGCGGTGAATGACGCCCTGCGCGACGTCGGACTCGCCGAGGGAGCCGCGGAGGGCGTGATGCAACGGGTGAGCGGATTGCCGCGCCCGATCCTCCTCGCGCTCCGGAACGCCTTCCGCCGGCGCCAGCGGACCCTGCTCACGCTCACCACGCTGGCCGCAGGGGGAGCGGTGTTCCTCGGCGCACTCAACCTCCGCAGTTCCGTGCTCCGCACGACCGACGCGCTCTTCGCACCGCAGCGCTACGACTTCTCCCTCCGCCTCGCCACGCCGCACGCCCCCGATTCGCTCGAGGCGATCGCCCGCGCGGTCCAGGGAGTCGTGGATGCCGAGGCCTGGACCGGCGCGCGCGCGACGATCGATGTTGGAGATGGGACCTTTGGCAACTCCTTCGTCATCACCGCGCCGCCGCTGGGATCAGCGCTCCTCGGGTTCGACCTGATCGAGGGGCGGCTGCTCGCGGCGGGCGACCGGCGCGCCCTCCTCGTCGGACTGGGAATGCGACGCGTCGAACCCGGGGTCGGCGTGGGGACCAAGCTCAAGCTCCTCGTGGCTGGGGTGACCGAGGAGTGGGAGGTGGTCGGGATCGTGGAGTCGGGGCCGGGCATCGCTGCGTACAGCACGCGTGAGGCGGTGCTCGGTCTCGCAGGCGTTGCGGGGGCGGGCACGGTCGTGGTGAAGAGCGGCTACACCGGCGCGGCCTCGCAGGTCGACCTTATCCAGCGTCTTCGGAACGCGCTCGCCGACGGGGGGATGCCGGTGGCCTCGAGTTCGCTCCTCGAGGAGGCCAAGCGCGGCATCGACGATCACCTGCTGATGGTCGTCGACTTCCTCGGCGCGATGGCGTGGTTGATGATCCTCGTCGGCGGGCTCGCGTTGGCGTCGACGATGGGACTCGCGGTGCTCGAGCGCACGCGCGAGATCGGCGTGCTCCGCGCGATCGGGGCGCGACACGGGGCGATCCTCTCGCTCGTGCAGGCGGAGGGACTCACGATCGCCCTCCTCAGCTGGCTGGTGGCGATCCCCCTCTCGGTGCCGATGAGCATCGCACTCGGCGCCGCCTTCTCGCGGATCATGCTGCCGGTGCCGACGAGCCTCCTGCCGGACCTGGGCGGCGTACTGCTCTGGCTCGTGCTGGTCGTGGTCGTCTCGCTGGCGGCCTGCGTCTGGCCGGCGGTCCGCGCGATGCGCGTCCCGACGGCGGCGGCGCTCGCCTACGAGTGAGTCGCGCTACCGCGCCGCGTCGCGATCGAAACGCAGGTGCCGCACGCGGCCGGCCCAGATGACGAAGCCGGTCACGCGGCCGCGGGCATCGCGCGTGAACCGCACGATGTTCCCGTCCGCGTCGAAGCCGTCGCGATAGAGTGGGCGGAGGCGCGTGGTCCCCTTCCACCCCTCATCGAGGAGCAGCGAATCGCCGCGGACCACGAGTGTGTAGCGCGCGCCGAGTTCGGGACTCGTGTAGCTGCCCGCGTATGCGGCGAGCGCGGCCGCGTCGACGGTCGGCGCCTCGACCCGCACATACTCGACCATCCGCGAAGCCGGCGCCTCGACGCGGAGGCGGATCGCTCCACCCTCGCCGCTCACCTTCAGTTCGCGCGCCGCTCCTCGCACCTTGAACCGGTCGGCCCCCAGCGGGATGTACACGGCGCCACCCAGGCTGTCGGTGAGGTTCGCACCGCGGACCGTGAGCACCATCACCTCTTCGGTGCGCGGCGAGCGATAGCGCCCCGCGATCGCCGCAAGCGCTTCGGGCGTCATCGCGATCGCCGGCGCGACTTCGGCCGGCACCGGCTGCAGCGCATCGCCGAGCACGATCACCGAGACCCGGGTCGCGAGATCGCCCGGATTCGCGGCGCCGCCGTTGCAGAGTAGCGCGACCGCCACCTGCTGATCGGGGAATCGATAGAGCGCGGCGCGGTAGCCGCCGGTCGATCCGGTGTGTGAGACGCGATTCACGCCGCGCCACTTGTCCGTGGTGACGCCCATACCGTAGGTGATCGCGGTGCCGTCGTTGAGGCGGATCACCGACTGAAGCGAGTCGCGCACCGCGCCCCACTGGCCGTTGCCCGCGAGGAGGGCATTGGACCACTTGAGGAAGTCGTCGACCGTGACGTTGAGTCCCCCGGCGCCGTAGACCCGCGTGAAGGGATGCTCGTTCCGGAAGCCGGTCGCGGCGGTGCCCGAATAGGCCGCGGCGCGGCCCGGCACCACCACCCGATGGTCGACGCGCCAGTGCGTGCTCGTCATCCCGAGTGGGCCGAAGATCCGCTCCTGCGTGAACTGCTGCAGCGACTTCCCGCTCGCGCGCTCGAGCAGCGTTGCGGCGACGACGTAGCCGGTGTTGCTGTAGAGGTAGTCCTCGCCGGGGTCGAAGTTGAGCTCACGGAGGTGCGCGACGATGTCGATCACCTCCGTGTTCGGGTGATCGGTCTCACCGGCCGGGCGTCCCTCGACGGAGTGCAGGAGGTATCGGTCCGGAAGCCCGCTCGTGTGCGAGAGGATCCGGCGGACGGTGATCCGCTTGCCGATCCCCTTCACCTCGGGGATCCACTTGCTGATGTCGTCATCGAGCGAGAGCACGCCATCGCGCGCGAGCAGTACGAGCGAGGCCGCGGTGAACTGCTTGGCCACCGAGCCGCTCTCGGAGATCGTACTGACGGTGAAGGGCGCCCCCGACTCGAGGTTCGCCATCCCGTAGGCGCGTCGGACGAGCGGTGAGCCGGCCCGGTCCACGCCAACGGCGCAACCGGGGGTCGAGGTGCGGCTCCAGGCCGCGAAGACCGAGTCCACGCGGGGGAGGAGCGCCGCGTCGGGACGCTGGGCGGCGAGGGTAGCATTGGTCACGACGATCAGCGCGAAGGCAAGACGGCGCATCGGGTTCCCGGATGGGTGTGTGAGGACGCGGTGAACTTGCAGGCTGAGGGAACGTCCGTCCACTTCCGCGGATACCATCCCTGCTGCCCTCGTGGCAGATTCCCCAGAGACCCGCTGTCAGGAGATATCGTGCGTCGTTCGCTCGCCCTCTCGGCTTTCGCATCCCTCTTCCCGATCGCGATCGCCTGTGCCCAGCCGCAGACCGCCAACCGCAGCGCGCCGGTGAAGGATGGGGAGCCCTGCCCCGCCGGAATGACCCTCGTGCGGCCCCGCAACTGTCAGGCCCCGGCGATGGAGCCGCCGACCATCCTCGACTACCGGCCGCGGTCAACGCTCATCGCGCCGGCGCACCCCGTCCCGAAGGCGAAGTATCCGGTGATCGACTATCACGGCCACCCGATGGGTGACTGGAGCAGCTCCGCCGAGGGGATCGAGCGACTCGGCCAGGCGCTCGACGGGCTGAATGTGCGGATGATGATTGCCGCCAACAGCGTGTCGGGCGACAACCTGAAGCGACTGACCGCGCTCATCGCTGCGTCGCCGACGATGAAGGACCGGATGCGCGTGTTGACCGGGATCAGCTTCAGGGATGTCGGTCCGGGGTGGGCCGCGCGCGCGGTCGCCCAGCTCGAAGCAGATGTGGCTGCGGGCGCGGTCGGGATCGGTGAGGTCAACAAGGGGCTGGGACTGAGCACCACGAAGGCCGACGGTTCGCGTCTCAAGATCGACGACCCCGACCTGGATCCGGTCTGGCAAGCGGCGGCGCGACTCGGGCTTGCGGTGTTCATCCACACAGCCGACCCGCAGGAGTTCTGGCAGCCGATCGACTTCAACAACGAACGGTGGCTCGAGCTCGCCCTCTTCCCCGGACGCCGGTATCCGGCCGAGCAGTTTCCGAGCTTCGAGACGCTGATGACCGAGCGCGACAATCTCGTCCGCCGGAACCCGCGCACGAAGTTCGTCATCGCGCATATGGGGTGGCACGCGAACGACCTCGGGCGGCTCGCGAAGTTGATGGAGGAGAACCCGAACGTCTACACCGAGGTCGGGGCGGTGCTCTATGACATCGGACGGCAGCCGCGCGCCGCCCACGACTTCTTCATCCGCTTCCAGGACCGGATCCTCTTCGGCAAGGACTCCTTCCAGCCCGAGGAGTACCCCTACTACTGGCGGGTCTTCGAGACGCGCGACGACTACTTCGACTACTACCGC
>JANNKK010000026.1:0-14150 GCA_031396245.1 Gemmatimonadaceae bacterium
CCGGTAGAGGTCGGCGGCGAAGAGCGCGGCCTCGTCGCCGCCGGTTCCGGCCCGGATCTCGAAGATCGCGTTGCGGTCGTGGAGCGGGTCGGGCGGCAGGAGGAGGAGCGGCTTGAGCTCGGTCTCCGCAGTCTCGATCGACGCGGTGAGGCGGGCGACCTCCTGCTTCGCCTCGGCCGCCATCTCGGCGTCGTCGAACGACAAGAGCTCGCGCGACTGCGCGAGCTCCGTGTCCATCTTCTCCAGCAACTGCGCGCGCTCGACCACCTGACCGAGGCGCTGATGCTCCCGACCGAGCGACGCGAAGAGCTTGGCGTCCTTTACGGTCTTGGGGTCAAGGAGATCGCGCTCGACTTCGGCGGCGCGCCGGAGCGCGTCGGCGAGCCGATCGCGGATGCTCAGGCGCTGGCCTTGGTCCCGTACTTCTGCCGGAACCGCTCGACCCGACCTGCGGTGTCGATGAGCTTCTGCTTGCCGGTGAAGAAGGGGTGGCAAGCGGCGCAGATGTCGGTGTGGATCTCCGAGTGCGTCGAACGCGTCTGGAAGGTATTCCCGCAGGCGCAGGTGACGGTCGCAGTGGCGTACGTGGGGTGGATCTCGGGCTTCATTGGTGCCTCAGGAGCTGGTTCGAATCGAGCGGGGAAAGATATCCGGGACAGTCCATAAAATGCAAGCCGACAACGGCTTGGCCGTTTGACAGCCCTCGCTCTCTGACCTAACTTCGCCCCGGGCGGAAAGGTTCCTACGCCCCCTCCTCCACGTTCCGTGAACACCGCCGACTTCCTAGCCACCGTCCCCCTCTTCCGCTCCCTCGCACCCGCCGAGGTCGCGGCGTTCTCCCTGCTCGCCCGAGAGAAGACCTTCCCCAAGGGGAGCGTCATCCTCTTCGAGGACGATCCGGGCGATTCCCTCTTCGTCGTTCGCGATGGCCGCGTGAAGGTCGTGCTCGTGGCCGAGGACGGCCGCGAGGTGATCCTCGGGATCCTCGGGATCGGTGAGCATTTCGGCGAGCTCTCGCTGATCGACGACCAGCCGCGCTCTGCGCACGTCGTCGCGATGGAGGAGAGCACGCTGCTCGTCCTGCGGCGCGAGGACTTCCGTCGGCGTGTGGAGCAGAACCCCGCCGTCGCGTGGGCCCTATTGATGGAACTCTCGCGCCGGCTTCGCCGCGCCGACGACAAGATCGGCTCGCTGGTGCTGCTCGATGTCCCCGGCCGGATCGCCCGGATGATCCTCGACGCCGCGACCGAGGGCGGGAGCGACCTGATCGAGAAGCCACTCACCCACCAGACGATCGCCCACGTGATCGGCGCCTCCCGCGAGACGGTCTCGCGCGCGATGCGGGAGTTCGTGGAGGCGGGATGGGTCTCGACCGAGCGGCGCCGCATCCGCATCACCGACCGCGCGGCGCTGGAGAAGCGCTCGCAGCAGCGCCTCTGAGCCCGGACCACGACGACGATGCGATGTGACCATCATCACGTGGTCCCGGTGACCGTCGGCTTTGGTGTTCGCCCCTGCGCCACCCCACATTTCATCGTGGACTGGGGGAGCGAATGAGCCTGCGTGTCCGCTTCTGGGGCACACGCGGGTCGATCCCGACCCCCGGAGCGCAGACGGTACGGTACGGAGGGAACACGCCCTGCACGGAGGTGCGGACCGACTCGGGATGGCTCGTCATCCTCGACGCCGGCACCGGCATCCGCGAGTTGGGGCGTGATCTCCTGGAACGGTCCAATGGAGCGCCGATCCGCGGGGACATCTTCCTCACGCACGCGCACTGGGACCACATCCAGGGGATCCCCTTCTTCGCCCCGATCTTCGGCCGTGGGAACCACTTCACGATCTGGGGATCGCAGTCGCTCGAGCGCAGCGTCGACAAGATCGTGCGGGACCAGATGTCGCCGGTTGTGTTCCCGGTCACATTCGAGGAACTCGACGCGACGATCGATTTCCGCGACCTCGCGGTGGGCACTCGATGCGAGGGAACGGGGTATGAGGTTACGGCGTTCGCGGTGCAGCATCCTGGCGGCGCGCTCGGCTATCGCTTCACGGAGCCGGGAGGACGTGGCGGGGCGTTGGTGTACGTCTCGGACAATGAACTTGAGGCGCATCCGCGATACGGGTCGCCCCCGGATTGGCGGGAGCAGATGGTGGAGTTCGTTCGCGGGGCGCGGGTACTGATCCACGACGCGACGTATACGACCGAGGAGTACGACCACCATCGTGGCTGGGGGCACTCGACCTTCCACGATACGGTTCAACTCGCGATGGACGGCGGGGTCGGCACCTTGGTGCTTTTCCATCACGAACCCCGTCGGACCGACGATATGTTGGATGACTGCCTGGCGGAGTGCCGGGCGCAGGTGAAGGCCCGCGCCGGCACACTGCAGGTCGTGATCGCCGCTGAAGGACTGACGCTGACTCTCTAACCCTCTCCGGAGGAGCCAGATGTTGAAGCAACTCGCTCGTGCCACCGCCGCGTTGGCCCTGATCGCGGCTCCCGCGCTCGCGCAAGGCGACACTCGGCCGACCGTCGCCGTGCTGCCGTTCGTGAACAGCGCGATCGGCGCGAGCAACGCCGACCTCGCCCCCCTCTCGAAGGGGATCGCAGACCTCCTCCTCACCGACTTGGCCCAGAACACCGGGATCCGCGTCGTCGAGCGTGAGAACATCCAGAAGCTCATCGAGGAACAAAACCTCGCCCGCGACGGGCGCATCGACGAGGCGACGTCCGTCCGTCTCGGCAAGCTGCTCGGCGCCAAGCATATGGTGACCGGGTCGTTCATCACCGACACCCGCGGAACGATGCGCCTCACGATGAAGTCCATCGACTCGGAGACAGGTCAGATCGTCTTCACGCACGTCGAAACCGGCAAGACCGAGGAGTTCCTCGACCTCGTCGCGAGGGCTGGAAGGGCCGCGAACGCGGGCCTCAAGCTCCCCGCGCTCACGCCCCAAGCCCGCCAGACGAGCGAAGCCAAGGCCGAGAAGCAGAAGAAGGTCCCCTTCCAGGCCGTGATGATGTATTCCCGCGCGATCGCCGCGCAGGACGCCGGGAACAAGGCCGAGGCGATCGAGCTCTTCAACCAGACGATCCAGAAGTTCCCCGAGTTCGACGACGCCAAGAAGGCGAAGGCCAAGCTCGAAGGCGGGGCGTGATCGACTACTGGCGGTCCACCGACCGCACACGGTAACCTTCGAACCGCCGGTACTCGCTCCTCGGGTACCGGCGGTTCGCCGTTCCACCCCCGCCCCCACCCTGTGCAACCGCTGATCTTCGCCCCGGCCGGACGCACGATCGCCGCGCTGCCGTCGCTCGGCGCGGGCGACGCGATGGACGTGCGGCGGGTGCAGCGGCTGCCGGGCCCGGACGAGCTCGACCCTGAGCGGCCGACTGTCGTCCTCGTCGACGCGGCGCTCGCCGCCACTTCCGGCGGGCCGGGGATGCTCGGCGCACTCACTCCCTTCGTCTCCTTCGTCGGGCTCGGCGAGGCGGGGGAGAGGGAGCCGAGCGACGTCCTGCAGGCGGTGGCCCTCACGAGCTGGCTCCCCGCCGATGCGGCGCCGGGTCAGGGCGTCGCCACGCTGCAGGGAGCGCTGCGGCACGCGGCCTCGCTGATCGAGGCGTTTCGCGCCGCACGACTCGAGCAATCCAGCGCCTTCGATCTGCGCGAACTCTCGCGTGTCGGCGCCGCCCTCTCGACCGAGCGCGACCTCGACACGCTGCTCGAGATGATCCTCTCGCAGGCGCTGCGCCTCGCGGCTGCCGACGCCGGCTCCCTCTACCTGATGGAGCGTGACGCCGCCGGGACACCGAGCACGCTGCGGTTCAAGCTCTCGCTGAATATCACGCTCCCCGAACTCCCGTTCAGCGAATCGACGATCCCGATCGACCACACGAGCCTCGCCGGCTACGTGGCGGCAACCGGCAATCCGCTGATGATCGCCGACGTCTATCTGCTACCGGAGCACGTCACCTATCGGCAGAACCGCTCCTTCGACGAGAAGTTCGGATACCGTACGCGCTCGATGCTCGTGCTCCCGATGCGGACGCACCGGGACGAGACGATCGGCGTGCTGCAGCTGATCAACCGCAAGCGAGACGGCACCGTCCCCCTCACCTCGGAGGCGGTGGTCGACCAGCAGGTGATCCCGTTCGACCAGCGCGCCGCCGAGCTCGTCGCGGCATTGGCGGCGCAGGCGGCCGTCGCGATCGAGAACAGTCGACTCTACGAGGACATCGAGCGTCTCTTCGAGGGGTTCGTCACCGCGGCGGTCACGGCGATCGAGGCCCGCGACCCGACCACCTCGGGTCATTCCTTCCGCGTCGCGACCTTCACGACCAACCTCGCCGAGGCAGTGGACCTCGCGGGCGAAGGGCCGTACAAGGGACTCAAGTTCAATCGCGAGCAGTTGCGCGAGATCCGCTACGCCGGGCTCCTACACGACTTCGGCAAGGTGGGCGTGCGCGAGCAGGTGCTGGTAAAACAGAAGAAGCTCTACGGACACGACCTGACGATCCTCCGCCACCGATTCCACTCGCTCCAACAGCAGGCCGACCTCGAGTTCGAGCGGGAGCGAGCGGAGCACCTTCTGGCGAGCGGGGAACGCGACTACAAGGAGACGATCCAGCGCCTCGAGCTGCTCCGGCGCGTCCGACGCGAGGAGTTGGGCCGCTGGCTCGACTCGATCGTCCGCGCCAACGAGCCGACGATCCTCCCCGAGGGTTCGTTCGAGGAACTCACGGAGATCGGCCAACAGACCTACACCGATTTCGATGGCATCGAGCGCCCCCTCCTCACCGAGGAGGAGCTCCGGTTCCTGATGATCAACAAGGGGAATCTCGACCCGCGCGAGCGGCGCGAGATCGAGTCGCACGTCACACACACCTTCCGTTTCCTCGAGCGGATCCCCTGGACGCGCGAACTGAGCGGGATCCCCAAGATCGCCTTCGGCCACCACGAGAAGCTCGACGGCACAGGCTATCCCCGCGGGGCGAAGGACCTTGAGATCCCGGTGCAGACGCGGATGATGACGATCGCCGACATCTACGACGCCCTCACCGCGACCGACCGGCCCTACAAGCGCGCCGTGTCCCCCGAACGCGCAATCGACATCCTCAGCGCCGAGGCGAAGGGGGGCCAGATCGACGCGCACCTCCTGGCGACGTTCGTCGGAGCGCAGGTCTTCAAGCACGTGACGCCGACCGAGGGAACACGGCGCCGTTCGTCCACGGCCCGACTCTCGGTCTTCAAGTAGGCGGCGCTAGGGGCGTCCCCACCCGCCGCCGCCAGGCGTGTGGATCTCGAGCAGGTCCCCGGCCTTGAGTTCCCGACGGCACTTGGACGGCAGTCGCTCGCCATTGAGGCGATTCTCGCCGGGGAGACCGTCACTCCCGCCGGCGGCGCCCCGCGGCGCACGCACCCGCCGCTCGGTGAGCAGGGTGACGGTGCACCGCTCGAGCACGCGATAGGCCCGCACGACCCCGTCGCCGCCACGGTGGCGGCCCGTGCCACCGCTCCCCCGACGGATCGCGTAGCGCTCGATGACGATCGGATAGGCGCGCTCGAGCGACTCGATCGGCGTGTTACGCGTGTTGCTCATCCCGACGTGCACCGCATCGGGACCGGGCCCCGTCGATGATGCGCCCTGCCCACCACCCAACGTCTCGTAGAAGGTCCAGCCGTCGCCGCCGAAGGTGACGTTGTTCATCGTTCCCTGCCCCTGGGCCGGGACATCCACTCCGGCGTCAGCGAGGGCCGAGAAGAGGAGGTCGGTGATCCGCTGGCTCATCTCCACGTTGCCGGCGGCGACCGCGGCAGGGGCGCGCGCGGAGAGGCAACAATCCGTTGGGGTCGAGATCGAGATCGGGCGCGCGATCCCCTCGTTGGTCGGCACGTCGTCGTCGAGGAGCGAGCGGAGCACGAAGAGCGCCGCGGCGCGCGTGACCTGGATCGGACAGTTCACGTTGCCGCGCACCATCGGCGAGGAACCGGTGAAATCGAGGTGCAGCGCACCGCCGCGGATCGCGAGCGCCACGCGGAGTGGGACCTCGGCGTCACTCACGCCATCCCCTTCGAGCGCGTCCTCGGCGCGCCCACTGCGACCCTCGAAGGCGGTGAGCCGCGCGACCGCGCGCCGCTCGGCGTAGTCGAGGAGCGATCCGGTGACCTCGGCGAGGCGCGCCGCGCCGTCACGGGCGAGCAGGGCGCGCCAGCCATTCACACCGGCGGCGCAGGCGGCGCGCTGCGCCGCGAGATCGCCGCGCCGTTCCTCCGGCGTGCGAACGTTTGCGAGGATGAGCGCGAGGAGTTCCGGATCGGGGACGCCGGCTCGTTCGAGCCGCACCGGCGGGAGGATCAGCCCTTCCTGCACCAACTCGGTCGCGCCCTGCGGCATCGAGCCGGGGCTCATCCCGCCGACGTCGGCGTGATGGGCGCGCACCACCGCGTATCCGGCGATCCGTCCACCGCCGTCGTTGATCGCCTCGACCATCGTGAGATCGGGCAGGTGTGAACCTCCCTGCCAGGGGCTATTGAGGAGGAAGAGGTCGTCGGCGACGGGACTACAGTCCCTCACCGCACGCACCGCCTCGGGAAGCGCGCCCAGGTGCACGGGGATGTGCGCCGCCTGAGCGATCATCCTGCCGTCGGGATCGAAGAGCGCACAGGAGGCGTCGCGTCGCTCGCGGATGTTGGGTGAGAGCGCACCGCGAATGAGCACACTCCCCATCTCCTCGGCGATCATCGAGACGGTGGATGACCAGACGGCCAGTTCCAGTGAGCTGCTCACGCGGCCGCCGTGCGTTCGAGGCGCCAGCCACCGATCTCGAGTGGCGTCGCCCGCCACCCCGCAGCGACCCAGAGCGTCGCGTCACTCAGCACCTCGCTGAGCGGACCATCGAAGGGGGCAGCGCGCGCCGGGCGCGAAAACGTCGCCCGGGCACCGGGCTCGCTCGCGACGTGCCGGAGCGCGACGCATTCCACCGGGCGCGGCAGGGTGAAGCCGTACCGCGAGCGATGTGCGTCGGTGAATCGCGCGGCGATCGCCGCGCCGTCATCCGCCGGAGTCGCGAGCAGCTCGAGTTCGTGTCCCTGCCCCACGTAACGCGCGCGCACGATCCACTGGCGTTCGCTCCCTTGCACGCTGGCCGCGAGAGCACCGCAGGCCGCGGCGAACTTCGCACGATCGAGCCCGGCGGTCCCCACGAGCAGGCTCATCGCCGCCTCGCGTCGTTCCGGTGCCACGGCGAGCCCCACCGCGCTCAGCACGCCGGCGAAGGGCGGGATGATGATGATGGGGATCGAGAGCGCATCGGCCAACGCGCAGGCGTGGAGCGGGCCACCGCCGCCGAACGCGATGAGCGCGCAGGCGCGCGGATCCACGCCGCGATCCACACTCACGCGCCTCAGCGCTCTCGCCATCTCGGCGTCGGCCGTACGGATGATCGCGAGCGACGTCTCCTCGACACTCGCGCCGAGCGAGGTGGCGAGCCGCGCGACCGCGGCCGTGGCAGCCGGCGCGTCGATCGAGACACCGCCGGCGATCCCGCGCGACGCGATCCGCCCGAGCGCGACCTGCGCGTCGGTCACCGTCGGTTCGCTGCCGCCAAGTCCGAACGCGACTGGGCCCGGCCGCGCCCCGGCGCTGCGCGGACCGACACGCAGCGCGCCACCATCATCTCGCCACGCGAGACTCCCTCCGCCCGCTGAGACCGTCTCGACGAGCACCCGCGGCAGGGCGATCGGCACGCCCGCGACGGCACCTCCCGGCTCGACCAGTGGTTCGCCATCGAGGATCAGGCCGGCGTCGGCGCTCGTTCCCCCGATGTCGATCGTGAGTGCGTCGCGCACCCCAATCGCTCGCGCGACCGCGGCGGCGCCGACCACGCCGCCAGCTGGCCCCGAGAGCGCGAGCGAAGCCGCGTGTAGGGCGGCCTCTGGCGCGGCGCGCATCCCGCCTCCCGAGGTCATCACGGCGGGCGCGGGGAATCCGGCGTCGATGAGCCGCGCGGCGAGCCGCTCCAGATAGCGGGCGGCGCCAGGCCGCGCGTATCCCTCCGCGACCGCCGTCGCCGTGCGCTCGTACTCCCGGATCTCCGGGAGCACCTCGCTCGCTCGCACAACGACCATCTCGGGGCGAAGCGCGTGGATCGCGGCCGCAACTGCGCGCTCAGCACCGTCCTCTTCGTACGCGTGCAGGAGCGCGACTACGACGACGTCGGGCGAGAGGGCGAGCGCCGCCTCGGCGACCCGGCGCGCCTCTGCGTCGGTGAGCGCGACCTGGACCCCTGCCGGCGTACGCCGCTCGCGCACCGCGACGACTGCCTCGGAGGCGACGAGCGGCGCCGGGTGCTGCGCCGAGAGATCGTAGAGCGAGACGCGGTCCTGCCGACGGAGCTCGAGGAGGTCGCTCGCGCCCGCCGTCGCGCAGAGCACCACCCGCGCGCCACGGCGCTCGAGCAGGAGGTTCGTCACGATCGTCGTACCGTGCACGATCCTCCCGACACCGCCGCGCGGGGCCTCGAGCGACTCGAGGGCAGCCAGCACCCCGATGCCCTGGTCCTCGACAGTCGTGAGGACCTTTCGCGCTGACACCGTCCCATCGGCGGCGACCGCGGCGCAGTCGGTGAAGGTGCCGCCGACATCGACCCCGGCGGTGATCCCTCTCGGCGTCAGCTGGCCTCCGTGCCCGATCGCGCCTCACGCGCGAGACGCAGGTGCCAGGTCAACGCCAGCGCCAACATCGCCTGCACCGGGAGGATCATCTGCAACGGTCCCCCGAGATGCTGACTGACGAGTGGGACGAGCAGGAGGGCGAGCAACGTCTGCGCGAGCACGGCGACGAGCGTCCATCGCACCCACGGCGCCAACCTCCCGCGGAGGATCGCCAGCGCATACGGAACGGCGACGACCAGCCCCAGCGGCGAGACGACGAGGAGATTGAGGTTGTCGTACCAGAAGACGTGCGCGGAACCGATCCACATCAGGAGGAGGATCGTGCCGAGGAGTCCGGTGAAGGTGAGCCAGCTGGCGCCGAGCGCGGCGTGGAGCACGCGTGTCCAGCGTCGTGCTTTCGCCGTCGTCGGCGTGAGGAGCCCGATCCACGCGGCGAGCATCCACGCCCAGCCGAGGAGCGCCAGCCGGCGCCGCTCTGCCGGCTCGGCCGCTCGCTCGGCGCGATGGAGCGGCCGCTCCTCGCTCACCAGCGGCACCGTGCCCGTGTCGCCGGCGATGGTCACCTCGCGCAAGTAGTCGCGCACGCGCATCGGGACGAACATCGCCTCCCACGCGCTCAGCGGCCGGTCGGCGCGCGGACCGAGCGCGAAATCGACACCCGCCTGCGGCAAGGGATCAGGCGTGAGCAGGCGGATCGTCTCGTCGCGATACGTGAATGAGGTGGTGGCCACGCTGAAGCGTCGCTTGAGCGAGCCATCGAGGACGCGGTCGAGCACGTCACGCACGCGTGTGGAACAGTTGTCGAGGAAGTAGTCGTAGCGATAGAACTTGTTCTCTTCCTTCACGTTCTCGGCGACGAACGCCGCTACCTCGGCGCGCTGGGCCGGCGTCAGAGCCAGCACCTGCTCGATCCCTTCGCGGTCGTTCCGCTCGTAGTAGTCGAGCAGTACCGGCGTCGGGAAGGCCTCCACCCAGTACTTGGTGTCCCCCGAGAGGAACCGGCCGATGAAGTTCGGCTGGTCGAAGGAGAACATCCCCCAGTTGTACGAGAGGTCGGCGCCGGTCGCCGTGTCGCGAACACGGATCGCGTTGTGGCCGAACCGTTCCCACACCGCGTCGCCGGGTCCGAAGGTGAGCACCGAGATGACGAGCGAGGCACCGGCCTCCGGAGGGGGTGGAAGGGGGGCGCGCCGCTGGGCCGCGGCCGGAGCGGCGATCAGGAGGATCGCCGCGAGGAGCACGCGCCTCACGGCCTGAACTCGCTTCCGTCGTCGGCCGCCCGGTAGATCGCCTCGAGGAGCTTGTAGAGACGCACTTGGTCGCGCGGCGGCTCGTAGGGCGCCTCCTCGCGGATCACCGCGACGAAGTGCGCGAGCTCGGCGCGGTAGGACTGGATGAACGCCGTGTCCTTGGTCGCCGCACCGGTCGGCGAGACGTCGGTGGGCCGTCCGTGGATCTCCTTCGTGAGCCGGAGCGGCGCGAGCCGCGCCGAGCCCTTGGACCCGATGATCTCGAACCACCAGCGGTCGTCGTCACCGATGTAGTGCGCATTCACGTCGATGACGACGGTGAATCCCCCTTCGCATTCGATCGTCACGATCGCTGAGTCCTCGACCGCGTTGGCGCCGCGCGCGCGCTCGACGGCGGCACTCACGCGCACGACGCGCGGGAAATCGGTGAACCACCCGGCGAGGTCGAGCAGGGGGAGGCCAAGCTCCAGGAAGGCGCCGCCGCCGGCCTCGGCGCGCCGCAGGCGCCAGGGCGCGACCTGGGCCCGATGTCGGTATGCGCCGGCCCGGACCGCTCGCACCTTCCCGAGTTCCCCGCCCCGTACGAACGAATCGAGCATCTGCGCGTCGTGTCGGAAGCGGTGGTTGTTCGCGACCATCACGATCCGCTTCGACTTCTCGGCGGCGGCGAGGATCCGCTCGACGGCGCGCGCGTTGAGGCCGAGGGGACGCTCGCAGAGGACGTGCTTCTTGGCGCGCAGTGCCGAGAGCGCGTGCACCTCGTGGAGGTGATTCGGCGTCGCGATGATCAAGCCGTCGAGCTCGTCGTGTTCGAGCAGTTCCTCGATGTCGGTCGTGACGTCGCGAACGCCGAAGCGCTGCGCGAGGGCGCGGGCCTTGGGGCCGTCGTTGTCACAGAGGGCGCTCACCTGGACCCCGCGCATCCGGCTGAGCACGGGGAGGTGCGCCGTCTGTGCGATCGCTCCCAATCCGACGACAGCGAGTCGCACCGGTGGTCGCGGCGTGCCGGATGGTGGGGTCGGTGTCACGTCGGATCGCTCCTACGGGGTGAGGATCCCAGGCGGGATCGCGCCGATGATCGTGCCCGGATAATAGGTGCGGAGGATCGCGCGCACATCGAATCCCGCGCGCGCGCGGCCGATCGCCCCCCATTGGCACATCCCCACGCCGTGGCCGTACCCGTTGCCGCGGAAGATGGCCCGCACCAGTCTCCCGGCGGACGACTCGCTGTTGACGGAAAAATAGGAGCTGTTGAGCGGCTCGCCACTCGCGGTGCGGAGGACCTGTCGCGCCTCGTTTCCCCGCACGCTGTAGCTCCCCTTCTCGGTGCGGATCAGCAGCTGCGCCACGCGTCCGCTGGGCGTGCGGCCGTCGACCGAGAGCGCGAGCACGCGCCCCGGCCCGCCGCTCGGGACCGTCGCATAGGCGGCGAGGTAGCGGCGCACTGCGTCGTCCAACTCCCGGGCGGTGAGCACTCGAGTCCAGGCGAACCGCGGGGCGATGTCACAGTAGAAACGCTCGCTCCCTGGGACCCGATCACTCACCCGGCGCAGGTGCGGCTCGCCGTCGGTCCGCCAGACCTCCTCGGCGGCCGCAGTCTCGCCGCCGCAGGTCGAGTAGAAGGGGGCGGTCACGACCCGTGCCCCGATCCGAAGGACTAGGCCCGTCGTCGCGCGCACCGCGGCATTCGCAACGGGCCGCTCGGCGCTGATGCCACCGTACACCTGGTCGCCGACCGAGGCGATCAGGTCGAAGTCGGGGGATCTTCCATTCCCGGCCCGCGCCGTCACGATGCGCGTAATCGTGTACGACCGCGCGGCGATCGCCTGCGCTTCGACCGCCGCGTGCTCGGCGGGGCCGCGTTCGCCGATCTCGATCGGCACCACGCCGCGGAGGTATTCCTCGATCGGCAGGTGGTTCACTGCGAGCACCCCGCTGTCGGTCGCGACGAAGGCGATCGCTCCGCGGTAGAACTTTCCCCCCACCATCGGATGACCGGCGTCGTCGGGATACTGCACGAGCGGCCGAGACTGCCACCCGGTGGCGACCCCATCGGAGCGCACGGCGCGGAGCCGGCGACCCTGCCGCTCGATCGCCCAGTTCTCGCGCGCTCGCGAACGCACCAGCACACCGCCCTGGCCATCGATCAGGCGCCACGCACCCGACGCGATCAGCGGCATCCCCTGGGCGCCGACGCGCAGGGCGATCCGCACCAGTGGAGCCACACCAGTCGTCGGATCGGCCGGCGCGGGATCCGTCGGGACGGGTTCGATCGGTCGGACGGGAGGGTCCGGAGGACGGGTGACTGGCGCGCTCTCGACCGGTTCGACGTGCCGCGAGAAGCAGGAGGTGACGAACGGCAGCGCGAGTGAAGCGAGGACCAGCCGGGCGAGGATCCCTCGTCCCCTCACCGCCCGAAGCTCCCACCGGTGATCCCGGCCATCGGAAGCGTCCGACCGCGGCGCACCGCGTCCATCGCCGGCGGCGGCGTGACGGCCCCGCTCACGTGGGCGCTGAAATCGTAGTCGTCGACGACGGCGTCGACGGTCACCTCGACGAGGCTTCCCGGCGTGGCATCGGTCGGCACGAGGGTGACGCCGTCGATGTCGTCGGCCTGCCAAGGGAGTCGCGCCGTTGCGATCCCTCCAGCGCGCGGCGCACGTTCGATCACGAGGGCCGCACTCTTCGCGCCCACACGCGATTCATATCGCTCGGCGGTGACGTGCCGTTGGAGCTCCTGCACCTCCTCCAGCCGGCGACGCTTCAACTCGTCGGGGACGTCATCGGCGAGTTCGGCGCCGCGCGTCCCCTCCTGCGGCGAATAGGTGAACACGCCGACCCGCTCGAACTCGATCTCGCGCAGGAAGTCGAGGAGCTGCTGGAAGTCCTGCTCCGTCTCGCCAGGGAAGCCGACGATGCAGGTCGTGCGGATCGCGACACCCGGGAGCGCATCGCGGAAGCGCGCGACCTTCTCGCGGATCGTGCGCTGGCGCTCGGGGCGCCGCATCCGTTCGAGCATCGCGTCGGAGGCGTGCTGGATCGGCATGTCGAGATACCGCAGGATCCGCGGTTCGCGCGCGACGACCTCGAGCAGGCGGGGCGTGATCCCGGCCGAGTAGAGGTACATGTTGCGGATCCAGGGGATCGAGGTCTCGCGCACGAGAGCCTCGAGGAGTTCGGGCAGTCGCACCCCGCCCGGACGATCGCGGCCGTAGTGGGCGAGGTCCTGCGCGACGAGGTTCACCTCGCGCGCGCCCTGCAGCTCGAGGAGCTGGGCCTCGCGCACGATCTCCTCGACACCGAACGAACGATGCTTCCCGCGCATCAACGGGATCGCGCAGAATGCGCACCCGTGGTCGCACCCTTCGCTGACCTTGAGATAGCGGACGAAGGGCGTGCCGCCATCGTAGACCCGCACACCCGGATGCTGCGTGACCGAGTCGCCGATGAGTCCGCGTTCGTGCAGCCGGGCGACCAGCTGCTCCGACTCCGAGGCGCCGAGGAAGAAATCGACCTCGGGGAGGGCCGCCGCGAGTTCGTCCTTGTGCCGCTCGACCATGCAGCCGACGGCGACCACCGCGGTCGCGCTCCCCTGCTCCTTCAGCCGACCGGCGGCGACGATCGCGTCGATCGACTCCTGCTTGGCGGCGTCGATGAAGCCACAGGTATTCACGATGATCAGCTCGGCGTCGGCGGCGTCGGCGACTTGTTCGGCCCCGTGGTCGAGGAGCTGCGCGAGGTAGCGCTCGCTGTCGACGGTGTTCTTGTCGCAGCCGAGGGTGACGACCTTCACCCTCACCGGTAGTTGCCGAAGTTGAGCGAGACGCCGAAGTCCTGCGTGCGGATGAAGTTCATCACCGTCTGCAACTCGTCCTTGCTCGGCGAGGTGACACGCACCGTGTCCCCCTGGATGCTCGACTGCACCTTCTTGAACTTCTCGGCCTTGATCGCGGCGACGACCTTCTTGCAGGTCTCGCCGTCGAGCGACTGCTTGAGCTTGATCTCGCGATGCCAGATGTCGCCGCCGCCAGCGACCGGCTCTCCCGCGTCGAGGTTCTTCACCGGGACGCCGCGCTTGATGAGCTTCGATTGCACGATGTCCCACATCGCGCGGAGCCGCATGTCGCTGTCGGCGGTGATCTTCACGAGCCCTTCGGCGCGCTTGGGCGCGCTTGAGCTCGACGGTGGCGACCGTGGCGTCCTTGAAGTCGTAGCGCTGGGC
>JANNKK010000040.1:0-31614 GCA_031396245.1 Gemmatimonadaceae bacterium
GTCAGCGCTGCCCAAAGGTTCTCTGCAGCAGCGGCAGAAATGCTATAAAGAGAATGAGTATTCCTACTATTTTCTGAAATATCGGGAGGGAAGCCAATCCGTAAGCAAGCATGTGGCAGAGAAAGATGTTGAGGCGGTCAAGGAGGGTGTCGCCCTGAGGAAAAAGTACGAACAGCAGATCAAGGGATTCAAAAGCCGCATGGCCTACCTGAACGACCTTCTGGAACCCCACCAGCGCCTCGAGGCCGACGCGGTAGGCCCAGCTCGCCGACCCGGTGTACCAGGTCCATCCGCCTCGACCCACCGCGCCAGGCGTCGTGTAGACGTCGGCGGCAACGACGTAGGGCTCGACGCGATAGCGGGCGATCCCCTCGGGCGTATCGGTGTGGGTGAAGGGGTTCAGCATCTGGAACCACTCGAAAGCCCGCGTGCCCTCGCCTCGGAGCGCTGCCGCCAGCGCCGCCCAGAGCGCGGCGTGCGTGTACTGCGCGCCGTTCTCGCGGACGCCGGGCACGTATCCCTTGATGTACCCCGGGTCGCGCGGCGTCTTGTCGAAGGGGGGCGTGAGGAGACGGATGAGTCGCGCCTCGCGATCGACGAGCTGTTCGTCGAGCGAGCGCATCGCGAGCGCCTGTCGATCAGGCGCGCCGGCGCCGGAGATCACGGCCCAGCTCTGCGCGATCGAGTCGATCCGGCACTCCGGCGAGCCCGCCGATCCCAGCGGGGATCCATCATCGAAGTACGCGCGTCGATACCAGGCGCCATCCCACCCGTGCGCCTCGATCGCGACGCGATACGCTTCGGCCCGCGCACGGTAGCGATCGGCGGCCTCGCGTTCGCCGCGCGCCTCGGTGAGCGCCGCGAATGACCGCAACGTCGTCGTGAGGAACCAGCCGAGCCAGACACTCTCACCGCGGCCGTCCTTCCCGACACGGTTCATGCCGTCGTTCCAGTCGCCGGTGCCGATGAGAGGGAGCCCGTGCTCGCCGGCGGTGCAGGCGCGTGCCAGCGCACGCGCGCAGTGCTCGTGGACGCTCGCGCGTTCGGCGCTCTCCTGCGGCAGGTCGTAGACCTCGTGCTCCTCGGCCGTGAGCGCGCGCATCGAGAGGAAGGGCACCTGTTCGTCGAGCACGCTCCGGTCGCCCGTCACGCGGACGTAGTGGTCGACGACGAAGGGGAGCCAGACGAGATCGTCGGAGAACCGGGTCCGCACGCCGCGTCCCGTCTCCGGATGCCACCAATGCTGGACATCCCCCTCGACGAACTGGCGCGCCGCAGCGCGAAGGATGTGCTCGCGAGCGAGCGCGGGCTCGGCGTAGACGAAGGCCATCACGTCCTGCAGCTGGTCGCGGAATCCGAACGCACCGCTGCTCTGGTAGACGGCCGACCGCGCCCACATCCGGCAGGCGAGCGCCTGATACAGCGACCACCGGTTCACGAGTGCGTCGAAGGCGGGTTCGGGCGTCCGCACGGTGATCACGCCGAGCCGCCGCTCCCAGTCGCGCCGCGTGTCGTCGACGGCGCGTTCGGCGGCCGAGGCGTCGCGGTAGCGGTCGAGGAGCGCCGCCGCGCCCGCTTCATCGTCGG
Source organism: Gemmatimonadaceae bacterium (assembly GCA_031396245.1). Classification (GTDB taxonomy): domain Bacteria; phylum Gemmatimonadota; class Gemmatimonadetes; order Gemmatimonadales; family Gemmatimonadaceae; genus Pseudogemmatithrix. Next base: position 1,588 of record JANNKK010000040.1, read on the forward strand.
CGGCGCCGAGGAGGGCGACCACGGTGCGCGTCTCGCCCGGGCCGAGATCGATGTTGCACTGGAGCGCCGCACAGGGGTCCACGCCGAGTCCGGTGCGCCCGGCGAGTGCTTGCCGCCTGAGCGCGGCAGGGTCGGCGGCGCTCCCGTTCCGACCGATGAACTCGCGGCGATCACCGGTGTGGCTCAGGGCCGGCACGCTCAGCGCCGAGAAGGCGACCCACGAGGCGAACTGCGGGTCGAAGGGATTGTCGGCGAGGATCGCCGAGCGCGCGTCGTCGAAGCGCGTGCGCACGCGGTGCTGGGTCTGCTCGCGCAGCACCCCGAGGGTCCACTCGACGTACGACGTCAGCGTGAGGCGCCGATGGCGCGTGCTGCGATTGGTGACCTCGAGCACCGAGAGCTTCACGGCGTCGTCGCCGGCCATCCCGAGGGTGAGCCTGGTGGCGATGCCGGCGCACTCGTGGGTGAACTCAGAGAAGCCGGCGCCGTGCTCCACCGCGTAGGGGAGGTCGCTGCGCACCGGTGCTGGCGTCGCGCTCCACGTCTCGCCACTCACCTCGTCACGGAGATAGAGCGCCTCTCCCACCGGGTCGCTCACCGGATCATTGAACCAGGGAGAGAGCCGGAAGAAGTAGCTGCTCGCGGCCCAGGTGGAACCGCCGCCGCGCTCGGTCACGATGAACCCACCGCGTTCGTTGGCGATGACATTCGCCCACGGCGCGGGGGGGACGGCATCACCCTGGACGCGGATGCGATAGGTACCGCGCTCGGTCAGGCCACCGATCCCGTTGTCGAACCGCAGCGCGGGCTCCGGCGCTGGTGACGCCAGCGACGCGGTGGATTGGGGCCTGCGATGCCGCAGCGCGTGGAACTCGGCCTGCACCGCCTCCTCGCTCCCCTCGGTGCCATCGCGCGGGGTCTCGCTCGTGCGGGTGATGTCGGCGACGATCCGCGCGATCGTCCGTCCGTCGCAGGTGACCACGACACGCGCCACTGCGGCGATCGTGTCGAAATCCTCCGGCCCCAACGACGCGCGGTTCCGCAGATGGACGCCACCTGACGCGTCGAGCACCGCCGCGCCGCCGGTCGAGAGCAGGAGGTCGGTGATCCGGGCGCGCAGGTCCTGCAGGTAGCTCTGCGGTTCGCTGCTCACCACGACGAGGTCCACGTGCACGCCGCGCAGTCGCCAGTACCGATGCGCGGTCAGCAGCGGCTGTAGCGAGGGCAGTCCGTCTGCGGAGTCGATCGTCGCCATCACGACCGGCCAATCTCCCGAGATGCCGTGCGCCCAGAGCGTCTGTTGCCAGCCGTCGCGACGCGCGAGGCCCTGGTGCGGCGCGCGCATCACGCTGTCGGGGAAGAGGACGTAGCCCGCGAGGTCCTGACAGGCGGCCGCGTCGGCGGGGGTGATGCCGAGCTCTCGCAACTCGACCTGGGTGGAGGTCCACGCGAGATCCATCGCGCGCTGCGCCGCGTGTGGTCCGTGATAGCGGTCGGTGAGGGCGAAGATCCGCTCGCGCGAGGTGGCGACGAGCGTGGTGAAGGCCACCGACTCGGACTGGCCCGGTCCCAGCCGCAAGCGCGTGCGGATCGCGAAGATCGGATCGAGTACCGCGCCGACGGTCCGCGAGAGCGTGGCGTCGCCGACGAGTGCCGCCGGCTCGCTCGTCGTGCGGCCGCGGCCGAGGAATCGCCCCCGATCCGTCTCGAAGGTGACGGCGCCGGTGCGGTGCGTGCCGGTGTCGACGACGTGGGCGCACCAGAGGGGCGGCTCGTCGGCGGAGCGGGGGCGCCGCGTCGCGGTGAGGGCGTGGCACCACTCGTGCCACTCGGTCTCGACGAAGAGGTTGCCGAACGCCGGGTGCAGTCGGTCGGCGGCGCGGGGCGCGAGCACGATCTCACTGTACGAGGTGAGCTCGACCTCGCGCTCGATGCCGCTGTGGTTCGTCACCGTCACGCGGCGCACCTCGGCCGAGTCCTCCGGCACGACAACGATCTCGGTGCGGGTCTCGAAGGGGCCGTCGGTGCGCACCAGCGTCACGCGGTCGGTGGCCAGCGAGGCGTGGTACGACTCGGCGGGGATGCCGGTCGGTTGATGCCCCGACGACCAGAGTCGGCCGCTCCCGATATCCCGCAGGTAACAGAACTGACCGGTGTCGTCGCGCGTGCCGTCGGGCCGCCAGCGCGTGACGGCGAGGGTGCCGCAGCGACTGTAGCCGCCACCGGCCGGCGTCACCATCACCGTGTACGGCGCGTGGCCGAGGAGCGCGACGTGCGGGCGCGGCGTATACGCCGTGTCGTACTCGCGGACGCTCGGCCCGATATCAGCAGCCGTTGAACGCGAATCCTCCGCGCGGGCGAGCTGCGGCGTCTGGAACTCGAGACGACGCGGCACCCGCTCGTCGAGGAGGAGTGCGACCGCGCGCACCCGGGGGTCGGCGTGGAATCGCTCCTGCCAGCGCGCCGCACCGAGTGTGTTGGTGAAGGCCACGAGCGACATCCCGACGTGGTGCGCCATCAGGCTGCGCACGAGCGTGAAGGTCCCGTCCACCGGGGGACGGGTCCAGTCGAGCGCGTCGAAGAAGCCGAACTCGCCGAGCGCACCGAGCCCCTCGAGCCGTTCGAGGTTGGCGAGGGCGCGCGCGGGATCGACCATCATCGCCAGTCCACTGGCGTAGGGGGCGACGACGAGTTCTCGCCCCAGCCCGCGCTGCAAGGCGAGGTCGGGAACGCCGAAGGCGCGGTATTGGTAGGTGAGGTGCCGGTCGCGGACATTGTAGGTGCTCTCGCTCACGCCCCAGGGCACGTCCCGATCGGCGCCGAACCGCACCTGCCGCTCGAGCGCGCCTGCGTAGGTGCGCCCGAGCAGCGTCGTCGGGAAGGCGCGCATCACGAGGATCGGCATCAGGTACTCGAACATCGAGCCGCTCCACGAGACCAGCGCCGCGTGGCCGTGGGCGAGCGTGAGGGCGCGTCCGAGGTGGAACCAGTGTTCGGTCGACACCTCGCCCTTGGCGATCGCGATGAAGCTCGCGAGGCGCGCTTCCGACGCCAGCAGGTCATAGGACGAGTGGTCGAGCTGGTGCGTCGCGGTGTTGAATCCGATGCGGAAGAGCTTGGTCGTCGCATCGAAGAGGAAGCCGAACTCCATCTCCTCGACGAGCCGGTCGGCGCGGATGGCGATCCGATCGAGACGGGCGGCGACGGCACCGCTGGCGAGCGCGAAGCAGGCCTGCCTGAGGGCGATGAGATGGCCGGCGAGGTTCCCGCTGTCGACGGTCGAGACGTAGCCGGGCTCGAGCACCGTGAGCTCGGGGAGCGCGTACCAGTTCAGGAAGTGGCCGCGGTAGCGGGGCGCGCGGTCCAGCGCATCGAAGATCCGCTCGAGGCGCCCGGTCAGGTCCTCGAGCGTGATGAAGCCGAGGTCGTGCGCGCTGACGGTCGCGAGCAGCTGCAAGCCGATGTTCGTCGGCGACGTGCGCATCGCGACGACGCGGGAGGGCTCCTCCTGGACGTTGTCGGGCGCGAGCCAGCCCGTCTCGGCCGTCGCGAAGCGGTCGAAGTAGGCCCAGTGGGCGCGGGCGTAGCGGAGGACGGTCGCGCGCGCGTCGGCGTCGAGCGGTGCGTGCGTGACGACGGCCGGTCGGCTGAGGCCGTAAGCGACGAAGGGGGCGAGCGTCCACGCCACGACGAGCGGCGCGAGCAGCGGCCATGCCTGCGATGGAGTGAACGCCAGGGCGACGATCGGGAGCACGGTCGCCGGCCACATCGCGCGCCAGAATCGGGCGAGCGCCGCCGACGAGGATTGTTCGATGAGCGCCGCGGTCTGCCACTCGAGGAGATTCCGGCGCGATACCAGGACCCGCCAGACGGTCCGCACGATCGCATCGGTCGAGAGCCAGGCGTGGTGCGGCAGGAAGACGATCGCGAGCCCGACCTGTTGGGCACTGATGACCGCGTCGCGCAGGAAGCCCGCGTAATACGCGCGCAGGGACTTGTCGGTCGCCGGGGCGACCGCCGAGAGCGAGAGCGACACGAGCCAGGGCGCGGCGACCGCGAGGATGCCGAGCACCGTCCAGACGACGGCCGATCCGGGGAGCAGCGTCCATCCGGCAAGAAGGAAGGCGAGCTGCGCGATCTCCACCGTGCTGCGCCGCAGGTTGTCGAGGATCTTCCAGCGCGCGAGGAGCGAGAGCCGGTTCCGCTCGGAGCCGGCGGGGCCGGGCACCGTCCCGGTGAGCCACCGGAAGAGTTGCCAGTCGCCGCGGATCCACCGGTGCTTGCGCCGGGCGTGCGAGAGGTATCGCGCTGGGTAGTCGTCGAAGACGGTGATGTCGGTGACGAGTCCGGCCCGCGCGAAGTTGCCCTCGATGAGGTCGTGCGAGAGGAGGGTGTTCTCAGGGAACCGGCCGTGCGTCGCGATCTCGAACGCCTCTACGTCGTAGATCCCCTTCCCGGTGAAACTCCCCTCGCCGTAGAGATCTTGGTAGACGTCGGAGACGGCCGTGGTGTACGGGTCGACGCCGGGGTGCCCGGAGTGGATCGTCGCGAAGCGCGAGCGGTGCGCGCTCGCGAGCGAGACGCCGACGCGAGGCTGGAGGATCCCGTACCCCTCGACGACGCGGCTCCGCACCGGGTCGAAGCGGGCGCGGTTCAGCGGATGGGCGATCGCGCCGATCAGCGCCGCCGCCTCGTCGGGCGGCAGCATGGTGTCGGCGTCGAGCGTGATCACGTAGCGCACCGCGCGGATCGTCGTGAGGTCGCCGACGATCGCCGAGAAGCGGTCCTCCGGAGCTCCGCGCACGAGCTGATTGAACTCCGCGAGCTTGCCGCGCTTCCGTTCCCATCCCATCCACACGCCCTGCTGCGCGTTCCAGCGGCGGCTCCGGTGGAAGAGGTAGAAGGCGTCGTGTGACTCGGGGGCGTAGCGCGCGTTGAGTGCGGCGATCCCCTCGGTCGCGGCCGCGACGATCTCGGCGTCGGAGTCCCGCGTCTCGGTCGGTGCATCGGCGACGTCGCTCAGCAGGGCGAAGTGCAGGTGCGGATCGCGGTTCGCGAGGTACTGCACCTCCAGATTGGAGAGCGCCTCTCGCACCGCCTCGGCCGTCGCGAAGATCGTCGGCACCACGACGGCCGTGCGGCAGTCGGCGGGGATCCCAGCGGTCGGGAAGTCGAGCTTCGGCAGCAGGCGCGGCGGGAGGAACGCCGTGACGAGCTGGCTCATCACGTTCACCGCGATGTCGAAGGCCGGGAGGATCGCGAAGAGGAGGACGGGCACCCACGCGGCGTGCGCCTCCGGCCCGAGCGCGAGATACACCGGCGCGAGCGCGGCGAGCGTCCCGGCGGCGATCCCGCCGACATAGACGAGGTTGGGGTGCCGGAGGACCCACCGATGCACCTGCAGGCCGAGGGGGGCGGCATAGCCGACCGCGCTCTCCAGATCGGGAACGCCACGGTCCACGAGCCAGAACCCGACGTGCGAGCGTCGAGTCTCCCCGGTCGTATCGCGAGAGAGTGCGACCGCCCGACGCGCCACATCGACCTCGGTCGTGGTCGAACCCCGGGCGATCCGTTCCACCGCGTGGCGGTAGGCGTCGCGGGTCGCGAAGGTCATCCGCAGGTAGTCGCCCGCGGGATCCTCGCGGAGGACCTGCTCGACCTCACTCTGGCGTTCGACGAAGGAGCGCCAGTCGAGCGGGGCGAGGGCGCGTAGGCTCGTGATGCTGTTCGCCATCACGAGGGAGGTGAGGGCGAGCCGCTCGGCGGCGCGGGTGGCGGCGTCGGTGGGTCCGAGCCCCTCCTCGGCGAACCACTGCTCGACGCCGACGAGCGGCGGCACCGCGCCCGCCGACGCCCGGAGCTGCTGCAGCACGCGCGAGACGAAGGTCGGCGTGAGCGCGTGCGGCTCGGCGACGAAGGCGGTGAGGGCGCTGCGCATCGCGTCGGGGCCTTCCGCCGCCTCGTGCAGGATGCGCGCCGTCCACCGATCGGCATCCTCCACCTCGTCGAGCCGCTGCACGGTGCGGAGTGTCATCCGCCGCACGCTCTCGAGGAGTCCGAGGCGCAGCATCGCCGGCACCGCCCAGAGCTCGCCGAGGGAGAGCCGCTCCCGCTCCTGGAAGGCGGCAACGAAACGGTCGACGCCGGCGAGCTCCACCCGTCCCTCGGTGTGCGAGATCAGCGTGATCGCGATCTCATAGACCCGCGGGTACTCCGCGAGTCGGCCGCCGACGAGCAGGGGGAGCTCGCGGAAGTAGTGCTCGGGGAGACTCTCGCGGACCTGCGCCGCGTGCTCCCGGACCAGATGGTAGTTGTCGAGCAGCCAGTCGCCGGCTGGTCCGACATCGGTGCCGCGGAGGGCGGCCGCCGTGAGGCGCGCGTGCGCGTCGTCGAGCAGTTGGCGCGACTGGGCGAGTCGGATGAGCAGCTTCGCCGGCCGCGGACGTACGAGCAAGTGTCGGCGTTCGTGTACGATCCGCTGGTCCCGAGCCAGCACCCTTGCACGTTCGGCGAGGCGCTCGGCGCCGAGCAACTCGCCGCGGATCGGGCCAGCGTAGAGGTCCTCCGGACCGGTCTGCAGACCGCGCGCGTTCCGACTGCGCAGGAAGGGGAACCTCATCGCCGGTACTCCTCTACTCCACCTGTTGCGACCCCTCGCCCGCGATCAGCGGGGACGCTGCATCGCTCGGGGACCCATCGGCCTGGGTCTCTCCCTGCGCGCGCTCGAGCCGCTTCTCCTCGCGACGGGCCTCCTTCTTGGCCTTGCGTTCGAGTTCCTTGCGGCGCTTCTCGAATTCGTAGTTGGGCTTTCGGGCCATATCGCTCCTCGTTGCGCGAAAGGTAGTCGACGGCCAACGTTCCCGACGGGTTCCCCCCTCGGCCGGAGTCAGATCGATGGACCGCCGTACCTTCGTCAGTCACACCGCCGCGTTCGCGTCACTCCCCCTCGTGCGGCGGTTCCCGGCGCGGGCCCCGCTGCACGTGAATGGCGACCGGCTCAACGGCGCACTGACCGCATTCAACGCGGTGGGCCGCACGCCAGGGGGGATCAATCGGGTGGCGTACTCCGAGAACGACCTCGCCGGCCGCACCTTCACCCTCGGGCTCTTCCGCGAGGCGGGACTCACTCCGCGGATCGATGCCGCCGGCAACATCATCGCCCGCGTCGAGGGCACCGATCGCGGGCTGCCACCGATCGTCATCGGCTCCCACGTGGACTCGGTGACCGATGGCGGCAACTTCGATGGCCCGGTCGGCTCCTTCTCTGCGGTCGAGGTGGCGAGGTCGCTACGGGAGCAGAACATACGGCTCCGGCATCCCCTCGAAGTGGTCGTCTGGTCGAATGAGGAGGGCGGGGTCATCGGCAGCAAGCTGGCGGTCGGTCAGCTCGGCAAGGTCGACCTGAACAGTGTTGCCCGTTCGGGGAAGACGATTGCCGAAGGGATCGGGCTCGTCGGCGGCGATGTCGCACGGCTCGGCGACGCAGTGCGGGCGAAGGGAAGTGTCGCGACCTACCTCGAACTGCACATCGAACAGGGTGGCCTTCTCGAGAAGGCCGGGCTCCAGATCGGCGTCGTCACCGGCATCGTCGGACTCCGGTTCATCAACGTGACGATCACCGGCTTCGCGAACCACGCTGGTGCCACGCCGATGGACCAGCGTCAGGACGCCATGCTCGCGGCGGCCAAGTACGTGGTCGCCGTGAACGACGCGATCCGCGCCGAACCGGGGCGTCAGGTGGCGACGGTGGGTCGGCTCGTCCCCTCGCCCAATACGCGGAACGTCATCCCCGGCGAGGTGCAGCTGACCGTCGATCTGCGCGATCTCGACGCGACGAAGCTCGATCGGTTCCGCGCCGCGTTCGAGCGCCTGGGCCGCGAGATCGGCACGGCGACCGGCACGACCTTCGCCTTCAAGGACAACACGGCCGGAGAGCCGGCCTTCGCCGCTCCCCAGGTGATGGAGTTGATCGAAGGGAGCATCGGTGCGCTCGGGCTCTCGAAGCAGCGGATGCCAAGCGGGGCAGGGCACGATGCGCAGGAACTCGCCCTCGTCGGGCCAATGGGGATGATCTTCATCCCGAGCGTCGGCGGGATCAGCCACTCGCCGCGCGAGTTCTCACACGCCGCTGACATCACTCGCGGCGCCGATGTGCTACTCAACGCCGTGCTCGGAGCCGACCGATGAACGCTCGCCTCACGATCCCACTCCTCGTGCTCGGCCTCACGGTCTCGACCGTAGCCGCCCAGCGACCTGATGCCATCGCCGCCGAGATCGATCGGCGGGCGAAGGCGATCGCGACCCAGGTCACTGCGTGGCGGCACGACATCCACCAGAATCCCGAACTCTCCTTCCAGGAGACGCGGACCTCGGCCCTCGTCGCGGCCCACCTGCGAAAGCTCGGCCTCGAGGTGCGGACCGGCGTCGGTGGCAACGGCGTGGTCGGTGTCCTGCGCGGCGGGCGCCCGGGACCGGTGGTCGCGCTGCGCGCCGACATGGACGCGCTGCCGGTCGCCGAGATGGTGGACCTGCCATTCAAGTCCATGGTCCGCACGACCTACAACGGCGTCGAGACCGGCGTGATGCACGCCTGCGGTCACGATATGCACGTCGCGATCCTGATGGGAACCGCCGAGGTGCTCGCGGGGATGAAGGCGCAGCTCGCCGGCACGGTGAAGTTCATCTTCCAGCCGGCCGAGGAGGGGTCGCCGGTCGGCGGCGCCGGGCCGATGATCCGAGACGGCGCGCTCGATGATCCGAAGGTCGACGCGATCTTCGCGCTGCACGTCGGGCCTGGACCGCTCGGCGCGGTGCGGTATCGCGGCGGCCCGTCGCAGGCGAGCACCGACAACTTCCGCATCGTCATCCATGGCAGACAGACGCACGGTGCGATGCCCGCCGCCGGAGTGGATCCGATCGTCGTCGGCGCGCAGGTGCTGCTCGGCCTGCAGACGATCGTGAGCCGCCAGGTGAACCTCGCCGCGGCGCCGCTCGTGGTGACCGTCGGCGCGTTCCACGCGGGGCTGAGGGAGAACATCATCCCCGACACCGCGGTGATGATCGGGACGATCCGCGCGCTGGACCCGGCGATGCGACTCGACGTGCACGCGCGAATCAGACGCACCGCGACCTCGATCGCCGAGGCCGCCGGCGCCACCGCCGAGGTGACGATCACCGAGGGGTATCCGGTGACGGTGAATGACGAGGGGCTGGCCGAGTTCATCGGTCCGGTGCTGCGGCGGGTAGCGGGCGCCGACAATGTCGGCATCTCGCGCCCCGGCATGCCGGCCGAGGATTTCTCGCGGTTCCAGGAGCGCGTGCCCGGGCTGATGTTCGGCCTGAGCGTGACGCCGCCGGCGATCGATTGGCGCACCGCAGCCTCGAATCACTCACCCCTCTTCCAAGGGGATGACGCGGCGTTGGAACTCGGCGTGCGGCTGATGGCGAACGTGGCCACCGAGTTCCTGCGACGGGAGCGGCGGCAGCCGATCCCCTGAGGGGATGAAGCACGTCCCCTCGACTATTCTTGGGGATGCGTAGAACCGCTCTCGCACTCGCCGCGTTCGCCATCGCCCCGCTCACGCTCGCCGCGCAGACCACGACTGGACGTGCGATGCCGCGCGCACTCCGCACGACGACCGAGATCCGGCTCGACGGGCGGCTTGACGAGACCGAGTGGGCGCGCGCCGATTCGATCACCGACTTCACGCAGAAGGAGCCGGTCGAGGGGGCGGCGCCAAGCGAGCGCACGGTGGTGCGACTGCTCGCGACACCCGCTGGGCTCGCCGTGGGGTGGTGGAACTACGACCACGATCCGTCGGGACGGATCCGCTCGCAACTCCGGCGCGACGCGGAACTGCGCTCCGACGACTACGTCTCGATGATGATCGATGGGCTCTCCGACAAGCGGAGCGCCTTCTACTTCCGCACGAACTCCAACGGCGCGCTCTGGGACGGCGAACACATCAACTCGGAGTCCGGCAACGAGGAATGGGATGGTATCTGGGATGCGCGCACGTCGGTCTCGACGTGGGGATGGAGCGCCGAGATGCTGATCCCCTGGGCCACCCTCCGGTATCGGCGGGAGGTCGAGACGATGGGAATGAACTTCCGTCGTTTCCTCCCCCGGACGAACGAGGAGATCCTCTGGCGCGCGTGGAGGCGCGGGCAGGGCTACCGCTTCCTCGAGGAGGAGGGGACGATCGGCGGATTCGAGTCGCTGCCGCCGCGGGCGCGGGCCGAGCTCCGGCCCTTCGCGCTGTTCGAGGGTGCTCTCGCCGAACGGACCTTCGACACCGACGGGACCGACTCGGTCACGCTCGCGCCTTCCTCCAACGCGGCCTTCGGGCTGGATGTGAAGCTGCCGGTGACGAGCACGCTCACCGCCGACCTCACTCTCTTCCCTGATTTCGCGCAGGCCGAGGTCGACCGGCAGGTGGTGAACCTCACGCGGTTCCCTCTCTTCTTCCCCGAGCAGCGACCCTTCTTCACGGAAGGTTCGGCGATCTTCGCCTACGGCCGCCAACAGCAGACGATGATGTTCTACTCTCGCCGCGTCGGACTGGGCGCCGGCGGCACGCCGGTCGCGATCCCGTTCGGGGCGCGCGTGCAGGGCCGGATCGGTGCGAACCAGGTCGGGTTCCTCGCCGCTCGCACCGGGGACGCGGAGGATGCCACTGACCTCGTCGCGCGGATCCGCCACGATGTGCTCGGGCGGGGCTACGTCGGCGCGATGGCGACCTTCAGCGATCGTGAGGCGCGACCGGGAGCCCTCGCCGGTGGCGTCGATTTCGAGTTCCCGTTCATCCTTCGCGGACGCGACAATCTGCTCTTCATGGGCAACGCCGCGTGGAGCCGCGACAGCATCGGCGCAACGGGCGGCGCGCACTACCGGTTCATGGTCGACTATCCGAACGACCACGCCGACCTCGTGACGCGATTCGATCGGGTGGAGACGGGGTACGACCCCGCGCTCGGATTCGTCTCGCAGAACGGGATCTACCGGTGGGGCGGGAACATGCAGATCACGCCGCGGCCGCGGCGGCTGGGCGTCGTGCGCCGCTGGGAGTTCAACCTGCTCAGCTACGACGTCGTCTGGGCCGACGACAAGCGGCTCGACAACGCCAACTACTCGGTGAAGCCCTTCGGCGTGCAGTTCCAGCGCGGGGACCGGGTCGAGTTCAACCTGCAGCGGCGCTTCGACGGGCCCGACACCGACTTCGACCTCGTCCCCGGCGCCACGATCCCCGCCGGCGAGTACTGGTGGGACCGCGCCGAACTGCGCTACACCGGCTCGAATGTCCGGCCGCTCACGTGGAATGCGTCAGTCTCGGTCGGGGAGTTCTACGATGGCGACCGCACCGATGTCGCCGTCTCGGCGCGAGTCCGTCACCAGCCGCACCTCGAGCTCTCGCTCGACCTCGCGCGTAACGACGTCCGTCTCCCGACCGGCTCCTTCGTCGCGAACACCGCCCGGTTCCGCGGCGACTACGCCTTCTCTCCGCGGCTCACCGCCACCGCGTTCGTGCAGTACGACGACCAGTCCGACCGTGCAGCGGTGAACGCCCGCATGCGATGGACGTCGTCGCCGGGAAGCGACCTCTACATCGTCTGGAACTCGAGTTGGCCGACGGCACTCGACCGCGGGATCCCATTCGATCGCCCGCTGCGGGGCGGGCTCGTCGCGAAGTACGTACGTTTCTTCCGGAGATGAGCGAGAACTCGGGTCTACGGCTGATCCACCTTGGCGTCCCGCAGGGGATCCTTGCCGGTGTGGTGGGCGCCTTCTTCACCGGACTCTTGCAGACGCGCGGGAGCCTTCCGCAGGGGGACCTCATTCAGCTCCTCGGCGGGCTCCTCTTCGCGGCCCTCGGAATGGGCATCAACTATGCCGTGATGAAGGGGGGCGAGCGCGTCGCGACCTCGTTCTACAACCCCAGTGGCGACTCGAACGCCTACACGCCGTCCTTCTCGAATATCGAAGCGATGGAGATCCGCGGTGACCTCGAAGGCGCGGCGAAGGCGTGGGAGGCAGCCTGCGCCGAACAGCCGGGCAACGCGATCGTCCTCGTGAAGACCGCCGACTTCTACCTGCGGCTCAAGAAGGACAACCAGGCGGCGCTCGCGCGGTACCGGAGCGTGCGCGACCTCGCCGACGTGAGCCCCGACCTCGCGCGATACGCCTCGCAGAAGCTCGTGGATCTCTACCTCGGTCCGCTGGCCGACGAGGGGCGGGCGATGGTCGAGCTCCGCCGCCTCGTCGACCGCTTCCCGGGCACCCGCGAGGCGAATGACGCCCGCGCGGTGCTCGCGAAGCTCAAGGCCGACCGCTCAACGCCCCGCTAGTTCTTCCGCTTTGCCGAGCGCGGCTCGCTGCGGGCGGGCGCCGAGCGTTCACCGCGCGGCGCCGGCTTCGCCGATGGAGCCGACGGACGCGGCGCGCGCGAGACCGTGGCCGGCCGCGACGGCGCCGACTGGCGGGGCGCCGAGGCACGCGGCACCGACGCACGCGGCACCGACGCCTGCGGTGCGCGCGGCGTGTACGTCTGCGGAGCGCGCGTCACCTGACGCTCCGGCGCGCGAGGGTTCGCACGCGGCGCCGGATTGTTCGTGCTCGCGTTCGTTCGCGGTGCGGTGGTCGGGGCGACCGGACGACGTTGAGGCGTCGTGCGCTCCGGGGTCGCGCGCGGCGCAGCCGTCGGCCGAGCGTTCCACGAGCCGTTGTTGGTCGTGCGAGAGCGGCTCGGCGCGGGCTGTTCGTCCGCGTCGGGGCGTGGATAGAGTGGGCGATTCGTGCTGCCGACGCGGATCGGGTTCACGCGATTGGTCTCGTCGCGCGGGCGGGCCGTGCGGGTCGGGGTGTTCGGCGACGGACGGCTAGTCGTGACCTCGCGGCGCGGGGTGGTGAATCCGCCACCGCGACGTCCGTCGGGCGCGTTCCAACGGTCGCCATCGTAGCGCCCGGGCAGGCCCCGACGATCCCACGAGACCCGGCGGTGCACCCAGTTGTAGCGATCGAACCCGCCGTAGTTCACGTAGCGGTTCACCACGCGGCGGTTCACGATCACGACCGTGCGCCAGCTGTTCACGTAGATCGTGTTGAACGAGATGAAGGGACGCGAATCGTGATACCAGCTGTGCCGGCGGCCGTAGCCGTTCCAGCCGTGGTAGTAGACGAGACGATGGCCCCAGTCGAAGTCGTAGGTCAGCCAGACGCCGATCGGGAAGGCGATGCCGAACGACCAGTAGGGCGAGTAGGTGCGCACGTAGCGCACCGGTTCGTAGTAGACGATCGTCGGATCATAGGTCGGCACGTAGATCACGCGCGGGCTCGCCGGGACGATTCGGATCGCGCCATCCTCGTTCTCGACGCGCTGCTCCGACGTCGACACGAGATTCCCCTGCGCCTGGGCCATCTTGCGAAGGCCCTGCACAGCGGCCATCACGTCCCCCTCCTGGATCGCGTAGGCCTGCCCAAGCGCCGTCATCCAGTCGGGACGCTCGTCGAGCATGTTGAGCACGGGCGGGTAATGCGCGATCGCCTTCACGCTCACATCCCACGCCTGGTCGTCGATCCCCTGCTGGCCGTAGGTCCGCACGTAACGCGCAGCGAGGGCGATCTGGTCGGGATAGGTCGCCGCGACAAACAGCTGGGCGAGGATCGGATCGGGATAGAGCGCGACCGGCGCGAGCAGGTTATCCAGCTCCTCGACCGTGAAGAGCTGAGGCGCCTCGGCCGGCGGCTGCAGGACGGGAGTGGGCGGCTCCTGCGCGGCGGCAGGGACAGCGGCGGCCACGGTGAGCGCGACAAGGAGTTCAAGCGAGGTGCGCGTCATATCGTCTCCTGCGTTGTGTACCAGTCGTACCGAGGTGCCGAGGTGTTGTTCCGTGGAGTTCCACCGCCGTCCGCCGACTGCCATCCGACGTCTCCACTGGGACACAGCCGACACACCGTGGTGACCTGAGCGGAGGACAGTTCCCCCCTCTTTGGCGCCCCGGCACCACCCTACAATGCATCAGGCGTGCCGCGCCGGCGACTCACCGACCAATGACAAGTCCCAGCTGAAGACTCCGTCCGTCACTCGGCCACACCCCGGGGCCAGGATAGAAGGCGGGCCGCTTCGTGAAGTAGCGGGCGTCGAGCAGGTTCGACACGGTGAGCCGAGCTCGCACGCGCTCGAAGAGTCGCATCGACCCGAAGGCATCGAGGATCGTGTACGCGGGCACGAGGCCCCGGGCACCATTCGCCGAGGGCGCAACGGTGTTCAGGGGATCGCCGAAGCTCCTCGTGGTGTGGCTCACTTGCAGGGAGAGTGTGCTGCCTTCGCGGTCGTACGAGAGTCCGGTGCGGATGATCGCGCGCGGCACCCCTTCGACCGCGTTCCCCTCGAGCGAGACATTCGTGCCCGACGAGACGGCGATCCCTTCGCGGTAGATCGCGTTGAAGAGCGACGTGGCAACGAAACCACGCACGGCGCCGGTCCCTGTGACGGCGAGGGGCGCCTCGAGCGTCGCTTCGAGACCAAGGGTCCGAGTCGAGCCGACGTTGGTCTTGAAGAGGTAAGGGCCACTGCCATCGTCGCGCAGGAAAGCGCCGAAGCGACCGTCGTAGCGCATCAGGAAAGCGCCGACGTCGAACCGGATCCGCGACTTGAGCAGTCCGCGCAGGCCGGCCTCGGCCGTCCAGCCCCTGGCGTCGCGCATCCCGGGGTCGCTGACCTCGAGGGCGTTCTCGGGAAGGAGGTCCTTGAGGAGCATCGGCCGGTAGGCCTCGCTCCACCCCGCGTAGAACTCCCGCCCCTGCGCGAGGGCGACCTCGGTGCGCAGTCCGAGGAGCGGAAAGTCGTGCTGCACCCGACGCGGCACGTCGGCGGGATCATAGTAGGCGAGCCGTCCCTCCATGTCGGTGCGACCCCGCTCGATGCGGACTCCCGGGATCACTGTCCAGCGTGGCGTGAGGCGTATCGCGTCCTCCGCGTACGCGGCGAAGGAGCGGGAGCGGTAGTGCAGGTCGCGGCCGAAGACGCCACTGATGGTCAGGTCGTAGTCGCTGCCGCGGCTACCGGTGCCCTGCTGTCGCCGTCGCATGTCGTTGTCGGCGAGCGTCACACCCGCCGCGAGCGTCGCCAGGATGGAGCCATAGTGATGCTCGCCGACGAGCCGGATCTCGGCCGTCTTGCTGTCGAAATCGTCAATGTCCACGGCGCGGGTCGGCCAGAGGCCGGTGGTCCCGTCAGGCACATCGGGGACCGTGGCGAAGCCGACGAACTGCACCGAACTCCGATCCCCGACGACCGCGCTGAGCTGGGCCGAGATGCGCAGCCCCGGGCGGGGTTCCCACTCCGCGAGGAGCGCGGGGATGGTGATCGTCGGACTGAACCAGTTGCGCGTGCGGGTCGCGGTGCGCGCGTCGGACTCGAACATCGCATCGGTCAGCGGACCGGGGATCCGATAGAGGTACCAGGAGCGGCCGACTTGCGCGCGCAGCGAGAACTCATCGGACGCGCGCCAGGTCGCGGCGAGGTACTGCGCGTTGTACCGCGAGCGCACCGCACTGCGGAAACCGTCCGATTCGCGCCACGCGCCGTACGCCTGATACTCGACCTTCCCGATCCGTCCGCCGATCTCGCCGAAGGCGTTCAGCAGGGAGAAGCTCCCGGTCGTCACGCTGGCGCTGCTCGAGAACGGGCGCGAGGTGTCGGGGCGTCGGGTGATGTAGTTGAGAAGTCCACCGAACTGTGAGCCGTACTGCAGTGCCGCCGTTCCTCGCACGAGTTGCAACTCCTGTATCGCCTCCATCGGCGGACTGTAGTGCGTCGCCGGATAGCCATAGACATCGGAGTTCATCGAGACGCCGTCCTGGCGCACGTTCAGTTCCCAGGAGCGATGCGGATCGAGCCCACGGGTCGAGACGTTCGTCTGGTTTCCGGCGCCATCCATATCGTAGACCTGGATCCCCGGCACCCTTGCGAAGATCTGGCGTCCGACCTTCTCCGCGAGGTTCGCGTCGCTCCCGTCAAGGGTCACCACTTCCGATCGCGCTCCGGCGGCGACGATCGTCCCCAACAGATCGGGAGCCGGCCGCGAGGTGCCGGCGGGAAGCCGTTCTCGCACGAGGACGGGCGCGAGGTCAGTCCGGCGTCGCGCGAGGGTGAACCGCACCTCGATCCCGGTGCCCGCGCTCACGACGATCGTCGCGCGTGAGGTCTCGAAGCCGGCGGCGGACGCGACGAGGACCAGGCGCCCGTCCGGAAGGCTGGCGAGCATGAAGCGCCCCTCAGAGTCGGTACGCGTCTGCCGTTCCAGTGCGGGGACCGTGATCGTCGCGCCGGCAACGAGGTTCCCGGTGGAATCGCGCACCGTCCCACTGACACTCCCCTCCTGCGCACCGAGAGGTAGGGTCAGGGCGATTGCTGCAAGGAGGGTGACTGTCCGCATCGCTAGGCTGTCCGGGGCTGCGGCCGACTCGTCAGACGGCGGTCAGCCATCCATACGCATCTGGGGCGCGTCCGCTGACGATCTCGAGGTACCGCGTCTGCAGCGCGCGCGTCACCGGGCCCACCGTGCCGTCGCCGACCGGCAGTCGGTCCACGCTCCGCACCGGCGTGATCTCGCTCGCCGTGCCGCAGAGGAAGAGTTCGTCGCTGGTGTAGAGCACCTCGCGGGCGAGGGGCTGCACCGAAACGGAGTAGCCGAGGTCGCCGGCGAGCTTGAGCACCGTGTCGCGCGTGATGCCGGGGAGGAGCGTACCGTCGATCGGAGGCGTGTAGAGGGTCTTCCCCTCGACCGCGAAGACGTTCTGCCCCGACCCCTCACTGAGCAGCCCGTCGGGCCCGAGGGCGATCGCTTCCTCGTAGCCGTTCCGGAGGGCTTCCATCTTGATGAGCTGACCGCCGAGGTAGTTGCCGGCGATCTTCGCCACGGCGGGGATGGTATTCGGTGCGACGCGATGCCAGCTCGCGACGCAGGCGTCGACCCCCTTCTCGAGCGCGTCCTCGCCGAGGTACGCTCCCCAGGGCCAGCAGGGGAGGTAGGTCTCGACCGGGCTATCGAACGGCACCATCCCCGCCGCACCGTAGCCCCGCAGGACCATCGGACGGATGTAGCAGGAGTCGATCGCGTTGCGTCGGACGAGTTCTCGGGTGCCCTCGACGAGCTGGTCCATCGTCCACCGGACATCCATCCGGTAGATCTTGCACGAGTTGAACATCCGCTTGAAGTGGTCGCGGAGCCGGAAGACCGCGGGCCCCTTCGGGGTCGCGTAGCAGCGGACCCCTTCGAACACCGCCGAGCCGAACTGCACCGAATGGGCCAGGACGTGGATGTGGGCGTCAGCCCACTTGATGAACTCGCCGTCGCGCCAGATCCATTCGGACTCGCCGATCTTCGCCATTGCACGCCGTGTTTGGGAGAGGGACTCGCCGGTAGCAATCTATCACTTCGAATCGAACGCGATAGAACGACCACTGCTCACCACGAAGACACGAAGGACACGAAGAAGACGACGGCAAGAGAGGCAACTGAAGCACCTCGGGGAACTGCGCGTGTCCGGCGAAACGCAGTTCCCCCAGGTCTTGCAGTGGCCGTTCTCGCGGTGGCCGTTCCTTCGTGTTCTTCGTGTCTTCGTGGTGAGCCGTTTCTCGGTGGCTAAGGCTTGATCCCCGCGTTGGTCTGCGGAGACTCGTGCCGCCACGGCTGCGGCGGGAGCGCACGCGTCCGAGGGTACGACTCGTCAAGCGTGTTCCCATCGAAGAGCCGCCCATTCGCCATCACGAACCGGACCGTGTTCGAGTTCCGGATGTTGTCGAGCGGGTTGGCGTCGAGCACGACGAGATCGGCGAGCTTCCCCACTTCGATCGAGCCGAGGTCCCCCGACAATCCCAGTGCCTCGGCACCGAAGATCGTCGCGACACGGAGCGCGTCGTGATTCGACATCCCGCCCCCCGCCACGTTCCAGAGTTCCCAGTGGTAGCCAAGACCCTGGAGCTGGCCGTGGCTGCCGATGCCCGCCTTCCCGCCGGCCGCGACGAGATCACGGATGAAGCCCGCGTGCTCGCGGAAGTTGTATTCCGAATCGAGGAACCACCCGCCAGGTCCTGGTGATCCGCCGGCGCCGGTGCCGCGGCGGCGCGTCTTCGAGTCCAGGTCGTCGGCCGGCGTGAAGCGCTGCAGCTTCGCGTCGCCGTGCGGATTCTCCTTCGTGTAGTACCAGTTCTCCATCCAGGGGCCGCCGTAGCTCACGATCAGCGTCGGCGTCGAGACCGTGCCCGAGGTCTTGAAGAGCTGCACCACGTCGTCGAAGAGCGGCGTGATCGGCAGGTTGTGCTCGACGCCGGAGTACCCGTCGATCGCCATCGTGAGGTCGGTGAAGTAGGCGAGCCCCGCCTCGGTGGTCGGCATCAGCTTCAGTTCCTTCGCCGCCATCATGATCCACTGGCGCACCTGGCGATTCCCAGCGCCGTACATCTTGATCGTCTTCGTATCGTAGTAGTCGCTGTAACGCTTGAGGACGTTCCGCGCACTCTCGAGCGAACGGATCCGCTCGCCGGAGAAGACGCCGGGGCCAGTCGAGTAGATGCGCGGCCCGATCAGCTGACCCGCCTCGACCCGGTCGAAGTAGCTGAGCACATCGGTCGATCCGGTCTGCGGGTCGCGCGTGGTGGTGACACCGTACGCCAGATTCGCGAGCAACGCCCAGGGCTGGGTCGTATGGACACCCGGCGAGTGCCGGAAGTGCGCGTGCGTGTCGACGAAGCCGGGCATCACCGTCTTCCCGCTGATGTCGATCATCCGCGCGCCTGCTGGCAGCTCCACGCTCCCGCGCCGACCCACCGCGACGATCCGGTTATTCCGCACGACGATGTCGGCGTCCTCGATGACCTCGGTGCCGCGCATCGTGATCGCCCGGCCGCCACGGAGTACGGCCGTGCCCTGCGGGATGTCGCGCTGCGCCATGACCCGCACGCGGACCTCGGTCGGCTTGTACACGCTCGCCGGCGCCGTCGTGTCGGGGCGTGCCGAGTCGGGGCGGGGGACGAGCCGTCGGGCCGCTCGCACCGAATCCTCGACCACCTTCTCGCGGTCGAGGTCGTAGGTCACGAGGGCGTTGCCGATCGACCAGAACACGGTGCGTCCGTTCGCCCCCCACGCCGGGAACTCCCCGCCGATGTCGGAGAGGCGCCGGACGGGCGTCGGCGCGCCGTCGGTGCTCGCGACCGAGATCACCGGCACCGCGCCACCGATCAGCGGCACCGTGACGACGTAGAAATCCGAGCCGATTCGCGCGAGGGCGAGGTCACCGCGCGGCGCCATCAACACCGACGCGGCGCTCGGTGGCGTGCCGCCCCCCGGCGCGGCGGTGCCCGTCACGCGCACGTGGGCGCGCTGGTCGGTGCCGTCCCAGCGGAACGAGACGAGCCCCTCGGCGCCGTCGTACGCGTAGATGCGCGTCGAGTCCGTCGTGAAGTGCGGACCATCGAGCCCTCCGGCTGCGCGGATCCGCGTGAGCGGCCCACCCTCTGCGCTCACCCACACGAAGCGCGCCGACTGGCCGCCGCCGAAACGCTGGGTGGACTCCTGCAACTCGCGAGCGTCGGCCACCATCGCGAGCACCCGCCGCCCATCGGGGGACCACGCGGTCGAGTAGTATGCCGCCACGTCGCGCGTGAGCCGCACCGGCTGCCCGCGCCCGTCAGCGCGCACCTTCTGGATATGGCCACCCGCATCGCCCCACGTCACATAGGCCACCCACTGGCCGTCGGGTGACCAGGTCGGATAGAACTCACCGTCAGGGGTTCCGGCGATCCGTCGCGGTTCTCCCGACGGGAGATCCATCACCCAGAGGTCTCCCATCGCCGAGAAGGCGAGGCGTCGGCCATCGGGGGAGGGCGCACCGTCGCGGATCTGCCGGGCGACGAAGGTCGGCGTGTCCTCGATCGGATACTGGAACTTCACTTCGGGTCCGATGGCGAGGTCGACCTCGACGGTGAAGGGGATCTTCGACGCAGCGCTTCCGTCCACCGGCACGCGCCAGATCTCGCCTCCATAGCTCATCACGATCGCGCGACTGTCGGGGGTGAAGCCGTACCCCGGCAGCGCGTCGGTCTCCATCGTCGCTTCCTGATTGTCGCGCTGGATCGGATAGGCGAGCCAACGTTCATCGCCGGTCGCGAGCTCGCGGAGACGGAGTCCCGTCTTCTCGTCGTGGCGCGAGGCATAGCTCAGCCATTTGCCGTCGGGCAGATGGCGGGACGGAACGCCGAGCCATACCGGCTCGACATCGTGGTGCGCGTGCCGAGTTCGCGGTCGTAGGAGACGAGTTGGTACTGCGGGAAGATCGCGTTGTACTGCCAGTTCCCGGCGCGCGTCGCGTACCAGAGATGCCGACCGTCGGGGGTGAAGGTCGCGCCGACCGTCGTCTGGCCCGCCGGGTCGCGGATCACCTGGATCCCCGCGCCACCGTCCACGTGGTAGAGGAAGATCTTCGGACCACCGGTGATCGACCGCGTCACCGCGACGTACTTGCCGTCGGGGGTGAACTCCGGAGAGACGTAGGTGTCGTCAGTCGTCCGCGAGAGTTGCGTCGTGTCGCGGCCATCGGCCGAGATCATCCAGAGGTTCATCCCGCCGCTGCGGTCGGAGATGTACGCGATGCGCTTGCCGTCGGGGCTCCAGCGCGGCATCGCGTCGAAGGCCATTCCCTGCGTGAGTCGGGTCGCCGCACCGCCGGTGATCGGCAGGGTGTAGAGGTCACCGAGGAGGTCGAAGACGATCCGCTGGCCGTCTGGGCTGACGTCCACCGACATCCAGGATCCCTTACTGGTGGTGAAGCGCGCGTTGCGCGCGGCCACGAGGGGAAGGGGAGGGCGGGTGGCCGCGTTGCGGGCCGGTGGCGTCGCGGGATCCTGCGCGCGGACGGGCTGTCCCGGGACGAACGACACGAGGATCAGGGCGGCGGAGATCGAGCGGCGGTTCGTGGACATCGAGGGCTCTCGGTCGGTTGGGGCGGACTGGAGGCGCAATTCTACGGTGCGGGCCTCGCGCTGTCAGCCGCCGGTCGGTCGATTCGGGGTCATCTGTCGCCAGTCGTCGTCGAATCTTCGCCGAGCCCCACGACGTATGGTCCAGAGCCCGACCCCACCGGAGAAGCCTCTAATGGAAGAGTTCAAGGTCACTGGCGCCAAGCTCCTCTCGCGCGTCAAGGAGATCATCCACGAAGGGAACGTCCGTCGCATCGTCCTCAAGAATCCCGAGGGCCGCGTGATCATGGACGTGCCACTCAATGCCGGGATCGCCGGCGCCGCACTCCTGCCATTCTGGGCGGCGATCGGAGCGGTCGCGGTGCTCGCGACCGACTACACGGTGCTGGTCGAGCGTGACCCCGACACCACGGTCACGAAGGCGCCCTGACCAAACCGTTCGGGGTGGCGCGCTGTCGAATGCCTTGATGCCCTAGGCGTCGCCCCGGACCCCTCACCCGACCGATCGATGCGGAACCTGAAGCTCGCCGCGCGGATGCTGCTCAAGACCCCTTTCGTCACGGCGATCGCGGTCCTCTCGTTGGCCCTCGGGATCGGCGCCAACTCGGCGATCTTCTCCCTCTACGACCAGATCCTCCTCAAGAAGCTCCCGGTGCCGAATCCCGGAGAGCTCGTGAACTTCGCTGCTCCGGGGGTCAAGAACGGCTCGACCTCGTGCAACCAGGCGGGGGATTGCGATGTCGTCCTGAGCTATCCGATGTTCCGCGACCTCGAGCGCACTCAGACCTCGTTCAGCGGGCTCGCCGCGCACCGGCTCTTCGGTGCGAGTGTGGCGATCAACAACGAGCCCGCCGTCGCCGAGGCGATGATGGTCTCCGGCTCGTACTTCCTGACGCTGCAGATGCGGCCCTTCCTCGGTCGCCTCCTCGGGCCGTCGGACGATGCTGCGATCGGCGCGAACTACGTGACCGTCCTCGGCTACGACTTCTGGCAGGACAAGTTCGGCGGCGACCGCAACGTCGTCGACCGCACGATGATCATCAATGGCCGGACCTATACGATCGTGGGCGTGGCACCGGAGGGGTTCCTGGGGACGACGATGTTCAGCCACCCCTCGCTGTACGTGCCGATCTCGATGCGGAACGCGCTGCAGCAGGGCTTCCGGCTCACGGAATTCGACCGCCGCAACAACTACTGGGTGTACGTCTTCGGACGGCTCAGGCCGGGTGTCTCGCTCGAGCAGGCCGACGCCGCGATGAATGGACTCTATCAGCCGATCATCAATGACGTCGAGGCGCCGCTCCAGGAGGGGATGAGCGACCCGACGATGAAGCGTTTCCGAGAGAAGCGCCTCGTACTCGCGGCGGGCCCGCAGGGTCAGAGTTCCGCGCCTGAGGAGGCCTCGACGCCGCTCTACCTCCTGCTCGGCGTCACCGGCGTCGTGCTCCTCATCGCCTGTGCGAACATCGCCAATCTCCTGCTCGCCCGAGGGGCCGGCCGCGCGGCCGAGATGGGGGTGCGACTCGCCCTCGGCGCCAACCGGCGCCAGCTGCTCACGCTGCTCCTCACCGAATCGGTGATGCTGGCGCTCCTCGGCGGACTCGCGAGTCTCTTCGTGGCGCAGTGGACGCTCTCGTTCATCGCGGTCCTCCTGCCGCCCGACGCCAGCCAGTCGATGTCATTCGAGCTACAGCCCTCGGTCGTCTACTTCGCCGCGCTCCTCGCGATCGGGACCGGGATCATCTTCGGGATGTTCCCCGCGCTCCACTCCACCCGCAGTGACCTGATCACGGTGATCCGGTCCGGCGCGGGACAGCTGACCGGGGGCAAGGCGGCGGCACGATTCCGCGCCGGCCTCGTGACGCTGCAGATCACCCTGTCGATGGCGCTGCTCGTGTCCGCCGGGCTCTTCCTCAAGAGCCTCGTGAACGTGAGTCGGGTCGACCTCGGCCTCAAGCTCGACAATGTCGTGACGTTCTCGGTCTCCCCGGGGCGCGCCGGCTTCGATACCACGAGATCGGCGGTGTTCTTCACGCGCGTCGAGGAAGAGATCGCCGGACTCGCTGGCGTGTCCGGCGTGGCCTCCTCGATGGTGCCGCTCCTCGCCGGCGACAACTGGGGGAACTCGGTGAAGGTGCAGGGCTATCCCGACGGCCCCGACGTCGACAACGAATCGCGCTACAACGCCGTCGGCGGTAACTACTTCACGCTGCTGGGCGTGCCGTTCATCGCCGGCCGCGACATCTCGACCTCGGACGTCAAGGGTGGCTCAAAGGTCGCGGTCGTGAACGAGACCTTTGCCAAGAAGTTCATCCTCGGGCGCGATGCCGTCGGCAAGTTCATGTCCCAGGACGACAGTCTCGACACGCAGATCGTCGGCCTCATCACGGACGCGAAGTACAGCGACGTGAAGGACACGATCCCGCCGGTCTACTACACGCCGTGGCGGCAGACATCGAACGTGACGGCGATGAACTTCTACGTGCGGACGGCCGTGCCTCCGGAGCAGCTCATCCCCGCGATCAATGCGAAGATGAAGGAACTCGAACCGACGGTCCCGGTGGAGGAGATCAAGACGATGCCGCAGCAGATCCGCGAGAACGTCTTCCTCGACCGGATGATCAGCATCCTCTCGGCGGCCTTCGCGGTACTCGCGACGCTGCTCGCCGGCGTCGGGCTCTATGGCGTGCTCGCCTACACGGTGGCCCAGCGCACCCGCGAGATCGGGGTGCGGATGGCGCTCGGCGCCTCGAGTCGACGCGTGCGAGGGCTCGTCCTCAAGCAGGTGGGGTTGATGACCCTCGTCGGTGGTGCGATCGGCGTCGCGGCCGCCCTCGGACTCGGCCAGGCGGCGCGGTCGCTCCTCTTCGGTCTCGAAGGCTACGACGCCCTCGTCTTCTCGATGTCCATTCTCCTGCTCGCGATCGTCGCCCTCGCCGCCGGCTACGTGCCAGCGCGCCGAGCGGCGCAGGTCGATCCGATGCAGGCCCTCCGCTACGACTGAGCCCACCTCACGATGACCGACCAGCAATCCGGCCCTCTCTTCTCCTTCGGCGCCCTCAAGCAGGACCTGCGATTCGGCGTCCGGATGGTCAGGAAGAGCCCGCTCTTCACCGGCATCGTCGTGGTCACGCTCGCGCTCGGGATCGGGCTCAACACCGCGGTCTTCGCCGCGGTCGAGGCGATGCTCCTCCGGCCGACGCCCGGCGTCCGCGCCTCGGGGGAGATCGTCCAGCTCTACCGGTCCTGGCCCGGGGACCAGCCGTGGGGGTCCAATTCGGTCCCGCACTATATGGATCTCCGCAAGCGCACCACCGACGTCTTCACCGGCGTCGCTTTCTGGTCGTTCGAGTTCGTCAGCATCACCGCCGGCGGGCCGCCGCAGCTGGCGTTCGCGCAGATGGCCTCGGCGAACCTCTTCTCGGTACTCGGCGTTCGCGCCGAACGGGGCCGCCTCTTCACCGCCGATGAGGACGAAGGGCGTGGCGCCCATCCGGTGATCGTCCTCAGTCAAGGCGGCTGGCAGAATCTCTTCGGCCGCGATCCCGATATCATCGGTCGTGAGGTGCCGGTCAACGGACAGAACGTGACGATCGTCGGGATCGTCGAGCCCGCCTTCCGCGGGCCGATGCCGATGGTGCAGCCCGAGTTCTGGATCCCGCTGATGCAGCTGACGCAGGTCCGTCCGAACTCGACCTCACTCGACAACCGTGGCAACAACTTCGGCAACGTCGTGGCGCGGCTCGCCCCCGGAGTATCGGAGGAGCAGGCGCTCGCCAAGGTCGAGGCGGTGAACGCCGAGCTCACGGCGGAGTTCCCCGATGCCTATGAGGACACCGGGGTCACGCTGGTGAAGGCGGATGAGGCGGGGATCCACCCGATGTTCCGCGGTGCGCAGGTGGGACTCTCGGCGGTGGTGATGGTCGTCGTCGCGATCCTCCTGCTGATCGCCTGCGTGAACGTGGCGAACCTCTTCCTCGCGCGGGCCCGCGACCGGGCCCGGGAGATGGCGATCCGGCTCGCGCTCGGTGCGCGTCGCGCCGCGCTCGTGCGCCAACTGCTGGTTGAGAGTCTCCTCTTCTCGGCGATCGCCGGCGTCGCGGGTCTCCTCGTCGCGACCTGGGCGATCGGGATCACGAACACCGTCGAGATGCCGGTGGACATCGACTTCAGCCCGGACCTGCGGCTCAGCCCGATGGTGCTGCTCTTCGCGCTCGGCGCGACGTTCCTCACCGGCATCGTGTTCGGCCTCGCGCCGGCGCTGCAGGCGACGCGACCGAGCGTCGTGCCGGCCCTCAAGGGTGAGGCGCCAGCAGGGGGAGGACGGTCACGAATGAGTCGCGGTCTCGTGGTCGCGCAGATGGCGCTCTCTCTCGTCCTGCTGATCTGCGCCGGACTCTTCCTCACGAACCTCCGCAGCGCCACGGCGCTCGACAAGGGCTTCGTCAGTTCGAACCTGCTCCTCGCCGACCTCGACCCCAGTCTGCAGGGGTACTCGCGCGCGAACACCGAGGAGTTCTATCGTCGACTCGACGAGCGCCTCCTCGCGGACCCTCAGGTGCGCGCGGTCACGCGGATCGACCAGGTCCCGCTCGGACCGGGGAACAGTGACCGCGGGGTCGAGATCCCCGGGTACGTCTCGGCCGAGAACGAGCGGATGAACATCAACTACTCGAGCGTCGGCCCCGGCTACTTCGCGGCGATGGGGATCCCGTTGCGTTCGGGTCGCGAGTTCACCGCGCAGGACGACAGCGGCTCGTTGCGCGCCCTCGTGGTGAACGAGCGCTTCGTCGAGCGGTTCTGGCCGGGACAGGAGGCAGTGGGCCGCATCGTGAAGACCGGAGGCCGGGAGTACACCGTGGTCGGCGTCGTGCCGACCGGCAAGTACTTGCGGCTCGGCGAGGACCCGACGCCCTTCATGTTCTTCCCGCAGGCGCAGGTCTGGAGTGCGGGGATGAGCCTTGTGGTCCGGACGACCGGGGACCCCGAGGGGATGATCCCGGCGCTGCGGAGTGCCGTCGGTGCGCTCGACGCGAATCTTCCCCTCGCCAGCATCCGTACGATGGACAAGCACCTGGGCTTCTCGCTCCTTCCGGCTCGCTTGACGGGGTGGGCGCTCGGGATCTTCGGCGCGCTGGGGCTCCTCCTCGCCTCGGTCGGGATCTACGGCGTGATGGCGTATTCGGTCTCGCAGCGGACTCGCGAGATCGGGATCCGGATGGCGATCGGCGCCGACGCGTCGGACGTCATCAAGCTCGTGATGCGACAGGGGCTGACGCTGGTGGTCGTGGGGGCGGTGATCGGCCTGCTGGCCTCCCTCGGTGCCGCGAAGCTCCTTGGCAGCGTACTCTATGGTGGCAATGCGCTCGACCCGATGACGTTCACGCTGGTCCCGTTGGTGCTGATCGGCGTGGCCGTGGTCGCGACCTTTGCGCCCGCCCGCCGCGCCGCCCTGGTGGACCCGGCAATCACCCTTCGTTCGGACTGAGATGGATATCGCTCGTGCCCCGCAGAAGAAGACCGGCCGCAACGTCGTCATCGGCGTCGTGGCGGTCGTGGTCGTCCTCGGGACCGTCGCTCTCTCGAAACTCGACCCTGCGTCACCGACGGTGCAGCGGGTGGCGATCCTGATCGACTCGGTGCGTCGTGGCGACGTGGTGCGCGAGGTGCGCGGCCCGGGCAACCTCGTCCCCGAACGGATCCGCTTCATCACCGCGCAGTCCTCGGCGCGGGTCGAACGCAAGATCGTCGAGGCCGGCCAGACGGTGGAGGCCGGTCAGGTGCTCCTCGAGATGTCGAATCCCGACTTGCAGATCCAGACGATGCAGGCCGAGCAGCAGAAGCGGCAGGCGCAGATCGAACTGCTCAACCTCAAGACGAATCTCCGGAGCGCGATCCTCACGCAGGAAGGGGTCGTCGCCACGAGCAAGACGCAGTTCGTGAGCGCCTCGCAGGAAGCGCAGGCGGCCGACTCCCTCGTCAAGCTGAAGCTGATCTCGCCATTCGAGAGCGCGAACCGGAAGGCGCAGGCCGAGGAGGCGACGACGCGCTACCGCGTCGAGCAGGCCCGGCTCGAGCTCCAGCGCGCGGCGATCGACTCCCAGATCGCGACGCAGACCTCGCAGGTCGCCCAGCTCGAGGCGATCGCCGAGCGCCAGCGGAATCGTCTTGGTGCGCTCGTCGTGCGCGCGCCCGAGGGCGGGGTCGTTCAGGACCTGACGCTCCAGCCGGGCGAGTGGGTGCCCGAGGGGACGACCCTCGCGAAGGTCGTGCAGCCCTCGAAGCTCAAGGCGGTGCTGCGGATCCCCGAGTCGCAGGCCAAGGATGTGCTCCTCGGCCAACAGGCGACCGTGGATACGCGCAACGGGATCGTCACTGGCCGTGTCATACGCAAGGACCCGGCGGCGATCCAGGGGACGGTCACGATCGACGTTTCGCTCGAGGGAGCGCTGCCCCCGGGGGCGGTGCCGGACCTCAGCGTCGATGGGACGATCCAGATCGAGCGGCTCACCAACATCCTCTACACGGGCCGGCCGGCGTTCAGCGCGGCGTCGGGGCGCGTCGGACTCTTCAAGCTGATCGATGGCGGGAGTGCGGCGATCCGCGTCCCGGTGGAACTGGGACGCACCTCGGTGAACACCGTCGAGATCATCGGTGGTCTCGAGGCGGGGGACCAGGTGATCCTCTCAGACATGACACAGTACGCAGCGGTCGACCGCGTGCGGATTCGTTAGTTACGACGGCGGACGGCAGACGGCAGACGGCAGTAACTTCCTCCTTCCTTCTTCAAACCCAGAGCTCCCGATGACTGCACCAAGCCAGGCCCTCATCTCCATGACGGGGATCAAGAAGGTCTTCCTCACCGACGAGGTGGAGACCCACGCGCTGCAGGACATCCACTTCCACATCAACAAGGGGGAGTACGTCGCGATCTCCGGGCCCTCGGGCTGCGGGAAGACGACGCTCCTCTCGATCCTCGGGCTGCTCGATACGCCGAGCGATGGCGAGTACAATCTCGATGGCCACTCGGTCGCGCGCCTCGCGCCGATCGAGCGCGCCCGTGTCCGCAACCGGCAGATCGGGTTCATCTTCCAGGCCTTCAACCTCATCGGCGACCTGACGGTGTTCGAGAACGTCGAGCTCCCGCTCACCTATCGCGAGATGGCGGCGAACGAGCGGAAGGACCGTGTGAATGCGGCGCTCGAGCGGGTGGGGATGACGCACCGCGCCAAGCACTATCCGACGCAACTCTCCGGCGGTCAGCAGCAGCGCGTCGCCGTCGCCCGCGCAGTGGCGGGCGACCCGGCGATCCTCCTCGCCGACGAGCCGACCGGTAACCTCGACTCGAAGAACGGCGAGGCGGTGATGGAACTGCTCCGCGAGCTCAACAAGAACGGTTCGACCATCTGCATGGTGACGCACGACTCGCGCTATGCGCAGCACGCGGATCGCGAGGTGCATCTGTTCGACGGCAAGGTCGTGGATGCGGGGAGCATGGCGGGCGTCGCGTAACACCGGACGGAGACTGCAACAGCAACAGCAACTGCAATCACCACAGAGGCACAGAGGACCACAGAGAAGGGCAACAGCAAGACTTGGGGGAACTGGGCGCCGCCGGACACGCGTAGTTCCCCCATTTGTTGCCGCTGCAGTTCTCGGTGGTCCTCTGTGCCTCTGAGTTGAACGCAGTTGTCGTCGTCTTCGTGTGCTTCGTGTCTTCGTGGTGAGCCGTGGTGGTTCGCGGACGTTGCGCGTGGCGCGCGGTCGCGACATCCACCAGACTTGAGCCATGCCCAAGTCGCTCCCTCGCCAGAACGCCCCGCAGGCCCGACTCCTCGTCGTTGCGGCCATCCTCCTCGTCCTCGTGCTGCTCGCGCGCGGGATCGCCGTGCGGCTCACCGACTGGCTCTGGTTCATAGAGGTCGGCTACGAGCGGGTCTTCCTGCTGAAGATCGTGGCGCAGTGGGGCCTGGGGCTCCTCGCCGGCCTCGGCGGGTTCGCGGTGCTCTACGGCAACGCGAGGCTAGCGCTCCGCGGGATCGAACTGGAGCCGGAGCCGGTCCACGTGCTCGCGGAGGGCGGCCTCGTGATGCGGGGACGGCTCCTCGCGCGGCTCGCGCAACTCCTCGCCCTCCCGATCTCGGCCGTCGTCGCGTTCGGTCTCGCTGTCGCCGCCGGGGCGCGCTGGACCACGCTCGTGCAGTTCTTCTACCGGACGCCCTTCGGCGAGACCGATCCGATCTTCGGCCGCGACATCGCCTACTACGTCTTCACCCTGCCGACTCTCGAGTTCGGCCTCGACACGCTGACCGCGATGTTCGTCGTGTCGCTGCTGGTGCTCGTGCTGCCGATCTACGTGGCGCGCGGCGACATCTACCTCCGGGGCGCGCAGATCCGGGTGGACCCGCGGGTCGACCTCCACGCCGCGGTGCTGATCGCCCTCCTGCTCCTCGTGCAGTCGGCGCGGCTCTTCCTCGTGCAGAGTCCCGGGCTCCTCTTCGGGACGCACGCCCCGCTCCAGGGCGCCTCGCTCGCCGACATCTCGATCCGGCTCCCCGCGATCCGGGTGATGGCGACACTCCTCGCGGTCGGCGCCATCGCCGTGCTCTGGGGGGCACGGCGTGGCAAGCTCGTCCGCTCGGCCGCAGGGATCGTCGGGGCCTACATCGTCCTCGCGCTCGTCTTCAACGGCCTGGTTCCGGCCGCCTACCAGCGCCTCGTCGTCCAGCCGAACGAACTGGCGAAGGAGGCGCCGCAGATCGCGCATCACATCGCGGCCACGCGGAAGGCGTGGGGGCTCGATCGGGTCGAACGGCGTGAACTCGAGGGGGATCAGCTCCTCACCTCCGCCGACCTCGAGAAGAATCGCGGGACGATCGAGAACGTGCGGCTCTGGGACCGTGAGCCGCTCCTGCAGACGTTCGGGCAGCTGCAATCGATCCGCACCTACTACGATTTCATCGCGGTGGACGATGACCGCTACATCGTGAATGGCGGGATGCGCCACGTCCTCCTCTCGGCCCGCGAGATCGACGTCGGTTCGCTCCCG
>JANNKK010000047.1:0-30371 GCA_031396245.1 Gemmatimonadaceae bacterium
CCAAGACGATCGACGTCCGGTTCTTCGAGAGCGACGTCAGCGGTCTCAAGAAGATCATCGCGTCGAGCACGGCGCGGATCGATCTCCGTGAGCAGGTCCTGAACTTCCCGTCGCAGCCGGTCATCACGAAGGACAACGTGACGATCGACATCGACGCCGTGATGTACTATCGCGTCGCCGATCCACAGAAGGCCACGTACTCGGTGCAGAACCTTCCCTACGCACTCGAGACGCTGACCCGCACGACGCTGCGCAACATCGTCGGCGACATCGAGCTCGACCAGACGCTCGCCTCGCGCGACATGATCAATCGCAAGATGCGCGAGGTCATCGAGGAGGCGTCGATCGGCTGGGGCGTCGACGTCACGCGCGTCGAACTCCAGAGCATCGAACCGCCGCGCGACATCCAGCAGTCGATGGAACTGCAGATGCGCGCCGAACGCGAGCGCCGCGCCGCCGTCACGAACGCCGAGGCGTCGAAACGCGCCGCGATCCTGGAGTCGGAGGGACAGAAGGAGGCGCAGATCCGGAAGGCCGAGGGCGAGAAGGGCGCGGCGATCCTCCGCGCCGAGGGGCTCGCGACGGCTCGGCTCGCGATGGCCGACGCCGAAGCGGAGGCAATGAAGCGCATCGCCGCGTCCCTGCCTCCGGGTGAGGCTGCGACCTACCTGCTCGGCCTTCGGTACATCGACTCGCTCCCGCAGATCGCCAACGGCAAGGGAACGACGGTGTTCCTGCCGAGCGAGGCGATCGGCGTGCTGGGCGCGGTCGGCGGCATCAAGGAACTTCTGCGCGCCGGTGGAGCCCTCGCCGCCGCGGCGAAGGAGAGGCCGGCTCCGATTGCCATCCCATTCGCGGGACCCGGGGAGAAGTAGTGGCGAAGATCACGCGCGAGCGCGCGGAGAAGGTCGCCCGCGGTCACGCCTGCTCGCATTGCAAGGAATACAGCTACCGGAAGCTCCGCGTGAAGCCGGCGCCCCTCTCGATCGAGAAAGAGCTCGGCGCCGTCTGGATCGCCGTGCGCACCTGCGGCATCTGCGACTATGAGAGCGAACTCGGGATCGAAGCCGACGGCGACATCGTCTTCGAGAGCTGACGCCGATGTCGAAGGACGGCCTGCGGAGGATCTTCGAGCAGCGGCTCGGCATCCCCGGACGCGCGTTCCTCGCTTGGCGCACCCGCGGCCAAGCCGAAGCGTTGCTCTCGCAGCGCGGACTCACCGGCCCGGCTGCCGACCTCGCCGCAGCCCTCGGCACTGACGTCCGTCGCGGCCCGTTCAGCGGGATGCACTACCCGCGACGTCGTGGCGACATCGTCCACGTCGCGAAGCTCCTCGGCGCATACGAGTGCGAACTCCATCCCGCCCTCGAGCGACTCATCGCGCGGCGTCCGACGCGCGTGTTGAACGTGGGCTCGGGTGACGGCTACTACGCGGTCGGACTGGCGCGGCGCCTTCCGGAGGCGATGGTCGATGCCGTCGACCCCGACCCACTCGCGCAGCGAGCCTGCGCCGCGACGGCGCGCCTCAACGAGGTGACCGGGATCCGCGGGGTGGTCGGACTCGATGCGGCGGGACTCGAGGCCGAGCTGCGACGACCCGACTTTCGCACCGGGACCGGGCATCCGCGCGCGCTCGTCGTCGTCGATTGCGAGGGCTTCGAGGACGAACTCCTCGATCTGGCGCTCGCCCCCTCCCTCCTCGGGGCCGACCTGCTCGTCGAGACGCACGATTTCGCGCGCGCCGGCGTGACGAGGCGCTTGAAGTCCCGATTCGGCGCGACGCATCGTGTAGAGGAGGTCGCCATCGCACCGCGCGACCCGTCGATGTATCCCGAACTCGCCTCGTTCTCCCCGGTCGTCGCCGCCGGACTGCTCGACGAGTTCAGGCACCAGCCGCAGTCGTGGCTCGTGCTGACGCGTCTGGAGTCGGCCGCCTGATCCCCTTTCCCTTACGCCGCGCAGAGCTCCGATGACTCCCCTCGACATCCCGCGGCTCACGGTCGGCGATCGTGTTCAGCACGAACTCCTCGTGCGCGAGCGAGAGGACAAGACGACCCGCACCGGCGACCCCTTCGTCGTGCTCCGCCTCGGCAATGCCACCGGTCAGCTTTCCGTGAACGTCTGGAAGGAACACGTGCCCCTCATCGAGGGAGTACGCAGTGGACAGGTGGTCCAGGTCATCGGGCAGATCGAGCTCTTCAAGGGCGCGAAGCAGCTCAAGCTCACGTCGCCGCCGCGCGTCGTCTCGAAGGCGGCCGCCGACCTGACCGAGTTCCTTCCGCACATCGCGACGCGGCCTGAGGACCACTGGGCCCAGATCGATGCCTGGCGCGCCGAGATGCGTGGCCCGCTGCGTCGCGCGGTGGACCTCTTCTTCGCCGACGACCCCTTCCGCGAACGATTCGCCAAGAGTCCGGGTGCGCCTCGCGGCCATCACGCCCAGATCGGCGGGCTCCTGCTGCACAGCTGTGAGGTCGCGACCATCGCGCGTGCCGCCGTCGGGACGATGCAAGGGAACGTGAACCTCGTCACCGCCGGCGCCCTTCTTCACGACATCGGCAAGGTCGAGGCGTACGCGACCGCGCTGGGCGGGTTCGAGAACACCCTCGCCGGCAGTCTCGTCGGCCACATCGTACTCGGCTCGCTGATGCTCGAGGAGCGGCTGCGGACCCTTCCCGACGGCGCGATCAGCGAAGGCCAGAGGCTCGAGCTCCATCACTTCATCCAGTCGCATCACGGCATCCCTGAGTACGGCGCCGCGGTGAGGCCGATGACGCTCGAAGCGGAGATCCTGCACTACGCCGACCAGAGTTCCGCGAAAGGGAACGACTTCACCGAGGCCGTGGTGGACAGCGAGCTCTTCCCGGCCGATGATGTGGAGGTCTCGGTCAAGCGGAGCTGGCGCCTTGAGCGGAAGGTCTGGCGCCGCTCCCATTCGTGGGACTGAGACTCGACACGCGACCCAAGGAGGAGTGATGCCCCGCCCGATGCATTTCGAGCTCCACGCCGACGACCCGGCGAGAGCCCAGGCGTTCTATCAGCGACTTCTCGGGTGGACGTTCCATAAGTGGGACGCGGGGTCGTGGGACTACTGGCTCATCACCACGGGCCCGAAGGAGGAGCCGGGCATCAATGGCGGATTGATGCGCCGGATGGGGGCGCGCCCCGCCTCCGGTCAACCCGTGAACGCCTACGTCTGCACGGTCGGCGTGCCGAACCTCGACGCGGCGCTCGCGACGGCCACGGCGAACGGCGGCGACCTCGCGCTCCCCAAAGCCGCCATTCCCGGCATCGGGTATCTCGCCTACATCCACGACCCGGAAGGGAACCTCCTCGGGCTGATGCAGGAGGACACTTCGGCCAAGTAGGTTTCCCCCATGACGACGATCCGCCAGGACGACTTCATCCAGTCCGTCGCCGACGCGCTGCAGCACATCTCGTACTACCATCCGCTCGACTACATCCGCGCGCTCGGTGACGCCTACGAGCGGGAACAGGGACCGGCCGCGAAGGACGCGATCGCCCAGATCCTCACGAACTCGCGGATGTGCGCCGAAGGGCATCGCCCGATCTGCCAGGACACCGGCATCGTCGTCGTCTTCCTCAAGGTCGGGATGGAAGTGCGCTGGGACGCGAAGCTCTCCGTTCAGGAGATGGTGGATGAGGGGGTCCGGCGCGCCTATCTCCTCCCGGAGAACGTGCTCCGCGCCTCGATCGTCTCCGACCCGGCGTTCGAACGGAAGAACACGCGCGACAACACGCCGGCGGTGGTCCACACCGAGATCGTCCCCGGCGACCACGTCGAAGTGAAACTCGCCGCGAAGGGCGGCGGCTCCGAGAACAAGTCCAAGTTCGCGATGCTCGATCCCAGCGATTCGATCGTCGACTGGGTGCTGAGGACGGTCCCGACGATGGGCGCCGGGTGGTGCCCCCCGGGGATGCTCGGCATCGGGATCGGCGGCTCCGCGGAGAAGGCGATGCTCCTCGCCAAGGAATCGCTGATGGACGCGATCGACATGACACAACTCAAGGAGCGCGGGACGAGGAACAGGATCGAGGAGCCGCGGATCGAACTGCACGACAAGATCAACGCCCTCGGCATCGGCGCCCAGGGGCTGGGCGGTCTCGCAACGGTGCTCGACGTGAAGATCCTCGACTACCCGACCCACGCTGCCTCGAAGCCGATCGCGATGATCCCCAACTGCGCGGCGACGCGCCACGCGCATTTCACTCTTGATGGGTCGGGCGTGGCGAAACTCCCCATACCGAGCCCCACCGACTGGCCCGATGTCACCTGGCGACCTGACGTGAATGCGAAACGAGTGGATCTCGACGCGCTCACGCCCGAGATCGTCGCGACGTGGAAGGCCGGCGATCGCCTCTTGCTCAACGGCAAGCTCCTCACCGGCCGGGACGCCGCCCACAAGCGGATCGCCGACCTCTTCGCGAAGGGGGAGTCGCTGCCCCCGGGCGTGGACTTCACCAACCGGGTGATCTACTACGTCGGCCCGGTCGACCCCGTGCGGGACGAAGCGGTCGGTCCCGCCGGGCCGACCACCGCGACACGGATGGACAAGTTCACCGAGCTGATGCTCGCGAAGACCGGGCTGATCGCGATGATCGGGAAGGCCGAACGCGGACCGACGGGTCTCGAGGCGATCCGGAAGCACCGCGCCGCCTACCTGATGGCCGTCGGGGGCGCCGCTTATCTCGTGTCGAAGGCGATCCGCGCCTCGCGCATCGTGGCGTTCGAGGACCTCGGGATGGAAGCGATATACGAGTTCGAGGTGGAGGAGATGCCGGTGACCGTTGCGGTGGATGCCTCGGGGGAGAACGTGCACGAGACCGGTCCGCGCGAATGGGCGGAACGGATCCGCCGACTGCCCGTATTACAGGGCTGAACCCGCCTCGGATCAGTCCAATGACCTCAACAGGCCCCACGTACCTTCGCCGATTCGCCGTCGTCGCCTCCCTCGCTTTTCTCTCGATCGTCGACGCCTCGGTCGGCCGGGCCCAGTCAGCTGCGCACGACAGCGCGTACGCCGTTGTCACGCGTCTCTTCGAAGCGATGCGCGCGCGTGACACCACGGCGATGCGCGCCGCTTTCGTTGCTAACGCCTCGATGCAGTCCCTCACCGCCGACGGCATCACCTTCGATGCCGTCGATGGATGGATCGGTTCGGTCGGCCGCGCACGGGCCGGTCTCGTCTTCGACGAGCGCCTGGCGAATCCGGTCATCCATGTCGACGGCGACTTGGCGAGCATCTGGGTGGACTACTGGTTCTTCGCCGGCGACCGCTTCTCGCACTGTGGTGTCGATGCGTTCCAACTCGTGCGGCGAGCTGAAGGGTGGCTCGTATTCTCTGTGGTGGACACGCGACGCACTGTCGGTTGCGCTGCGGCTCCACCACGCTGATCGGTCGCCGGAGCGCTCCGAGCCGCCCCTGTTGAGGCGGCAACGCAACAGACGCCTGAGTTCGGCCAGCCATCAGTAACTCATTGTAAGTCAGAAGGTTACGAGAGTTTCACCACTGGAACTATTCGCGTCGGTGCTTGTAGTTTCGACGGAATTGATGGTCTCTCCTTCTATCTGGGATCTGACCGATTATTCTTGTCCTAATGTATTGCGACGTGCCACGATCGGTTCGTCGCCAGAGACTCAGACGGAGACCGAATGCGGAAACCACGACCCAACTCGTACAACCCCGCGCAGGCCCTCCACCTTATCGCGAGCGATCGAAACGGTGATCCGCTCAGTTGTCCTTCGTGCTCCGGCTCGATCGAGCGTGAACCGGGCAAGGCACCACCGCCTCCTCGGACGCACGTAACGTTGAAGTGCACGGCCTGCGGACGCTTCGCCCGTTATATCGCGGGCGCGGCCTGATCCCCCCAACCCTTCTCCTGCGCAGAGGAGCACTGACAGATGGCTCGCATCAATGGCACGGTGAAGTGGTTCAATGACGCCAAGGGTTTCGGGTTCATCCAGCGGGAGGGCGGTCCCGACGTCTTCGTCCACTTCAGCGCCATCTCGGCCGGCGGATTCAAGTCCTTGGCCGAGGGCGACAAGGTGGAGTTCGATATCGTCGAGGGACAGAAAGGACCGCAGGCCGCGAACGTTACGAAGGCCTGAAACGGCGACTGCTGTGAAGAAGGGCCCCCGGTCAGTGACCGGGGGCCCTTCGTTGCTGCGGCGACTTCCCACTACCTACGCCGACAGCGGCAACTCCATCTGCACCAGGCGGCTCGCGCGTCGGGTCAACATCGCCGGCTGGGGGCGGGGCCCGCGCGCGACGTCACGGACCTCCGCGCGGTCCGCGACCACGGGGGCGTCGCGCAGGAGCTCGGCAGTCTGCCGTCGCAGTTGCATCACCCGGAGGGGCGCCGCCAAGGGATCGCAACGGGGATCCGCGAACTGCGCCGCCTCGTCACGGGCATCCTTCGGAAGAATGCGGGCGAGAGGATGCTCGAGCAGTCGCGTGAGTTCGACGCGGTCGCGCATCGTCTGAGCAGCGAGTAAGGCATCGAGGTACGTGAGCACGTTCCCTCCATACGCCGTTAGGTACACATTGCAACTATTAAATCTACCCGGCAAGTGGGGATTAGTGTCACGTCCCTGTCGCGAGTCGGTCGCGAGTCAGCCCAGCAGGTCGAAGCGGACCGGCCGGCGGCGCGAACGTCGCCTCGGGGGAGCGTAGCGGTACAGCTGGGCCGGCCGACCGCGGCCCTCTGACCGCCAGGAATCCGTCGGGGACACGATCCCCGCCGCCTGAAGTGCACGGCGGAAGCTGGCCTTATGCAGGCGCTGGCCGAGTAGGAGCTCGTACATCGCCTGGAGCGCCGAGAGCGTGAACTCCTCGTCGAGCAGCCGGAACGCGATCGGCTCGCGGTCCATCCGCTCGCGCAGTGCTGTCAGCCCCAGATCGGCGCCCTGCCTCTGCCGCGCAGGGAGTGCCGCCAGGGCCGAGAGGTTGGCCCACGCGAGACCGGCCGGTGGCGGAGTGCCCGCCGCCACGACTGCGGCATAGATCAGGGAAAGGGGGGCGTCGGAAGGGTGGACAGTTCCGTCGCCGAGCGTCGCGACGTGAGTCATCCAAAGTGGCACGCTTCCCATCAGGTCCGCCGCGAGCCGACGCGCCTCGCCAGTGACCGTTCGGGCGGAGGTGAGCGCGCGCCACGGCAACTCGGCTCGGCCACTCCGGCCAGTGGCCGGGTGCGCGAGGAGCGTCAGTCGCCCGTCACGGGCGGAGAAGCAGAGGAAGTCGAGGGAGGCGCCGGTCGGTGCGTTGGCCCGCGCGTCCGCGCGTCGGGGGCGGCGCATCGAGGCCGCAATTAGTAACCGCCGGCTACCAATGTCAACCGCACGCCGCGCGGATCAGTGCGAGATCGTGCCCTGCTTGGAGGTGTCCACTTCGTCCTGTTGGCCCGCGCGGAAGAGGAACGCCTCGAGGTTCCGGGTCAGGAACTGGCGCGCGGTCGGGTCCATTACGTTCAGGCCGTAGTGGTTGATCAGCATCGTCTGCTGCTTCAGCCACTGGGCCCAGCAGTCCGGGCAGATCCCTTCCAGCACCCGCGCGCCGATCGCGCCGGGAAAAGGGGCTCGCTCGAATCCCGGCTTTGTCTTGCCGCACCGTTGGCAGGTCACATCAGCCATCCCGCTCTTGCCTCGCGACGCACGTGGAACTGCAATCTAATCGGCACGCCGATCCAGCGTCGTCGATCCCCGCGCCCCATCGCCCCGGTGGAGGATCCCAGAATCCCTGGCCGGCGAATCGACCCGCCGGATTCCTCGGGTTCTTCGGTTGGATGTTCGAGCGTGCCCAGAGCGGCGGGAGGCCGCGCGACTCGGCCGATGGGACGGGGTGTTGATGCCGATCGGGGCCTACCCACCGCGATGGTTCATGCGGCCGGTCCTCCTCGATCCCGACGAGGCCGTTGCGGCCATCGACGCCTTGACCGGTCGCGACCTCACCTCACCGACCAAGAAGATCGCGATGCACGGGGGCACCTTCCCGCTGGCTGACGAACTGCGGGGCGAGCCGCCGCGCCGCGCCCGTGAAGCGTGGCGCGCGAGCGGCCGAGACCCTGAACGTCTTTGGCTCCTCAATCCTGGGGAATCGCGCTCACTCAGAAGTGCGCCTTGAGCCACGCGACCGCGGTCGCTTCGACCTGCTCGTGTCCGTAGTCGAGCGTCAGCACGTGCCCCGAGCCGCGCGTCCACACCACGGTGCGATCCTTCGCGCCGATGCGCGCGATCGCGTGTCGCGACTGGTCCTGCGGGAGGCGATTGTCCTCCTCGGACTGGATCACCAGCGTCGGAACGCGGACGAACCCGAGTCGCACGACCGAGCCGTGGGCGATGCGCTCCAAGGCCTCGAGCGATCGTCTCGTGGAACACCCGTAGGCGATGTTACGCGCGGCGGCGGCGGGGTCACGGATCGATCGCTTGCCTCCCCCTCCGATGTACCGGCTGACGAGCGACCAGAGGCGGGCCGTGCTGACGGCGACCTCCATCGGCTTCGGGACGAAGAGCATCGGCGCGAAGAGGAGGAGGCCGTCGGCGCCGCTCTCGGCCGCGATCCAGCAGGCGACAGCACCGCCCATCGAGAGACCCCCCACCACGACGGTCCGATGCGTCGCCCGCAACTGCGCGTACTCATCGCGCGCGAGTGCGACGACCTCTTCCGCCGTCCACGCGTCGAACGCGCGGAGGGAGCGGCCGTGGCCCGGAAGGAGAGGGACCCGCACCGTCCACCCCTCGGCGTGCACGGCGCGCGCGATCCCGTCCACGGAGTAGGGGGAGTCATTGTAGCCGTGCAGGAGGAGCAGTGCACGTTCGGTGCGCGCGCCGTACGTCCGCGGCTCGGCGCCGATCACGAAGCCATCGCCGCCGAGGGGGAAGCGTCGCCGGAACTCCCGCTCACGCCACCAGGCACGGAGCTCGCGCTGGCCCCAGATCACCGTGACGATCCCGAATGCCCACGCGACCCAGTAGCTCATCTCAGTAGCGGGGCACGCTCGGGTCCACCTCGACACTCCAACGGTCGATCCCGCCGGTGAGGTTCAGGACGCGGGGGAATCCGGTCGTGCGCAGATAGTCGGCGACCATCGCACTGCGCTGCCCGTGATGACAGAGCACGACGATCTCACGGTCGCGCGGCAGTTCGGCGTGACGCGCCGGCACCTCGGTCATCGGGAGGTGCAGCGCCCCCTCGAATGGCGCCGCGCTGACCTCCCACTCCTCGCGCACATCGAGCACGAGGCTCTCGCCGCGGACGAGTCGCACCGCCAGGGCGGCAGGGACGATCGCCCGCTCGGGCGTCGGAGCGGCCGCCGAGGTCGAGGGGACCGACACACCACAAAAGGCCGCATAGTCGTCGAGCAACTCGGTGGCGCGATGTGTGCCGCACCACGCGCACGCGGAGTCCCCCTCGAGCGTTATCTCGTGGAAGCGCATCGAGAGGGCGTCGATCACCAGCAGTCGACCTCGCATCGAAGTCCCGATCCCAAGCACCAGCTTGAGCGCTTCGGTCGCCTGCAGCGTGCCGAGGATCCCCGGCAGCACACCGAGCACGCCGCCCTCGGCGCAGTCCAGCACGCTGCCCGGTGGAGGGGGCTCCGGATGCACGCAGCGATAACAGGGCGCGCCCTCGGCCCCGAAGACCGTGAGCTGCCCCTCGAATCGGTGGATGCTGGCGTGGACGTTCGGACGATGCTCGAGCACACAGGCATCGTTCACGAGGTAGCGCGTCGCGAAGGAATCGGTGCCGTCGACGACGACGTCGTAGTCCGCGATGATCCCGCGGGCATTCCGTGGCGTCAACCGCGTCTGCCAGGTGTCGACCCGCACGTGGGGGTTCAGGGCCTCGAGCCGCGCTCGCGCCGACGCCGTCTTAGGCGCACCGATCGCCGGCGAGTCGTGCAGGACCTGGCGCTGCAGGTTGTGCACGGCAACGACGTCGTCGTCGATGAGCCCGAGTCGGCCGATGCCGGCGGCGGCGAGATACATCGCGGCGGGAGAACCGAGTCCGCCGACGCCGATGACGAGCACCGACGCGGCGCGGAGTCGCTCCTGCCCTTCCCGCCCGACCTGCGGCAGGACGAGATGGCGCGCGTAGCGCTGCAGTTCCTCCGGCGCGAGCGACATCGCCGGAATATACGTGAGGGGGCATCGACGGCCGTCGGCCGCGCGATGCCCCCTCACCAGTCGTGGGAGTGGTCCCGGAACCGCCCCCGCTCCTTCACTGAGGACGCGCGAACGCGCCCGCAGGAACCGCCTACCGCTGCTGCTGTACCGCTCCTCGCGCTGCATCGAGCGCCGCCGTCGCCGCGTCGAAGCGCTGCACGAGGTCCGCGAGCTCGCGCGAGAAGAGCGCGGCATCGCCGTAGCGGATGGCTTCGTTCACCGACGGGAACACCATGTTCGCGTACCCGTTATCGACATCCGCGACGTATATGAGATTCCTATACCACGGCCGCGAACGCAAGCCCTCGGGGCGCGTCATCGCGCGTTCGACCTTGAGCAGTTCGCGATTCGTCGCGACCTGTTGCGCGGTGGAGAGTCCACGCGCGAGTGCGGCGTCACGTGCGGCGGCGAAGGCGATCGCGGCACGTTCCATCCGGTCGATCGCGGCCGCGAGCGGCGCACTGGTTCCCGGCCAGCCCTTTGCCGCGACGCCACGATCGATCGGCGTGAGGTAGCCGCGCATCGTGCGCGCGAACACGACGTAGTCGTAGGGGAGGACGTCGGCGTTCGCGAGCCGCATCATCATCGCCGTGCCGATGCGCGCCGCTGCGGTGTGGAAGCGGTACCCGGGATCGCCGAACCGCTCCATGAACGTGAACGAGTCGTAGTTCGAGTGGTAGATCCCGTTCCCCCCGCCGAAGCCCCACTCGGAATGCGGGATGCCGAGGTGGTTGTAGAAGCCGGCGAAGTCGGAGCCGCCACCCGGATCCCCCATCGCGGGCTCATCGTTCGCCCGCGCACCGGACGTCCTGCGCCAGACCTCATAGACACTGCCGCCGCCACTCGGATCGGGAACGGCGCGCGCGATGTCACGCAACACGCCGCGCAAGGTCGGCGTTCCGCCGCCGCCGAACGATGGCCCCCCCGCCGCCGCGTCCTGATTCAGGTAGGCGACCCCACCACGCGTCAGCCGAAGCGAGTCGTCCTCGGCGTACTCGCTCGATCCGACGAGGCCCCATTCCTCCGCGTCCCACGTCGCGAAGACGAGCGTGCGACGCGGACGCCAACCGGCCCTCACTTGCGCGGCAACGGCGCGCGCCGCCTCGACGACGCTCACGGTGCCCGAGACGTTGTCGACCGCACCCGGACTCCACGCATCCCGGTGGGCGCCGATCACGACCATCTCGTCGGGGAAGTCAGTCCCACGGATGATGCCGAAGGTGTTCCAGATCGGCTTGATCGCCGCGGTCGCCGAATCGCTCTTCACCTTGACGCGTGCGCGGACCGGACCCGGGCCGACGTGATACCGGAATGCGAGACCCCCCTGCCATCCGCCGGGGATCTTCGCGCCGCGCACGTCGCGCAACAGCTCCACCGCATTGCCGTACGAGAGCGGGAGCACCGGGATCCGCGGCACCGGCATCTGGTCGAGCGGGATGCGCGGGGCGCCCGCCTTCGACGGATAGCCAGGCGTACTCGGGTCCCCTGCCCCGTTCATCACGCTCCCACGCTGCACGCCCCGCGCATTGCGGAAGGGGCCCTCCGGATAGACATCACCCTGCACGTAGCCATCGTCCGCCGGATCACTGTACATCAGGAGCGCGAGTGCGCCGCGCTTCTCCGCCTCGCGAGCCTTGATCCCGCGGAAGGACCGGCCATATCGGGCGATCGCGACCCTTCCCCGGACCGACACGCCGAGTGAGTCGAGCTGGGCGTAGTCCTCGATCAGGCCGTAGTTCACGTACACGACCTCACCGCTCACGTCGCCGGTGCCGCTGTAGCCGTTGACCGTCGGGTACTCAGGGAAGGCGCGGGTCGTCGGATCCTCGGGCACCGCGCCTTCACGGAGTTCGAGCTCCTTGGCGTCGGGAAAGAGCCGCCAGACCCCGTACTCGATCGTGTGCGGGAGCCAGACCGCGTACTCGCGCACCTCGGTCTCGAGACCCGCGTCGCGCATCGCGGCGATGACGAGGTCGCGTGTCCGCGCCTGCGCGGGAGTCCCCGCCACGTGAGGCCGCTCGGCGAGTTGGCGCGCGAGTGCGCCCGCGCGGCTCGAGTCGGGGCGCGCGATCGCCGACGCTTCAGCCGCTCGCTGCGGCGCGCTGTTCGCCGGCGAGTACCCCGTGATCTGCTGTGCCGCGAGTGGGGTCGCGAGTGCGATCAGGAACAGGACCGAACGAGTCATCGGCATCCAGGGTCGAGTGTCTGGCGTCTCGTGTCCAGCGTCTAGTGTCTACCGTCCAGTGTATCCGTGCGCCGCGAGGCCCGCGGCACCATCGAACTCCTGCGTGGTCTTGTAGCGTTCGAATCGGCCGTCCCCCGCGGTGACGCGCGCCTTCTGCCGAAGGGCGTCCATCTCACCTGCGTGGAAGGGCTTGAGTGAGGCGGCGACCTTCAGTGTCTTCCGCAGCACCGCCGGCGAATCACAGCCGACCAGCACCGAGCTCACCGGCAGCGACCAAGCGTAGCGCAGCGCATCCTCCGCCCTGATGAGCCGCCCCGTCGGGATCGTCCCACCGGCGAGTGGTTTGGTCCCGATCACGCCGCCGCCCCGCCGGATCACCTCGGGGAGCACCTGCCGTTCGAAGGAGCGGAACGATGCGTCGAAGGGATTCAGTGGCATCAGCACCGCATCCCACGCGAAGCCTCGGGCGAGGAGCTTGAGGGCGATGTGCGGCGACTTCTCGCCGTGGAAGGCGATCCAGCGCGTTCGCCCCTGATCGCGTGCTTCCTGGGCCGCATCGAGTCCGCCGTGATCGTACAACCAGTCGGGGTCGTTGTCGTAGATCACCTCGTGGAACGACCAGACCTCGAGGCGATCGGTCTTGAGCAGTTGCAGCGTGGCCTCGAACTGGGCCATCGCCGTCTTGTAGTCTCGCAGGTGCGCGCAGCACTGCCAGATGATCTGCACGCGCTCGCGATAGCCGTCGCGGAGCGCGAGCCCGAGCCACCGTTCGGTGCGCCCGTCGCCGTACTCGGGAGCGATCTCGAGCACTGAGACGCCATGGTCGATCGCCTCGCGCACGATCCGGATGGTGGCCTGCTGTCCCGCTGCCGCGAGCCGGCGCGTCGCAAGCCCGAGGATCCCGAGCGCGCCGCCGCTGCGGCCCAGGGCGCGGTGTTCCAAGGGTAGGTTGGACTTCGGCATCGTCACTCGACTGGGTGGGGGTGAGTCATTCAGGGGCGAAGCGAGAGCACGCGTCCGTCCACGCGCTCGAGTGGGCGGACGCCGATCCACGCTGCGAGCGTGGGTCCGATGTCGACGACCCGCGCTTCCCCGGCCCGTTCGCCTGCAACGACCCCAGTGCCCCAGAAGAGCATCGGCACCTGCGTGTCGCTGTCGTGTGGCTGGCCGTGGGTCGCGTAGTCGACGCCGGCCCAATAGCCG
Organism: Gemmatimonadaceae bacterium; assembly: GCA_031396245.1. Taxonomy (GTDB): domain Bacteria; phylum Gemmatimonadota; class Gemmatimonadetes; order Gemmatimonadales; family Gemmatimonadaceae; genus Pseudogemmatithrix. The sequence continues at coordinate 13,572 of JANNKK010000047.1, forward strand.
AACGGCTTGAGCGTCACGACGGCCCGCACGGGTCCGTCGACCGGGAGCATATGGAGCCAGCGGCGCGCGATCGCGTCGTTCACGGTGTCGGCACCGGCGAGCTCGGACATCAGGTCCGCGCGGAGCACGCCGGTCAGGAGGCGGAGCTCTCGGACCCAGATCCGCGCGATCGCATCGGGGTCGACGCCGGCCCGGCGGAACGCGTCGGCGTCGCGTACGCGGAACCCGTCATCGTCGTCGGCGGCGCTGGTGTCCACTCCCGCCGCGCGCATCGCCGCGTAGGCCGCGCGCCAGGCCGGCGACCCATCGAGTCGCTGCGCTCCGCCGTTCGCGTAGTAGGGAGACTTGAGCTCCGGGAAGGGCGAGACGCCGTGATCGGCGGTCAACGCGATCACCACCCGCGACTCGCCTCGCAGCGACAGCAACGTGTCGAGGAAGGCGCCGAGGTATCGATCGAGGCGGAGGAGGTGGTCGTGGATCTCCTTCGAGTCGGGTCCCCACCTGTGACCCACGGCATCGGTCGCCGAGAGGGATACGGCGAGCAGGTCGGTGCGGGCCGCGGCGGCCCCCAAGTCCAGCGCACGCACGCCCTCGAGTGCGAAGGCGAGGGTGATCGAGTCGACCCACGGATAATCCCGTATCGCGCGGGCCACCCTCGCCGGGTCGCTCGTGACGGTGTGCGGGAACGCGATCTCGCTGCCAAGCGACTCGATCGCGACCGAGTCGGATTCGGCGTAGCGGTCGTCCGGGAGGAGCGGCACCCAGGACTTGCCGGCGTACGACTGCGGCAGTCTTCGCGCGTTGAACCGGCGCACCCACGTCGGGAGCGTGTCGCGATAGTAGCGCGAGGTCGTGAACTCCCCGTTCGTCGCATACCAGTAGATGTCGGTGCGCGCCGAACCGATCGGCAGGATCGCCCCGCGATCCTTCCGCGAGACTGAAAGCGCCCGCGTCGCCGGATCCGCGGCTTTCATCCAGTCGTAGAGCGTCGTCCCCCGGAACCGGAATGGTGACGCGCCGACATCCTCCGAACCGATCAGGGGCGAATCCCACGTGTTCACACCCTGCGAGTTGCTCGAGATCCCGGTGCTCACCGGGAAGCGACCCGAGAGGATCGAAGCGTGCCCCGGCGCCGTCTCGGCGATGGCGTGGTCGTGGCGGCCGCGCAGCCAGATCGCGCCCTCGTCGCGCAGTCGCTTGAGCCCCGACGTGAAGTTGCCCCCGTACCGCTCGAGATAATCGCTGCCGAACTGGTCGATCGTGACGAGCACCACGAGCGTCGGCCGAACCAACGCGGTCGGAGCGTTGGGCGAGGGACGCTGTTGGGCACGCGCCTGACACGCCGCGAGCGGCAGCGAGGCCATCAGGACTGTCACGAGAGGTCGAACGAAGCGCATCAGGGCCGGGGCTTTTGGACGGTGCCAACGTTGCCGATGAGCACGCGATCCCACCAGAGGGGAGGCCGCTCGCGGGGCCGCGCCTTGACGCCCCCGGGAGTGGGGGGCATCGTCCGGCTCCCCGCGACCCGGTGTCCCCCCGTGCGCTCTGCCCCGCTGCTGCTCCTCTCGCTCCTCCCGATCGTCGCCGCCGCCCAGCCCGTGCGCCCGACCCGGAGCGACTCCGCCCTCAAGGACTACGCCGGGCTCGCCTGGAGGAACATCGGACCTTCGCGAGGAGGGCGCAGCGTGGCCGTCGTCGGCGTGTCATCGCAGCCGCTGACCTTCTTCGCCGGATACACCGGTGGCGGCCTTTGGCGCACCGACGACGCCGGCATCAGTTGGCGCAACGTCTCCGACGGCAGCTTCAAGACGGGCTCGATCGGTGCGATCGCCATCGCGCCCTCCGACGCGAACGTCATCTACGTCGGTACTGGCGAGCATCCGATCCGCGGACAGTCCTCGACCTACGGCGACGGCGTCTATCGCAGTACTGACCAGGGACGCACCTGGACGAACGTCGGCCTCGCGGCCACCCGGCAGATCTCAGCCGTGCGCGTGCACCCGACCGACCCGAACATCCTTTATGTCGCCGCGCAGGGGGATCGGTGGAAGGGCACGGCCGAGCGCGGCGTCTACAGGTCGCGCGACGGCGGTGCGAGCTGGACGTTGGTGCTCAAGGGGGAGAACGCCACCAGTGGTGCGAGCGACCTCTCGATGGACCCGACCAATCCACGCATCCTGTACGCCGCCTTCTGGGACCACCAGCGCCAGCCCTGGTACGTGCGCAGCGGCGGCGCCGGGAGCGGCATCTGGAAGAGCACCGACAACGGCGACAGCTGGACACGACTGACGCAGGGACTCCCCCGCTTGATGGGGAAGATCGGCGTCGCGGTCTCGCCGACGAATCCGGACCGGGTGTTCGCGATCGTCGAAGCGGAGCAGGGCGGGCTCTATCGGTCCGACGATGCGGGGCGCAACTGGCGGCGGTTCTCGGACAGTCGACTCATCCAGACCCGCTCCTGGTACTACATGAAGGTCTTCGCGGATCCCACCAATGCCGACGTCGTGTGGGTGACGAATGCGCCGATCCTCAAGTCGATCGACGGTGGCGCGACCTTCGCCACGGTCCAGGCGCCGCACGGGGACAATCACGGCCTTTGGATTGACCCGAAGGACTCGCGCCGGATGATCAACGCCAACGATGGCGGCGCGACCGTCTCGCAGGACGGCGGACGGAGCTGGAGTTCACAGGACAACCAGCCGACCGCCCAGTTCTATCACGTCACGGTCGACGACGACTTCCCCTACAAGCTCTACAGCGGGCAGCAGGACAACTCGTCGGTCGTGATCCGCAGCCGCGGCGATGGCGGGTCGATTGACGTGCGCGACTGGTGGAACAGCGCCGGATGCGAGAGCGCGAATGTGGGCGTGAGCGCCGTGCGGCACCGCTACGTCTATGGCGGCTGCTACCAGGGATTGATCGAGGAACTCGACCAGGAGACGGGCCTCACGCGCGACATCATGCCCTGGCCGGCGATGAACCTCACCGAGCGCACCGACTCGACGCGGTACCGATTCAATTGGACGGCGCCGATCGTCGTCTCCGAGCACGACCCCAACGTGATCTACTACGGCGGGAGTGTCCTCTTCCGCACCGGTGATCGGGGCACGACGTGGCGTCCGATCTCGGGCGACCTCACTCGCGACGATCCCACCCGCCAGGGATGGGGCGGCGGCCCGATCACGAACGAGGGCGCGGGGGGCGAGGTCTATGGCACGATCTTCGTCATCCACGAATCGCCGCACGATGCGCGCACGCTCTACGTCGGCACCGACGATGGCCTTGTGCAACTCACGCGCGACGGCGGCGCCACGTGGACGAACATCACGCCCCCCGCCGCCGGCGACGGACTGGTCAACGAGATCGAGGTCTCGCCACATGACCCGGCCACGGTGTGGGTCGCCTTCCGGAAGGATCGTGTCGGTGACCCGGCGCCACATCTCTTCCGCTCCATTGACTATGGGCGCACGTGGACGCGCCTCGTCGACGGACTGCGCGAGGGGGAGCCAGTGCGCGTCGTGCGCGAGGACCCCGTGCGGCGTGGACTCCTCTACGCCGGCACCGAGACCGGCGCCTGGTTCTCCGTCGATGGCGGCGCGAGATGGCAGGCCCTCACCGGGATGCCGGTCGTGCCGGTCACCGATCTCGACGTGAGACACGGCGACCTCATCGCGTCGACCGAGGGACGCGCCTTCTGGATCCTCGACGACCTCTCGGCCCTGCGTCAGCAGGACAGCGTGGTCGCGCGGAGCGCGGTGCATCTCTTCCGACCGCGTGACGCGTTCCTCGTCGGCGGTGGCGGCGGCTTCGGCGGCCCCGGCGCGGCGAATCGCGTCGGACGGAATCCGCCTGCCGGTGCGACCGTGCACTTCCGTCTCGCCGCCGCACCGGACACGTCAGACACCACGCGACTTGAGTTCCTCGATTCACGCGGAGTCGTTCTTCGCACCTACTCGAATCGTGGCACCGGCAACGACCGTCTCAATCCCCGGCTCGGACTCAACAGCTTCTCGTGGGACCTGCGGCGCGATCCGCCGACCTCGATCCAGGGCATCGTCCTCTTCGGCGCGCCTGGCAACGGCGGAGCGCGCGTCCCGCCCGGACGCTATCAGGCCCGCCTCACCGTCGGTCAGATCGTGCAGACGCGGGAGTTCGGCGTTGCGTTCGATCCCCGACTCGCGCCGATCCCGACACGAGTCATCGCCGAGCGCGACTCGATCGCGAACCTACTCGTCCAGCGGATCGGTGAGATCCACGATGCGGTCGTCCGCGTACGCGACCTGAAGAACCAGGTCACCGGGATCGTGACGCGCACCGCCACTGACCCCCTCGCCGATTCGATCGCGACCGCGGGGAAGACGCTCACTGGCAAGATCGAGCGCCTCGATCCACGGATGACGACCAAGGCAGGGAACGGCCAGGACATCATCAACTACGCGAATGGGTTGAACGGGCAGTTCGGCTTCCTGCTCGGCCAGGTCGAGGGACACCCCGAACTCACCTCAGGGGTGCGCGAGCGGCTCGCCGAGCTCGAGCGCCTTTGGAGTTCCCTGCGCGGCGAGGTCGAGGTGCTCGAGACGGTGGATGTCGAGGCCTTCAACAAGCTCCTCGAACGCGCGAAGGTCCCGGGCCTCATCGTGCCGAAGCCCAAGCCCAAGCCGATCGTGTGACGCGCCGCGACTCGCGGCGCTAACCGATCGCCGCCTCGAGCTTCTCGAGTCCGATCTTGAGATCGCCGCGCGTGATCACGAGCGGCGGCAGGAGCCGCAGGGTGTGGTCGCCGGCCGACACGATGAGGAGGCCAAGCTCCTGCGCGCGTGCTACCACCTCGCGCGCCGGGTCGGTCACGTCCACGCCCCACATCAACCCACGGCCCCGCACCGCGCGGACCTTCGGCGACCGTTGCTTGATCTTCAGCAGCTGGTCGCCGAGCCACTTCCCTTCCTTGCCGACGTGGGAGAGGAGCTTGGGGTCGTGCAGGCGGTCGAAGACATGGTTGGCGACGTGCGCGATGAAGGGACCGCCGCCGAAGGTCGTGCCATGCTCCCCCGGCTGCATCGCGTCGGCGACCCGCTGCGTGAGGAGCACCGCGCCCATCGGCAGGCCACCCGCCATCGGCTTCGCGACCGTGAGCAGGTCGGGCGTGATGCCGAACTGCTCATAGGCGAAGAAGGTGCCGGTGCGACCATAGCCGCACTGGATCTCGTCGAGGATGAGCAGGACGTTGCGCTCGGCGGTGAGCGCGCGCAGTTCGCGGAGGAATCCGTTGTCGAGCACGCGGACGCCGCCCTCTCCCTGCACCGGCTCAACGATCACCGCGCAAGTCGCTCCGTCGGAGATGACCTTCGAGAGTTCGGTCATGTCGCGCTCGTGGATGTGGATCCCACCGGCGAGGGGACGGAAGGGGTTGCGGTACTGTGGCCGGTCGGTCGCGGCCACGGTGCCGAAGAGACGCCCGTGGAACGCGCCACGGAGTGCGATGATCTCGTGCTTCGCCACGCCACCTTCGATCTTGCCCCACTTGCGAGCCATCTTGAAGGCGCCCTCGTTCGCTTCCGCTCCGGAGTTGCAGAAGAAGACGCGGTCGGCGAAAGAGGTCGCCACGAGCTTGTCGGCGAGCCGCTCCCCCGGCTCCGTCCGATAGAGGTTGGAGACGTGGATCAACCCCGTCGCCATCGCTTCCTGCATCGCCTGGCGGATGCCGGCGTCGTTGTGACCGAGCGCGTTGACCGCGATCCCGGCGGCGAAGTCGAGCCACTCGTGGCCCTCGACATCGTATAGCCGCACTCCATCACCGCGCGCGAGCTCCATCGGCGCGCGACGATAGACACCGAGCAGCGCGTCGGTGGCGTGGGCGGCAGCGGTCATCGGTGCTCCCGGGTCGAAGAGGCGGTGAGGGTGATGCTGGTTCCCATCGTGAGGTCGGTGATGCCGGCGACTGAGGCGATGCGCACCCGGCGCACACCGTTGCGCAGGGCGGTCGTCGCCGCCTCGAGCTTGGCTCGCATGCCGCCCTCGACTACGCCGCGAGCGACGAGTCCGGGGACCGCGTCGATGTCGATGCCGGCGAGCGGCACCCCGTTCTCGAGGACGCCGTCGACGTCGGCGACGAAGAGGAGTTCGTCCGCGCCGAGTCCGGAGGCGATCGCCGCGGCGGCATCGTCGCCATTCACATTCAGGCCGGCGGCTGAGGCCGAGTCGCGGTCGCGCGCGAGCGGGGAGATCACCGGCAGCCAATCCGCGTTCAGGAGATCCGCCACCAGCGTGGCGTCGGCGAAGACGTCCCCACCGACGCGGCCGAGCGCGGGGTCGGTCACTCGGGCCGTGAGCAGGTCACCGTCCTCGCCGCTCACTCCGACGGCGCGCACGCCGGCAGCGGCGAGTTGGGCGACGAGTCGCTTGTTGGCCGCACCGGAGAGGACCATCCGCACGAGGTCGAGGTCCTGCTCGCGAGTGACTCGCCGACCTCCGGAGAACTCCGGTTGGTCGCCGAGGCGCCGCTGCAACTCCGAGACCTCGTCACCGCCGCCGTGGACGACGACCAGCCGTGCGCCAGGAGCCGCCGCCGCCGCGCTCAGGAGACCGGCGAGCGTGGGAGCCCCCTGCGCGCGACCACCGATCTTCACGACGCGAAGGACGACGCCGCTCGGCACGTGCGCCGCGACGTGTGGTGCCTCGGCAGCGCTGCGGCGCACGGTGTGGGCCGGATCACCCCGGCGTCGATCGGTCATCACGCGGGTAGACCGCTTGTCTCGTCGAGGCCGAGCATCAAGTTCGCGTTCTGGATCGCCTGGCCTGCGGCGCCCTTGACCAGGTTGTCGATCGCGCTGAACACCTGCACCGTCGGGGTTCGCACACCCTCGACCGCGCGCACGGCGATGCGCACGACATTGCGGTGCTGCACCGCACGCAGCTCGGGCAACTCGTCGGTGACCTCGATGAAGCGCTCGCCAGCGTATCGCTCGCGCCAGAGTGCGGTCGGATCCGTGAGCGGAGACGCGAGGGTGACGGTCATCGTGGCGAGGATGCCACGGGCGATCGGCAGGAGATGCGGCGTGAAGAGGAGGTCGACGTCCAGGTCGAATGTCGCCACGAGAGCGCGCATCTCCTTCAGGTGCCGATGGGTGTTCCCAACGCCATACGCGCGGAAGTTCTCCGTGACCTCTCCGAAGAGGAGATCGAGCCGCGGCGCGAGTCCAGCGCCGGTGACACCGCTGGCGGCGCTGATCTGCACGGCGGACCCCGCGGCGATCAGTCGACGCTCGAAGAGGGGCAGGAGTCCGAGCAGGACCGCCGTCGGATAGCATCCGGGATTGGCGACGCAGGGCGCTCCACGCACCGCCTCACGGGTCACCTCGGTGAGCCCATACGGGACGGACTCCGTCGCCCCGTTACCGATGCGCAGATCGGCGGAGAGGTCCACGACCTTCGAACCCGCGGCGCGGGCGCGCGCCACCCACTCGGCGCTCGCGCCGTGCGGCAGCGCCGAGAAGGTGAGGGCCGCGTCACCGAGGCGCACCTGCTCGCTGCCGGTGAAGGTGACGGCCCCTCCGCGCGGGAGAGTCGCGGTCTCGCCGCGCTGCGAGTTGGCGGTGGCGAAGATGAGCTCGAGGTTCGGGTGCGTGGTGACGAGCGCGCAGAGTTCGCGTCCCGCGTAGCCCGAGGCGCCCAGCACGCCGACTGGAATCTTATGCACCAACAATGCATACTAATGCCGAGCGCCCCTGTCAACATCTTCCTTTCCCCCTCCCGCGCGGCGCGCTACACTGCGGGAGACCGGAGCCCACGTGACCGCCACGAAGCGCGAGCGGCAGCATGCCATCCTCGACCTGATCGGGACCCGCGAGATCGGGAGCCAGGAGGAATTGCGTCTCCTCCTGAGCAAGCGGGGATGGGATGTCACGCAGTCGACCCTCTCCCGCGACTTGCGTGACCTGCGGATCGCCCGCGTCCCCACCGACCACGGCGTGCGGTACACGGTGAACGAGGGCGCCGCCGACGACGGGGCCCGGGCGCCACTCGCCGCAGTCCTCCCCCAACTGTTCGTTCGGCTCGACGGCGTCAGTCACATGATCGTGCTCAAGACCGTCATCGGCGGGGCCCAGACCGTTGCCTCAGCCATCGATACCGAAGCGAGCGGCGATATCCTCGGCACGATCGCCGGCGACGACACTATCCTCATGATCTGCCGGAGCGAGCAGGCCCGCGAGCGCGTCGCTCGGCGCCTCTCCGCCCTCGGCAAACGCACCCGTTGAACCTCGAACAAATGGAGCGCATACTTATGCGCTGCTACCTTTCGGCTCGTCGCCTCCGCCGTCCGCCCTCCGCCCTCCGCCGTCTTTGAAAATGCCTACCATCGTCCTCGCCTACTCCGGCGGCCTCGACACCTCGATCATCGTTCCCTGGCTCCGCGAGCACTATGACGCGCGCGTCGTCTGCGTCGCCGCCGACATCGGCCAGGGAGACGAGCTCGAAGGGGTCCGCGAGAAGGCCATCGCCTCCGGCGCCGCCGAGTGCCACATCGCCGACCTCCGCGAGGAGTTCGTGCGCGACTACGTCTTCCCCACCCTGCGCGCCGGTGCGGTCTACGGCCGCAAGTACTTGCTCGGGACGTCGATGGCACGGCCGATCATCGCGAAGAAGCAGGTCGAGGTCGCGCTGGAGATCGGTGCCGATGCGCTCGCCCACGGCTGCACCGGCAAGGGGAACGACCAGGTCCGGTTCGAGCTCACCTACATGGCGATGGCACCGCATCTCCCGGTGATCGCCCCGTGGCGGCTCTGGGACATCCGTTCGCGCGAGGACGCGCTCGCCTACGCCGCCGAGAAGGGCGTCCCCGTTGCCGCGACCACGACCACGACGAAGATCTACTCGCGCGATCGGAACATCTGGCACATCTCGCACGAGGGAGGCGTCCTCGAGGATCCGAACTCGGTGCCTCCGAAGGACCTCTTCCTGCTCACTGCCGATCCCGCCGACGCACCGGCCCAGCACGAGGAAGTTGCGATCGGGTTCGAGCGAGGGACGCCGGTCTCGGTGAATGGGAAGAAACTCGGCCCGGTGGCGCTCCTCGAGGCGCTCAATGCGATCGGAGGCCGGCATGGCATCGGCCGCGCTGACATCGTCGAGGACCGGCTGGTAGGCATGAAATCGCGAGGCGTGTACGAGACACCTGGCGGCACGCTGCTCTACACCGCGCACTCGGAACTCGAGCAGCTCGTACTCGACCGCCGCACGCTCGCGGCCAAGGACCTCATCGCGCCTCGCTACGCTGACCTCGTCTACGAGGGGCGCTGGTGGACGACCGAACGTGAATCGTATGACGCCTTCGTGAACGTCACCCAGCAGCGGGTCACGGGCTCGGTGACGCTCCGCTGCTGCCGCGGAATGGTGACGATCGCGGGCCGCCAGTCGACGGAAGCGCTCTACGACGAGAGATTCGTGACCTTTGGCGAGGACGACGTCTATCAGCAGTCCGACGCCGCTGGATTCATTCGCCTGTACGGGCTCTCTGGGCGCGTACGCGCCCTCAAGGATCTCGAGGCCCAGGGTGTCGACGTCACGCCCAAGCCCCTGCCCTCTCAGACCCTCGAGAAGGTCAGGGCGTGAGTCAGGGCGACCATAAGCTCTGGGGAGGGCGCTTCGCCGGCGGGCCCGCCCCGGAGCTCGAAGCGCTGAATCGATCGATCGGCACCGACATCCGGCTCTGGCGTTTCGACATCCAACTCTCGCAAGCGTGGGCGCGCGGACTCGTGACGGCGGGAGTCCTCACTGTCGATGACGCCCAATCCATCGTCGCCGGCCTTGATCGGGTCGCGACGCGCATCGCCGGAGGTGAGCAGCCGGTCGCGTCCGACGAGGATGTGCATACGTTCGTGGACCGTCTGCTGCACGAGGAGGCCGGCGAGCCGGCGAGCCGGCTGCACACCGGCCGGAGCCGGAACGACCAAGTCGCGACCGGGTCGCGACTCTGGGCGATCGACGCGATCACGTCGATCGAGACGCGGCTGCGCGAGTTGCAGCGCGTTCTCGCTGACCGAGCGACGGAGCAGCAGCGGGCGCTGATGCCGGCCTATACGCACCTGCAACGCGCACAGCCGGTCTCGGTCGCGCACTGGCTGCTCGCGCACTTCTGGGCGCTGGAGCGCGATCACCACCGCCTGCTGGCGGCGCGCCGCGCAGCCAGTGTGCTGCCACTAGGCTCCGGCGCGATCGCCGGATCGGCCTTCCCTGTGCCACGCGAGGAGCTGCGCATCGCGCTCGGCTTCGATCAGCTCTCACCTAACTCGATCGACGCCGTCGGGGACCGAGATTTCATCGCCGACCTCCTCTACGCCCTCACGATGATGGGGACGCACCTGTCACGGCTCGCCGAGGACTTGATCCTCTTCGGCTCGAGCGAGTTCGGCTTCGTGCGCTTCGGGGACGCCTTCTCGACCGGCTCCTCGATGATGCCACAGAAACGGAATCCCGACGCCCTAGAGCTCGCGCGCGGCTCGGCCGCCCGCACGCTCGGCGACTTGGTCTCCATCGTGGTGGCGCTCAAGGGACTTCCCAGCGGCTACAACAAGGATCTTCAGGACGACAAGCGCGCGATGTTCGACGCCGCCGACCTCGCGCTGCTGCTACTCCCCGCAGTGAGTGGCTCGGTCGCGACGCTGCGCTTCGATCCGGCGCGGATGCGCGCCGCAGTGACCAGCGCAATGATGGCCACCGATCTCGCGGACTATCTCGTCCGCCGGCGCGTGACTTTTCGCGATGCGCACGCTGTCGTCGGCCGCCTCGTGCGCGAGGCCGAGGAGCGGGGCGTCGAGTTGCAGGCATTGCCCCCTAGCGCATTCGCGGCAGCTCACCCCGCGCTTGACGGCGAATCGCTCAAGGAGCTCGATCCCGAGCGCTCGCTCTCCCATCGCGAGCTTCCAGGTGGGACGGGACCGAATGCGGTCGAGGCACAGCTCGTCGACGCGCGCAAACTACTCGCCGATCGCACTGCGGCTTCGTGATGCTGGCCGCATAACTGCGATCCGGGCGACACCAATCGCAAAAGAGGGCTGACTTGCGCACAGTGTTTCAATGGACTAACTCGTTATAATGGAACGAGTTTCGAATGATATTGTTCGCCGCGTATTATTTTGTAATTGGTCGTTTGACGCATTTCTGCATTGGCAGGCCGACGGCGCTGGCACCCTGATCGCATCGCGGTGGTCCGTTGCGCGTGGATGGCACGAGTTGCATCGTCTATTATCAGCCTTTCTGAGGATATTTTATGCGCGCAGTCACGACCGCGACTGCTGCGGCTGTGCTCGGTGTCAGCCCCAAAGTCCTGGATAATATCCTGCGCCGGATCGATCACGAGGCGTTGCCTCCCGGAAAGCAGGGCCTGGAGCGCAGGATCCCGGTGCCGACCCTGGTCGATCTCCTTCTGACGGTCGAACTAGCCGATCGGCTCGCGATCCCTACCAAACGAGCGCTCGCGGTTGCCCGGTCGCTTCTCGCCGGGGAGGTCGACGTCGGCACCTTCGTTCAGCTTCGGATTGATCGGTCGAGGCTCTGGGACGAGGTCGATTCGCGCCTCGAATCCGCGATCGAGTCAGTCGCGCGTCCGGCTCGCGGACGGCCTAGGCGACGCCCGAGGCGAGGCCCGTAAAGCCGAAGGGCGCCCGGAGCCGAAGCTCCGGACGCCCTTGGATCGTGCGGGTCGTGGTTACGAAACCTTCGAGACGTTCTCGGCAGCGGGGCCCTTGGCACCCTGAACGATGTCGAACTCGACGGCGTCGCCCTCTGCGAGCGACTTGAAGCCGGAACCCTGGATCGCGCTGTAGTGCACGAAGCAATCCTTGGTGCCGTTGTCGGGCGTGATGAACCCGAAGCCCTTCGCATCGTTGAACCACTTCACCTTACCGGTCGTACGCATTCCCTACTCCTGAATTTTGTTGATTGTCGCCGGGAGCGGAACACGCCGACCCTGCACAATCGTGCTCACGGGACGAGAAGATCCCCCGTGCTGGACCATCCTCCAGAGAGTCCGGAGGACGTTCGGAAGCTAGAGGACTCGGGCCTCCCCCGCAATGGGCGCGCATTCCGGGGAGCATCGAATGCCCGCCGAGGCTCAGGGCAGGGGGGTCGCCCCGGCATCGCTGACCACCCGGTAAGAGACCACGAAATAGGGCGTGTCCCCGAAGCAGCTCGTGGGGATGCCTCGGTGCTCGTCATACTCCACCGCGACCCTTCCCCGCCCCATGTCCTGGGTCAGGGCCCTCGCCAGCGAGTCATCCCGGATGCTGAACGTGAAGATCTGCGGCGAAACGCCCGGTGCAGTCGCCATCGCGAGCTCCCCTTCCCAAGTCTTACAGACCCAGCCCTTCCGCGAGAGTTTCTGCACGTAACCGGTGCGGGTCCCCTCGGAGTAGGAGTAGCCCAAGGCGATCGCGGTCCATGCACTGAGCACGACGATTGGCAGTCCGATGAGGGTCAGCAGGATGAGCTTTCCCCAGTGTCGCCGCGCGAACCCGGAAGTCGCTGAAGTTGCGGCAGCCGAATTCGCGGCGTTGAGCGGTGCTGTGGGTTCTTCGTTCGGATCGGCCATGGAGGGGAAGGGAAGGCGTGAGGTCGCGCGCGGGAACGACTAACTTGTGATGCGGTCCGTCGAGAGGGGAGAGGCCGCTTCGCGCGTCCGACCTTCCACCTTTCCCCTTCCTCCTTCCATCTCTAGTCAGGTGCCTCCCTTCAAGCCGCGCCGACAGACCGTCACCGCCGACATCGGCGGTGTCCAGGTGGGCTCGTCGCAGCCGGTGGTCGTGCAGTCGATGACGAACACCGACACCGCCGACGCCGCCGCCACCGCCCTGCAGGTCGCCGCGCTCGCGCAGGCCGGCTCGCAGCTCGTCCGCATCACGGTCAACAACGACCAGGCCGCGGCCGCCGTCCCGGAACTCTTCGAACGGCTCGCCGACCGCGGCGTCTCGGTGCCGGTGATCGGCGACTTCCACTACAACGGACATCTCCTGCTCCGGAAGTTCCCGCGTACGGCGGCCCTCCTGGCGAAGTATCGGATCAATCCGGGCAACGTCGGCACGCGCCACCGCGACGACAACTTCCGCACGATCGTGCAGATCGCGGTCGAGAACGGGAAGCCGGTTCGGATCGGCGTGAACTGGGGCTCGCTCGACCAGGACCTGCTCACTCAGTTGATGGACGCGAACGCGAAACGCGCCGAACCGCTGGACGCGAAAGAGGTGTACTTCGAGGCGATGCTCGAGTCGGCGCTGCGCTCCGCCGCCCTCGCCGAGGAGACCGGGCTGGGTCACGACCGGATCCTCCTCTCGGCGAAGATCTCCCAGGTGCAGGACCTCGTGACGGTCTACCGCCGACTCTCGGCGCGCACCGATCACCCGCTGCATCTCGGTCTCACCGAGGCGGGACTCGGCACGAAGGGGGTCGTCGCCACCACCGCCGCGCTCGCGATCCTCCTCGGCGAGGGGATCGGCGACACGATCCGGGTGTCGCTGACGCCGCGGCCGGGCGGTGATCGCACCGAGGAGGTCCTCGTCGCGCAGCAGATCCTCCAGTCGCTCGAGTTACGCTCCTTCACCCCGCAGGTGACGGCGTGCCCCGGATGCGGGCGCACCACCTCGACCTTCTTCCAGAAGATGGCCGAGGATATTCAGACCTATCTGCGCGAGCAGATGCCCATCTGGCGCGGATCCCATCCGGGGGTCGAGGAGATGAAGGTCGCCGTGATGGGATGCGTGGTGAACGGTCCGGGGGAATCGAAGCACGCGAATCTCGGGATCTCGCTCCCCGGTACGTTCGAGGAACCGAAGGCCCCGGTGTACGTGGACGGCAAGCTGCACGTGACGCTCAAGGGGGATCGGATCGTAGCCGAGTTCCTCGAGATCCTCGAGGCGTATGTGGCGCGTCGCTATCCCGCGGCGGAGCGAGTCTAGGCCCGCTCGATCTCCGCGACGAGGCTCGCGAACTCGGCGGCGATCGGCGCCGTGAAGCCGAGCTCCGCGAACCGGTCACGCGTGTCGCAGAACCATCGCACGGTACTCACGCGACCGCCGGTGAGGCGTCCCCAGACGGTATCGGGGTCGATCGTGCGGCGGAGATCGGCAAGGAGCGTCCCCGCCTGGTGCACCATGTCGGCCGCACACACCCAGCGTCCCGCCTCGGCCGCCTTTACGAGTCGCGCGAGATGATCCGAGCGCACCTCTTCGCGCGACAACTCGACGCCGTCGTCGTCGAGCCGGCGCCGCGTCACCGAGAGAGTGGTCTCCAGCACCGACTCGCCGAACTTCGCGCCGACGCGGTCGTCGAGCATCTCGCGACTCCAGCCCTGACGCAGGCAATCGTCGACGACGTCGAGCAGGATCCCCGCGATCACGGTGTCGTCCTCGCGCCCGTAGCGCGTGAGGATGATCGCAACGTTCGCCGGCTGGGTGAGGTAGGGCGGGCGCGTGCCCTTCCGCACTTCGCGGTCGTGGTGCTTCGCCGCGAACGCCAGCGCGTGGTTGATGCGGTCGGAGTAGCCGGTCATCTCGAGTGGACGCTCAACTTAGTGGCGCGCCCGAGGGAGCGCACTAGCGGACGACCAGCGCCGCCAGTCTGGCGTCGAACAACAGCCGCGCCGCCCCCTGTAACATGAGGCCGATCCCGACACCGATGAAGGCGGGGCGTCGACCATCGCGCCCGCCCGCCACGGTGAGCGAAATGCCGAGCAGGATGAGTCCGACGTCCACGCCGGCGCCGAACCAAGCGAGCCGATCGAGCTGCACCGCACTTGGCAGGTCGCGAAGCGCGAGGTGCGATCGCCACCAGAGGACCTGTATCGCGTGGAGCACCCCCCACCCGGACTGCTGAAGCGCGAACTGGGAGAGCAGGGGAGAGTCGATCCGCCGGAGACGCAGCCACGCGAGCATCGCCGAACCGGCGACGATACTGAGCAGCGACCAGACACCGAGCCGCGCAAGATGGAGGCGCTCCGCGCTCAGCAACGTGTCGGCCCACTGGCCCTGCGCGAGCATCACCGGGCGCTACCCTTTCGGGTCGTTGCCACGGATCGCCCGCCGAACCGCCTCGAACGAACCACCGGGGGTGCGACCCTTCCGCTTCGACAGCAGCGCGGCGAGCTCAGCGCGCGAGAGCAACTGGGGTCGATCGGCGTCCCACAGAACGAGACCGTGTATCCGGCGGTTGGCACCGCGGAGCTCGGCGCATTCGGCGGCGAACCGGCTGACCGACGTGTCGCCCGCCGACGTGGCCACAAGCAGCGGGCTGGGGCCGACGAGCCTCAGGGCCAGGTCGATCGCCGATGCCGGTGCAACGAGGATCGTGAGCTCGAAGCTGGCGCGGAATCGCGCGAAATCCTCGCACATCCGATCGAGCTGTTCGCCGACAACGAAGTCGTCGCGCTCGGTGCCGGCCGGCAACAGCGTGATCGGGAGTCCATCGCTCGATCCGATCGGACGGGCCACTTCGCGCCATCGGAATGCGCCAGCCAAGGCGTCGGTGAGTCCCGGCTCCGCCCGTTCCCTCAGCACGCGCGCCAAGGCGATCTGCGACGGATCGAGGTCCACGACCAGCGTCGTCCGATGGTCTGCTGCAGCGGCGATCGCAAGCCTGGCGCCCACGGCGGCGGCGATGACCGGATCACTCCCGGTGATCAGCGCCGTGCGCGTGCGCGTGCCGGTCGCGGTCAATCCGAGGTAGAGCATCCGGAAGGGGTCGACTCCACTCGGTCGGAATCGAGCGGGACCGTCCAGCTGAGCATCGCGGACGGTCGCGAGCACGGGAGCGCCGCCGACTGATTCCGCCTCGCGGGCGTGCGCGATCGCCGGGTCCCGTACCTCGCGGAAGAGCGCCGTGCCGAAGCGCAGGACGACTCCGAGCACGAGGAGGATCCCGAACGCGATCGCCGGCGACGCGCTCGCGAGTCGCGGACGCTCCGTGATCGCCAGCGATGCGTCGAGCGCGCGGACGAGCACGCCGAGCGAGTCGTGGGCACGACGCGCGGCCGTGACGCTATCACGGGCCGCGCGCAGCGCGATCGCCGGCCCGAGTGTGTCGACGACTTCCGGCAATGCGACGGATTCGACCGCGGCTGGCCTCGCCACGGTTGCGACCGCCGCATCTGGCCCGAGCTCCAGGCGCTTGTTCTCCGCGATCGCGATGATCGTGTAACCGGCGCGGCCGATGCGCAGGGTCAGGTCCGTCAGTTGTCGGTCACGGAGTGGGCCGGTGGGCAAGGCCGCGCGTCGCTCGCTGAGCACGCGCAGTGATTCCGCGAGCGCACGCATCCGCGGGCCATCCCGGACCTCCGGTCGGTTCGCGACGGCGAGCCACGCAGCGTCGGTCCTGAGTCGGCGAGCTTCGTTGATCGCCGCCGAGAAGCCCGTCGCGACGGGAGCCGACACCGGTCGCGGGGCGACCACGGGCCGAGTGGTCCCACGCACGACCAACGACTCGGCGCTCACTCTCGTCGCGTCCGCCCGGCGCAATCGCTGGGACGAACGCAGCGTGTCGGCGGCGAGCCGCGAGAGTCGACCCCGATCGGCACCCCGAGGGTCACCCGACGCGAGCGGGACGAGGGCGGCGACCAGGGTCAGCACGCCGAAGACGAGGCTCCATCGCCGGGTGAAGCGCGCGCTGCGTCGGCGCGCGAGGGAGACTCGCGCGTCGAACCATTCACGGCCGGCGAGCGGACGTGGGGGTGGAGAGGGAGGGGTCGTAGGACGAACTTCGGTCATCGAGTGGAAGTATCGCGGGAATGCAGGCCGGGGGGAAACACGACGGGCGGCA
>JANNKK010000111.1:0-13557 GCA_031396245.1 Gemmatimonadaceae bacterium
AAGAGCGCGAGGATCACCATCTGGTCGAGCGTCTCCTGGAAGATCCCGACCACCGCCGCGGCGATGAATGCGGTGAGGAGGTTGAGTTGGAGCCAGGGATGCCGGAAGCGCAGGCTGCGCGGCCAGGGGGTGAGCAGCCGCTCCTCCTCGGCCACGCCGACCATCCGGCCGGGCTGGGCGCTGAACTCGAACGCCTGCTCCTCGAACATCGCGCTGCCGCGCACCTGGCCGATCAGGAGGCCCGTCGGGTCGCACACCGGATAGACCGGGAAGTGGCGATGGACGACGAGTCGCATCGCGTCGGCCAGCTGCATCGTCGGCGAGAGGGCGAAGACCT
Organism: Gemmatimonadaceae bacterium; assembly: GCA_031396245.1. Classification (GTDB taxonomy): domain Bacteria; phylum Gemmatimonadota; class Gemmatimonadetes; order Gemmatimonadales; family Gemmatimonadaceae; genus Pseudogemmatithrix. The sequence goes on from JANNKK010000111.1 coordinate 338, forward strand.
CCTTGAGCATGATGTCCTGCAGCCGCGAATCGTCGTCGGCGACGACGAGGTCGCGCATGGTGACCACGCCGGCGAGATGGCCCCCCTCGTCGGTGACGAAGAGGTACGTCAGCAGCGTGCGCTTGGCGAGGTCGCGCACCCGCGTGGTCACGTCGCGGACCGTCTCCCCCGGGCGGAACTGCGCCGGCACCGGTTCGAGGAGACGCCCGATCGCGTCGTCCTCGTAGGTGAGGTTCATCGACCACTGCTGCGTGACGGCGTGCGGCGCAGCCGCGAAGAGGGAATCGCGCTGCTCCTGCTCCATCTCCGGGATGATGTCGCCGGCGATCGCCGGGTTGATCGACCGGAGCACTTCGACCACGACGGCGTTGTCGAGGTCCTCCAGTCGATCAGCGGCCTCGGCGGGCCCGAGCTTGACGATCTGCGAGGCGACGCGCTCCGCCTCGGTCCACGGTGCGCGCTCGAAGCGGCGCCGATTCTTGCCTGCGTCCACGGTCAGTACTCCGGAGAGAGGACGGGTGCGGCCTCAAGATGCCGCGAGGCGCTCCGCCGCACCACCCACTCAGCGCGCGGGGAAGCGCTCGTCGAGCCAGTCGGTGAGGGTCGCGAACACCTCGTCGGCCGCCGGCTCATTCATGATCTCGTGCCAGAGCGCGTCGAAGCGACGGCTGCGCACCACCGAGGGAGGCGCCGCCGCGGCGAAGGCGTCGCTGCCGGCGGCGGCCACGAGGCGATCATCGCCCGCCCAGAGCAGGAGCGTCGGCACCCGCCACTGCGGCGCTGCGCGCCGCACTTCACGGCCGCCCATGAGGATCGCGCTCGCGAGTCGCGCAGTGATCCGGTCGTGCACCAGGGGGTCGTCGCGGTACTCCCGCACGACCGACGGATCGTGGGAGAGTGCCTCCACCGCCAACTGGTTCCCCATCGGGAGGTCGGGTACGATCCCGCGGCCGATGCGGAGTTGGAGGCGCTGGGCGAGGGTGAGGTCCGCCGCGAAGGCCGGTGAGGTGAGGATCAGACCCTCGACCGGTCGCACCGCCCGCGCGACGAACTGTGATGCGATCAGCCCGCCCATGCTCTGGCCGAGGAGCAGCAGGGGCGCGCCCGTGGCGACGCGCGGGCGCACGACCCGGTCCACCACCAGTGCGAGGTCATCGACGAGAGTATCGGCGTGCGGCACCGCGCCGCGCCGGCCGAGCGAGAGGCCGTGCCCGCGATGGTCATAGCCGACGACCTCCCAGCCCCGGCGCTGGAGGAGTTCGGCGACCCGGATGTAGCGCCCGCTGTGCTCGCCGAGCCCGTGCACGATGAGGATCGTGCCGCGAGGCGCGGGCAGGGGCGCCGCCCAGCGGCGGACCACGAGGGTCACCCCGTCGGGTGTCGTGACGGACTCGGGCGGGCGCGGGACGGCGGGCATCGGCGTGGCTGGCGTGATCAGGGTGCCGTGGTGAGTTTCCGGGGTACCCTCGAATATCGCTCACGTGGAGCCCGATGATCACCTATGAGGTCACGGCGGAGATCCGGCAGGACCTCCGCTCGCGCTACGAGGTCTATATGAGGGACCGGCACATCCCCGATGTGTTGGTCACCGGTCTCTTCATCGGTGCGCAGCTCCTGCGCAGCGAGGAAGGACGATACTGCGCGCGCTACACGCTCGCCGATCGCGCGACCCTCGACCGGTACCTCGCGACCCACGCGGCGCGGCTGCGCGCCGACTTCACCTCCCACTTCCCCGAAGGGGTCTCGATCACCCGCGAGGTGCTGCAAGTGCTCGCGGTGTGGCCCTCGTGAAGCGTCGCGTCACGTGGGCCCTCTCAGCCTCCCTGACGCTCCTCCTCACCGGGGCGCAGGCGCAACCGCCTCTCCGCGGGGACCTCACACCGCACGAACTGGTCGTGGTCGTACACGGGATGGGCCGGTCCTCCCTCTCGATGTGGCCGATCGCGCGAGTGCTCGAGGCAGAGGGCTACGAGGTGATGCGCTACGGCTACTCCAGCTACTGCTGCACGATCCCGCAGATCGCCGCCGACTTCCGCCTCGAACTCGCCGAACGCATCGGACCGCAGCACACCCGCGTCCACTTCGTCGGGCACAGCCTCGGCAACATCCTCGTCCGCTACGTGCTGACCCGCGACACCATCCCACCGAGGGTCGGACGTCTGGTGATGCTGGCCCCGCCGAACCAGGGCGCGCTCGTCGCGAATCGGCTCTCCCCCTATGTCGGGTGGCTGCTCAAGCCGACTCCCGAGTTGCGGGTCGACAGCGGCACCACGGTCCTCGGGATCCCGCGCATCAATGGGATCGAGATCGGTGTCATCGCCGCGAGTGGCGACCGGACGGTGAAGCTGGTGGAGACGCATCTGCCCGAAGAGAAGGAGCACACCGTCGTCGGCGGTGGCCACTCCTTCATCATGTATCGCGACGACGCCCAGCAGCTCACCGTCCGCTTCATCAAGTCGGGGACCTTCGCCGCGGATAGTTCACGCGCACCTTGACGGGTCTGGCCAGAGGGAGCGATACTCGCGGCACGAAATCGCTTCTTTAACAGATTCCCGCGAGGTCGCGATGCGTCGGTTCCCCTGCCTACTTCTGCTCGCCGCACTTCCACTCGCGTCGCTTCCGGCACAGCAACGACTCGGGGCGATCCAGAAGCGCCCGAAGCTCGCCGCCGGCGTGGACACGAATGACGCCCGCGCCTACCTGAACCTCGCCACGCGGGAGATCGAGTCCGACCCCGACGTCGCCGCCGCCGCATTCTATTGGGCGGCGCGCCTCGACCCCAGTTCTCCCGAGGCGCTCTACGGACTCCGCATCTCGCACCTGCTGCGTCGCCCGCAGGCCAACAAGCTCTATATGGAGGGCGGGCGCCGTGCCCGGACGAGCAAGGATCTGAAGGCCCTGGACTCGCTCATGATGCGCGCGAGCCGCCTCGATCCCTTCCTCTACCGTCGGTGGGACGCGTCGTTGATCATGTCGTACTACCGCGATCTATTCCGGCGGGACTATCCCCAGTCCTCGGATGCCGAGATCAACCAGGCGATCCGCGACGGGATGGAGCGCTGGGGGGCGAGCACTCGCGGGTGGCTCGCGTATTCGCAGGGACGCCTTCCCGAGGCGCTGCGGAACTATCAGGACGCCCTCAAGAAAGCGAAGTACCCGGCGGGGATCCACCTCGACATGGGTCGCACGCATTACATGGGGGGCCACGTCGGCCCGGCGCTCGACGCGTTCAAGTTGGGCATCGAGGCGCTGCGCAAGGAGGACGCCGACCCGGACGAGGAGGTGATCTTCTACTCCTCGAAGGCGCTCGTCGAGCACGGCATCGGGATCCTGTATGCCAAGATGGGCCAGCCCGACTCGGCGAAGGCGGCGCTCGGGCGGTCGATGACCGAGGACCTCGCCTACTTCATGGCCCACGTTGCGCTGGGGCAGATGGCGCTTGCCGCGCGGGACTCCCTGACCGCGGTGAGTGAACTCGGACTCGCCGCCGAGGTCGCGAGCGACGAACCCTGGGTGCACTACCTCTACGGCAGCACCCTGATGGCGGTGGGCCAGTTCGCCGAGGCCGTGACGCCGCTGAAGAAGTCGATCGAACTCGAGCCGCTCTATGCCGCCCCGCAGTTCGCACTCGGCCAGACACTCGAGAAGACGGGCGACGCGGCGGGTGCGAAGGCGGCCTACGCGACGTACCTGAAGGTCGCCCCCCGGCGCGAGAACGCCGCGCGGACCCTCGCCGAGCAACGCCTCGCAGCCCTTGGCGGCGCCCCGTGAGCCGGACTCTCGCGCGAATCCTCTTCGCCGCCGCGGTCTGCCTTCCGCCCTCCGCCGTCTTCGGTCAAGCGCCTCCGGCCCCGGTGACCCGGCCGCGGACGGCAGCCGAGGACCTGCAACTCTTCTCGCAGGTCTTCAACCAGATCCGCGTCAATCATCCGGACTCGCTCGACTCGCATCGCCTCTTCCTCGCCGCGATCCAGGCGATGGTCCAGGCCACCGACCCGCACTCGTACGTGATCCCCGCCGTGCGGCTCTCCGCCGGGAAGGAGGCGGAGTTGCGGGCGGGGAAGCTCCATCCCCTCCCGATCTCGTTCGCCGTCGTCGGTGGCACGCCGATCGTCGCGGCCGTCGCCGCGGGCACCGACGCGCGGCGCCAAGACATCCTGATCGGCGACGAACTCGTGACCGTCGACGGGAAGCCGGTGCAGGTCGACAGCCCGCTCGAACTCGAGATCCAACTCGCCGGTCCGCGCGGCAGCTACGCGACCCTCGGTCTCGAGCGGCGGCGCCCCGACGGGATCTTCGCGCCGCTCACGCGGCGGGTGAAGCGCGAGAAGTTCTCAGGTGAGACCGCCATTCCCGCGTCGCTGATGCTCGACAGCGAGACGGGGTACGTCCGCGTGACCTCGTTCGACAACGACAAGGTCGCCGACGACCTGCGCAAGTCGATCTCGACGCTCGCCGCCGCCGGGATGAAGCAGATGATCCTCGACCTCCGCGGGAATGGCGGTGGCCTCGTGAACGAGGCGGCGGCGGTCGCCGGGGAGTTCCTGCCCACCGGCACCATCGTCTACACGTCGGAGGGGCGGCGCGCCGAGACCGCCGACACGGGCCGCGTGAAGCGCTCGTTCTGGAAGAGCGAGCGCGACTATCCCCTCGTCGTGATGATCGACGAAGGCACCGCGAGCGCGAGCGAGCTCGTGGCTGGGGCGCTGCAGGACCACGACCGTGCGTTGATCGTGGGACAGCCGAGCTTCGGGAAGTCGCTGTTGATGCGAGGCTTCCCCCTCTCCGACGGCTCGGTGCTCGTGCTGGTGATCGGACAGGTGCATACGCCCTGCGGCCGCGCCGTCCAACGGCAGTACCGCGAAGTCTCGAATCGCAACTACTACCGGGCGGCCCGCGCCGAGCGAGACACGGTCGGGCGCCCCACGTGCAAGTCCAAGAGTGGCCGCACGCTCTATGGCGGTGGCGGGATCTATCCCGACGTCCGACTCCCGCGCCCCACGCCCGATCCGGCGTGGGCCAATCGGGCCGCCGAGCTCGACCTCCCGATCAAGTGGGCGAACACCTTGGTCGGCGCGTCGGCGAACACGCTCGGCACGCTGGAGGGCTTCGCGGCGAATCCGGCGCTGCCCGACGCCGCGGTCGCACAGTTCCGCGCGATGGCGACGGAGAGTGGCGTCACGATCCCCGACGACGCCGAGAGCGACGCGAAGCTGCGCTCGCTGCTCTACGAGATGGTGGCGTATGTGCGGTGGGGGAACCAGGGCGTCTACACGCTCGAGGCGCGCACCGATCCCGAGATCCGCGAAGCGATGAAGAACTTCCCGACGCCGAAGAAGCCCTGAGCCACCCCGCTCAGGGCACCAGCGTCAGCAGCTCCCCGTAGTTAGTCACCCGCCCGCCGCGGATCGCCGCGAGCATCGGTTCGATCCGCATCGTGAGCTGGGCCATCCGCGAACGTGGGTTCCGCATCGGCACCCAGCCGCGATTCGACGCCGAGCGCACGAAGGTGCTCGCCGCGTCGAATGGGAAGGTGGCGAGATTCTCGTAGAAGAGTCCCGCCGCGGGTCCGTCCTGGAAGAGATACTGCTCGACGTTCGACGCGTAGAAGACGCCGACGGTCGCCTGCCGGCTGCGCAGCCACGCGGCGACGGCCTTCAGCGCGTGGTCGCCGCCGAAGTCACCGACGACCGGGACGATCAGGTTCCGCTCCTGCCGATCCCTGAGGTACCGGTACCCCGCCTCGGTCGCGAGGTACGAGCGGTGCTCCCCGGCGTCGTCGGTCTCGGTCATCATCTCGTGGAGCGTCGGCATCCAGGAGCCGAACCGCCCGGGGCCGCCCATCTGGCCGAAGGAGTACGTGATCGCGGTCCCCGCGGTCCCGAACGCCGAGAGGATGTAGCGCATCGACTCGAGATCCTCGGGGGCGAGCGCGAACCGGTTCACGTCGACCAAGTGCGTGCGCACGTCCTCGAGCGTCCGCCGGAAGAGCATCGTGTCGCCGGGGACCATCGAGAAGGCGTGCATCAGGTCGACCACGCTGGTCGTCGAGTCGAGCCCTGCCGGGCGTGGGCGGGAGAGGAGGCGGGAGAGGTAGGTCGCGCGGTCGCGCGACGTCTCCATCAACGCCTTGAAGACAAGATGTTGGACGAGGTTCTGTCGCCGGATGTCGACGATGAAGGAGATCCCCGGGTCGAGCGCCGCGATGTAGGTGAGGTTCTGCTCGGGGCCGACGCCGATGTACGCCCGACCGCGCGCGCCAGCGCTCTGCAGCTCGCCGATCACGTACTGCAGTTCTCCCTCGTTCGAGATGAAGTTGTCCGATCGGAAGTATCCCCCCGGTTCGGAGAACTCGGTCACCATCCGCCAGAAGGTCGAATCGTCGAGCCGGTCGGGGAGCGCGGAGGGGGGCGCGGAGGCCGGTCGCTCGACGACGACGAGGGCGAACACCGCCGTGACGAGCGCGGCGAGGCGAACGGTCGGCATCATCGGGAGAGTGCCTCGTAGTCGGCGGGCGTGTCCACGTCCTGCAGTGCGGCAACGGGCCACTCGTGGATCCCCGCCTCATCACGGTGGGCGATCACGACCGTCTTGCCGCATCCGTCGCCGTGATACGCCAGGAGTTCTGACCAGAGGGCGCGGCGGAAGAGGAGAGGTGGGGCCAACACGTCGCCGTATCGCGACACCTCGAGCGGCGCGTGCCCCGTCCGCGCTGCGGAGACGAGGGCGCGGATCATCGCGCTCGTGACGCGCACCATGTCGGCGAGGAGCACCACCGTGGCGTCGATCCTCCCTTCCGGACCGAGTTCACGGATCGCCGCGTGGAGCGAGGCGCTGGTCGGACCGGTCGGATCGTCACTCACCACGAAGTTGCACTCGAGGCCAACCAGCGCATCGCGCACGGGGGCCGACTCCTCTCCGACCACGACCAATACCGGACTCAGTCCGGCGTCGAGCGCGCGGGCGACTGCCCGCCGCACCATCGGCTCCCCCTCGACGACCAGGAGCAGTTTGTCCCGCCCCATCCGCCGCGAGCGGCCGGCGGCGAGGATCACCCCAGCGACGCGCGTGACCTCACTCGGCATCGCGATGGATCGGTTCACTCCGCTCGCGCAGCGAACGGGGACGCCGGCCACTGCGCACGGCGAGGAGTTCCGCCACCACTGCCAGCGCAACCTGTTCGGCGCCGTCGGTGCCGATGTCGAGTCCGACCGGGCCGAAGATGCGCTTCTCATCGACTGATCCTGCGGCCCGAAGGGCCGTCAGGATCCGTTCGGTGCGCGAACGGGGACCGAGGAGGCCGACGTAGCGTACCGGGCTGCGCATCAGAGCCCGCACGTAGTCGGTGTCGTCGGCGAAGTGGTGTGTCATCACGACGGCGAAGTCGTCGGCGTCGAGCACGACCCGCTCTCCGATCCGCGCCGCGTCACTCTCGACCAGCCGGATCGGCGCGGCGAATCGCGCCCCGGTGAGGAGGCCAGGGCGCCGGTCGGCGACCACGACGCGGAATCCGACATCGGCGGCGAGTCGCGCGAGGTGCCGTGCATCGTCGCCCCCGCTCACGACGAGGAGCCGGGGAGGGGGGAGCTGCACGTCGACGAACACCTCCTCGCCGTCGAGCTGCGCGAGCCGCGACTGGCCGCCGTCGATCCACACCGCGGCCTCGGCGCCGGTGAGCACGCGGCGCGAGTGAGGCTCGCCGAGCGACGTGATCACGACGAAGGGGCGCTCGGCGGCGATCAGCGCCCGCTCGTCGGCACGCGCGTCGGTCGCCGGCTCGATCAGGATCTCGACCTCGCCCTCGCAGCCGACCCCGAGGTCCCAGGCGGCGATCTCGTCGCTGCCGCCGCACCAACTCCGGCGCTCGGCCGTTCCCGTGCGCATCACTTGCCGCGCCACCTCACGCACATCCTCCTCGAGGCAGCCCCCACTGACGTTGCCGACGATCGTCTCGTCGGCGGCGACGAGGAGTTTCGCGCCCTCGTGACGATAGGCCGAGCCGCGCACGCGGATGACGGTGGCGAGCGCGGCGCGCGTGCCGGTGGCGTGGAGCGCGTCGAGCCGCTCCAGCACCTGCCGCGTCTCGAGCCACCCCTTCATCGGCGACTCAGCTCCAGCGCAAGTCGTGCCGCGTGAGGGGCAGGGAACGCACGCGTTTCCCCGTTGCGGCGAAGATCGCGTTGGTGAGCGCGGGGATCACCGGCGGCAACGCCGGTTCACCCATCCCCGTCGGCGGGAACGTTGTGGTGCGGTAGTGCACTTCGACCGGAGGTGCCTCGGTGATCCGGAGCAGTTCGAAGTCGTCGAAGTTGGCCTGCACGGTGCGCCCGCCTTCGATGATGATCTCCTGCTTGAACGCCTCGGCGAGTCCGTCGAGCACCGAGCCCTGCACCTGCTGCATCGCACCACTCGGATTGATGATCTGGCTCCCGACGTCGCCGGCGACCCAGACCTTCACGACCTTCACCTCGCCCGACTGGCTCACGGTCGCCTCGACCACCTCGGCGAAGTAGCCGCGATGACTGTAGTGCATCCCTACGCCCATTCCCGTTCCCTTGGGCAGGGTGCGCTTCCCCCACCCCGACTTCTCGGCGACGAGCTGGAGCACACCGCGCATCCGCTCGGCGTTCATCGGCGGGGCGGCGCGCTCGGGCATCGGCGCGGCGGGATTCAGCTGGGCGAGGAGGTCCAAGCGAAACTGCACCGGATCGCGCTTCGCGGCGTGCGCGAGTTCGTCGATGAACGACTGGTAGACGAAGGCGATCGCGTTGCTGGTCGGCGCACGGAGGAACCCGGTGGGCACGCCCAGCGGCATCTTCGAGACGCCGAAGGTGAAGTTCGGGATGTAGGCGACCGGGAACTCGGTGGCCCCGATGCTCGCCGCCGGCGCGGTGCGCTCACCTTCGCCGAAGGTGGCGAAGTGATTCTCCCAGGCGATGAGCTTGCCGGCCTTGTCCACCGCACCCTTCAGCTTGTGGTAGCCCGCTGGACGATAGAAGTCGTGCTGGATGTCGTCCTCACGGGTCCAGACGAGCTTGACCGGCACACCCGCTTGCCGCGCGATCCACGCCGCCTCGACCATGTAGTCGTTGTTGAGCCGGCGACCGAATCCACCGCCACTGCGCAGGATGTGGATGGCGATGTCGGTGGGGGCGATGCCCATAGTGCTCGCGACGAGTGCGCGCCCTGAGCCGGGATTCTGCGTCGGAGCCCAGATCTCCATCTTGCCGTTCGCGAAGTGCGCCGTGCAGTTCATCGGTTCGAGCGGCGCGTGCGCGAGGAAGGGATACTCGTAGTTCGCCTCGACCACGGCGGCCGCACTGCCGAACGCGGCCGCGAGGTCGCCATCGGTACGGACGACGGTCTGCGGCGGGCCGGCGAGGAGCTCCTTGGCGCGCGCCGCGAACTGAGCACTCCCCTGCTGCGCGGTCGGATGGTCCGCCCAAGTCACGCGCAGGCGCTTGCGTGCCGAACGTGCCGCCCACCAGTTGTCGGCGACGATCGCCACGCCGGCGAGGAGTCCCGGCAGCTCGGTGCCACCCTCGACGATGAACGCGTGCTTCACCCCGGGGAGCGCCCTGACCTCGTCGAGGTTGGCGCTCACGACCTTCGCCGCGAACACCGGCGACTTCTCGAATGTCGCGTAGAGCATCCCCGGGACCGTCACGTCCATCCCGAAGAGCGGTTGGCCGGTGACGATCTTCAGGTTGTCGACGCCGGGGATCGGCTTGCCGATGATCTTGTAGTCCTTCGGGTCCTTCATCTTCACTTGCGCGAGATCGGGCGGCGTGAGCGTCGCGGCCTTCGCGGCGAGCTCACCGTAGCTCAGCTTGCGGCGCTGGGCGTGGTGATGCACGGCGGCGCCGCCGGTCGTGAGCTCGGAGGCCGGGACGCCCCAGGTCTGCGCTGCGGCCTCGATCATCATCTGACGGCCGGCGGCGCCAGCGCGGCGGAGCGGATCCCAGTTGGTCGGCGTCGCGGTGCTGCCACCCGCGACCTGGGAGCCGTACTTCGCCGGGTCGCTCATCGCCTGCTCGACCGTGATGCTCTCCCACGGGACGTCGAGCTCCTCAGCGATGATCATCGGGAGCATCGTCCGGATGCCCTGACCGATCTCGGGGTTCTTGGCCATGATCGTGATCTTGCCGTCGGTCGCGATCCGGATGAACGCGTTCGGCATGAACTCGTCAGCGCTCGCGCCGAGGGCGCCGGGGATCGTGAAGTCGAGCCACGTGCCGATGAGGAGTCCGCCACCGGCGAGGGAGGTGACCCGAAGGAAGTCACGCCGGTCGAAGGTGCCCGGCGTCGCAGGGGTGTCGTGCGTCTCGGTCGGCATCAGCCCTCCTGCGAGTCATTCGCGGCGATCGCGGCCGCGCGGTGGATCCCTTCGCGAATGCGGAGGTAGGTCGTGCACCGACAGAGGTTCCCGTACATCTCCGAATCGATGTCGGCGTCACTCGGCTTGGGATTCCTCGCCAGGAGGTCCGCGGCCTGCATGATCTGTCCGGCCTGGCAATAGCCGCACTGTGGGACGTCGAGTTCCTGCCAGGCGCGTTGCAGCGGATGGTTCGCCTCCGCCGAGAGCCCCTCGATCGTCGTCACGCGTCGGCCCTGCAGCGTGCTCGCCGGGATCTGGCAGGAGCGCGTCGCGTTGCCGTTGACGTGGACGGTACAGGCGCCGCAGAGGGCCACGCCGCAGCCGTACTTCGTGCCCTTGAGATCGAGCGTGTCGCGGAGCACCCAGAGGAGGGGCATGTCCGCGGGGACGTCCACCGTGCGGGGCGTCCCATTGACCGTGAAAGTGACCTTCATCTGGCCTTCGTCTCCGGGAGGGGTCTTCCACCAACTTCGCACCGGTGGGGATACCCCGCAACGCGTCATCGAGACGAACCGGTCGCTTCACCGGCGGTAGATTGGACCCATCTCCAGCGGGTTCCCGATGCGCGGTTCGTTCCTGAGTTCCCTCCCCGGATGGTGGCCCTACGCGGCCGGCGCGATCGCGATCGCGATGAGCTTGGTCGCCGGCGTGCACGTGGTCGTGCGCAAGCGCGACGTGCGCTCGGCGACCGGATGGCTCGGGCTCATCTGGTTCGTACCCGGAGTCGGGGCGCTCCTCTACGCGATCTTCGGACTCAACCGGATCAAGCAGCGCGCGAGTCTGCTCCATCGTGAGCGCCGACGCCTGCCGCTCTCGACGCCGAGCGCAACGAGCATCGCCCGCACCGGGAGCGCCTCGGCCGTGGCGTCCGGGCTCACCACCCTCGCGCGCCTCGGTGAGCAGGTCTCAGGCCGCCCGCTCCTCACCGGCAACCGGATCGAGGCGCTCCAGAATGGCGACGAGGCCTATCCGGCGATGCTCGCCGCGATCGCGGCGGCCCGGCATTCGGTCGCGCTCGTCAGCTACATCTTCGCCGACGACAAGGCGGGACACGCCTTCGTGGAGGCGCTCGCCGCGGCGGTGAAGCGCGGAGTCGAGGTGCGCGTGCTGGTCGATGGGGTAGGCGTGCGGTACTCGTGGCCCCTCGTGCATCGCGCGCTGCGACGCGTGGGGGTCCGTGCGGCGCTCTTTTTGCCCACGATCACGCAGGCGGGACTCGCCTTCTTCAACCTCCGCAATCACCGCAAGGCGCTGACCGTCGATGGACGAGTGGCCTTCACCGGCGGGATGAACATCTGGCATCGCTGCGTCCTCGGCGATGAGCCGCCGAACGCGGTGCGCGACGTGCACTTCCGGATCGAAGGACCGCTCGTCGGCCAGATCCAGGAGGCATTCGCCGAGGACTGGCTCTTCAGCACGCGAGAGGTGCTCGACAGTGCGGCGTGGTTCCCGACGCTCCAGCACGTGGGTCCGACGACGGCACGCGTGATCACCGATGGGCCCGACGGGGACCTTGAAGTCACCCGCACGCTGCTGATGGGCGCGATCGCGACGGCGCGCGAGTCGGTGCGCATCGTCACACCCTATTTCCTTCCGGACCAGGCGATGATCGCCGCGCTCGCCGTCGCGGCGCTGCGCGGCGTGCGGGTGCAGATCGTGCTGCCGTCGCAGGTGAATGTCTGGTTGATCCAGTGGGCCGCCACCGCACAGTTCTGGCAGGTGCTCCGCCCAGGGTGCCGCATCTACCTGACCCCGATGCCATTCGACCACACGAAGCTGACGGTGGTGGACGGGATCTGGACCCTGCTCGGATCGACCAACTGGGATCCGCGGAGCTTGCGACTCAACTTCGAGCTCGATGTCGAGGCTTACGATCCGGCGCTCGGCGCGCAGATCAACGCGTTCATCGATGCGCGGATCGCCGCGGCACGCGAGATCTCGCTGGCCGAGGTCGACGCGCGATCGTTCCCGGTGAAGGTGCGCGACGGGCTCGCGCGGCTGGGCTCGCCCTACCTCTGAGAGCGGCCGTTCAGCGCAGCGCGTCGAGCACGAGGATCACCGAGATCACCACCGCCAGCGCGACCTTGGCGCCGGTGGCGAACACGCGACCGACGAGTGCTCCCCAAGCGACCCGACCCGCCTGCGCTCCCTCCTGCCGATGGGAGTACTCGGCGACGAGTGCGCCGACGAACGCGCCGGCAAATGAGCCGACGATCGATCCGATGATCGGGATCGGCACGCCGACGATCGCGCCGGCGATGCCGCCGATCAACGCACCCCACCCGGCGCGACGGGAGCCGCCGTACTTCGTCGTGTAACGGCTCGCGAGTCCGAACTCGATCAGCTCGGCGATGGTCGCCAGAGCGAAGGCGATGAGGATCCCCGTCCACGAGAGCGTGGAGGAGGGCTCGAACGTCTTCCAGAGCCCGACGCCGGCGAGGAGGAGCCAACTCCCCGGCAACCCCACCGCGGTGAGCGGGAGGCAGAGGAACGACGCGACGGCGATGATCAGGGCAGGGGACACGAAGCGGAAGATGCAGCACTGCAGGTGAAAGGAGGAAGGTGGAAGGAGGAAGGTGAACAACGCGCGCCCGGCATCACCCTTCCGCGTACCGCCGTCTGCCGTCCGCCCTCCGCCGTCGGTACTTTGATTGATGCTCGCTAAGAAGCCGTCGTTCCGTGCCACCCTGCTCCGCGTGTTGACGGTGCAGGTGATCGCCCTCCTCCTGCTCTGGCTGCTCCAGCAGCGCTACGCGGGTTAGGGCGGGATGCACTGGATCAACTGGGTCATCGTCGCCGTCTATCTCGTCTTCGTCGTCTCCGACGGGCTGCGGCGCGCTCG
>JANNKK010000144.1:0-14775 GCA_031396245.1 Gemmatimonadaceae bacterium
GTTCACCGTCATCGTGCCCAGGTTCACCAGCTGCGCCGCCGTCACCGTGCGCGCCCCGCCCAGGCCCGCCAGCACCGTGAGCGTCGCCCCCGGCCCGTTCACGAGCGTCCCCGTCGTCACCGTCAGGTTCGCGACATACCCCGCGTCGATGTTCGTCAGCTCGATCGCGCCCAGATTTACGAACCCGTTCGCGATCGTCAGCGCCGCTGTGCTGTTCGCGCCGCTCCCCAGCACTCGAATCGTCGACCCGGCATTCGTCGCGAGCAACGACGCGACGCTCGTCGTTCCACGCGCGATGAATGTCCCCAGGTTCGCGAAGGCGGCGATCGACAGCGAACCGCCCGCCACGGTCAGCGTCCCCTGATTGAGCACACTACCCGCGCCCGCGATGCTTCCCGTGCCGACCGTGACTGCACCGCTCGGCAGCACTGCCAGTCCGTCGGAGAGCGTCAGCGTGCGGATCCCGACCGAGAGCGTCTGCGTCCCGCTCGCGCCGCCCACGAGGATCCACGAACCGCTGAAGTTCGCGTCCATCGTCACCGTGTAGGTGCCAGCGAGCCCGATCACCACGGAATCGCCAGCGATCGGGACGCGTCCTTGGCTCCAGTTCGCGATCGTGCTCCAGGTCCCACCGGTCGCATTCGTCCACGCATTCACCGTGGCACCACCCGACGACATGCCGAACGGCGTGCTCGTCGCACCGGCGGGTCCGGTCGCCGTCGCGGTCAGTGTGTAGCCCGAACCGGGGAGACTGACCGTGATGTTCGAGAAGGTCGCCACCCCCGCGACCGCGGCGGCCGTGATCGTGCCACCGAGGGAAGCGCCGCTGGGATTCGTGCCGAACGCGAGCGTCACGTTCCCGACGAAGCTCGTGACCGTGTTATTGAGCGCGTCGCGCGCGGCGACCACGATCGCCGGCGAGATCACGACGTTCTCGGTGCCGTCAGTCGGCATCTGGAGGAACGCGAGTTGCGTCGCCGCCCCGGGCGCAACGTCGAACGTCCCGCTCGTCGCATTCAGCGCGCCGGCCGCCGACGCCTCCAGCGCGTAGCCCGAGACCGCCACCGCGACAGAGAGATTCGCAAAGGTGGCGATGCCCGCCACCGCGGCCACCGTCGTCGTTCCGCCGAGCGAGCCGCCGCCGGGATTCGCGCCGAACGCCATCGTCACGGGCCCCGAGAAGCCCGTGAGCAGCCGCCCCATCGCGTCCTCGACCCGCACGACCACCGCTGGCGCGATCGCCGCACCCGCGACCACGTTCGTCGGCTGCTGCTGGAACACGAGACGTCCGGCCGTGCTCGGCCCCGCGACGTTCAGCGCCGCGACCTGGGCGTCGGTGAGCGCGCCCAAGTAGATGCGCACATCGTCGAGGTCACCATCCAAGTATTCGGTGAACGAGCCGAACTGGCGCGCGAGCCGTGTGTTCGTCCCAGTAGCGACCGAAGTGACGGCCAAGCCAAGCGTCTGACGAAGCGTACCGTCCATGTAGATCTTGGAACTGGGCGCCGCCGCGTCCACGACGAGCACGACTTGATGGAAGAGCCCGTCGTCGATCACCGCCTGGACGCCGGTGGTGGGCCACGAATCGCCCGCGCGCAACTCGCCATCGTTGGACTGGCCGAGGTAGAAGCCCGGAGCGTTCGAGGTCCCCTGCGAGAGGTACTCGGCATAGAACGCGGAGGCGGTGCGGTTCCGCACGAAGAGCGCGACCGAGTAACTCCCCGATGTCGGCACGATCTGCGATGCGAATTCGGCGTATCCCCCCTCGCCGTCGAATGCAGCGACCTGCGACGGGAAGGTGACGCCGCCGAAGAGGGCACCGTTCGCGCTCCCCACCGCGTCATTCACATTCCCGTTCATCGGGTAGTGATGGATCAGCGTCACGATCGGCGCGGTCGCCGTCGCCGTGAAGTTCACCGGCGACCCGGTGAGCCCGGCGACGCTCGCGCTGGCACTCTGCGATCCCGCGCCCGGGCCCAGCGTCCAGGTCGACTGCGCGAGTCCATTCACGTCGCTGATCACCGAGGCCGTCCCGACAGTCCCGCCGGCCGCCGCCGCGAACGCCACGGTCACGCCCTGCATCGGCTGGCCGTCGGTCGCCATCACCCGCGCGACGATCGGTTGCGCAAGCAGCGCACCGACGGTCCCGGTCTGAGCGCTCCCCGAGACGAGCACGAGCGCCCCCGCCTTCGGCAGGATCGTGAGCAGGACCGTATCCGCCTGCTCGCTCAGGAGCATCGCTTGGATCCGAGCCACGCCGCGCGAGGGGAGCGAGAGTCCAGCCCCCGCGCCACTCGCGGTGATCGTCGCCCGCGTCGGGTCGAGCGAACTCCACGCGTTCGGTTTGTTCGCGATGGGCGCCTGTGGGGGGTCGCGCGCGACCGCGGTGAAGGTGAAGGGGTCGCCGGCGACCAGCGTGAGGCCGTTCGGCGAGATGACGACGCTTTCCGCATTCGCGCCGGTACCGGTGTACACGACCGGCACCTCGACTGGCGGAGGAGGCTCCTGCCCGCTCGTGGTCGGAATCACAACGATCGGCAACGGCCCGCCGCGGAACACGGTGTCGCCGGCCACGTTCACGTACGCGAGCGCGAGCGTCATCGCCTCGCCCGCCGCCCCCGCGTCGAAGG
Source organism: Gemmatimonadaceae bacterium (assembly GCA_031396245.1). Taxonomy (GTDB): domain Bacteria; phylum Gemmatimonadota; class Gemmatimonadetes; order Gemmatimonadales; family Gemmatimonadaceae; genus Pseudogemmatithrix. The sequence goes on from JANNKK010000144.1 coordinate 2,631, forward strand.
AGAGCGGCACGTTGAACGAGACCGGCACCTCGGTCGCCGCCGCCGGGAACTCGATCACGCGATCCACCACGATCTCGCCGCCCGCGTCGCGAATCGTCACCCGCACGCGATCGAAGGGGACCAGGTCGCTCGCGACGCCGTCAGCGAGGCCGCTCGGACCGAGCCGCGCGTTGAAGGAGAATCCGCGGGCGACGAGGCGGCCCGCGTCGGGACCGGTCACCTCGCGGCCGCAGCTCAGCGAGGCCATCAGGCCCGCGCCGAGCAACAGTCCAGCGCGGCGGATGAGCGGCGGCAGCAGTCTCACACCGTAAGGTCGGCCCCGTCCACCGCCCTCGCAAGGCGATACACCCACTGCATATTGTGACGCATGACACGCTCCCGTCGCGCATTTCTCGCCGACGCCTCTAGCTGCGCGGCGCACCTCGCCCTGATGAGCGCTGGGCTTCCCCTCCTCGCGCGTCGCGCGTGGGCGGCACCGACCGCTCGCCGGATCGTCGCCGAGGAACCCTGGGGCCGGCTCGAACGACTCGGTGAGGGCGTCTGGGCGATGGTCTCCACGCCCCTCACCGGCGACCGGACCACGCTCTGCAACGGTGGGATCGTCGCCGGCCGCTCAGGAACGCTGGTGATCGAGGCATTCGGGAGCGAACGGGGCGCGCAGTGGATCGCCGAGCAGGCGCGCACGCTCACTGGGCGCGCACCGACTCACGTACTCCTCACGCACTACCACTCGGACCACACCGCCGGACTGCGCGGGCTCGTCACCTCAGCCGATGTCGCGCTCTTCACCACCGCCGCGACGCGCGACCTCGTGAATGAACGAAATCAGGATCCGCCGAGGGCGCTCCTCGCCGCCGCGCGCCTGATCGACCCGGCGCGAGCGACGCGCATCGACTTGGGCGGCCGGCGCGTGGTCGTGACCCCCGCCCGCGGGCACACGCCCTCCGATGTGAGCGTGCGCCTCGACGACCCCGACGTCGTCTTCTGCGGCGACCTCGTCTGGAACGGGATGTTCCCCAATTACGTGGATGCCGTGCCGTCCGAGCTGAGCACCAGCGTCCGGGCCCTGCGATCGATGCGCGCGGAGAGCTATGTGTCGGGACACGGGACGATCGCCACACCGGCAGACCTCGCGAACTACATCGCCCTGCTCGACGACATCGAACAGGCGGCGCGGCGCGCACTCGTGCGGGGCGTGACGGCCGAGGCGGCCGGAGCGGAGTACCGTCTCCCGGCCGCCTCGAACAGCTGGACCCTCTTCAATCCCCGCTACTTCGAGCGGGCGATCGGCGCCTGGATGAAGGAACTCGCCGCGTCGCGCTGAGCCGCGCGCCTACTTGATCCAGAGCACGACCCACCAGGGGAACTCGTGGCTCGTCGCGTGAACGGTCGCGGTGACCCACACGCCCCCGTAGATGCTCCCCGCCGGCGGCGTCACCGTGATCACATAGTTCCCACCCGGGAGCGTCGGGAAGACGAACTTTCCATCGGCTCCGGTCAGTACGGCGGCGAGTTCATCACCGAGGTTGTCGGGAGTCACCATCCCGGAGGTCGGCATCGCGAATGCCGCGAGGCGCGCCCCTGCGACGCGAGGAGAGGTCGCGAGGGTGTCGGGACCACTGCTGGGCACCGATGGCCCGAGCACCGTGCCCTGGAAATAGCCAGGACTCGTCGGGCCAACGGGCGGCGGCAGTGGATTCCCTACGCTGTCGCTCCCCAGCGCGTACTGGAGTCCCTCCAGCGGGGAGCGCTGCCCAGCGTCAGTGACGGCGTCGCACGCCGTGAGCCCTGCGCTCAGCGCAAGCAGGGTGATGATGGTGAGTTTGCTCGCGCGACGGGTTGCGCGCATCGGACGGATCTCCAGAGACGGGTTGAGAGCGCCGGTCTCAGGCGGGGTGGGGACCCCTTCGAACACGGCCCTGCACACCGTATACCCGTCGAGACCGCGACTGGTCACTCCCGCATCGCCCTTGCCGCCAACTGCCGTCCGCCGTCCGCCGTCTAGCGTCTGTTGACCTGCACCTCGATCGGCGGTGTGATGAGCTCCTGACTGATCACCCGGTGCTCCCAGTCCGCCAACACCAGGATCAACTGGTGCCGTCCGGGCGTGAGAGTGATCCTGGTCTCGATCTGGCCCCCGCCGTAATGCAGATGGTTGGCGTCGGCGAGGATGATCGTTCCGACCCGAGGCGCCGGCACGTCGACGAAGATGTGGAAGTGCCCCGTGTTCGCGACCTTCGTCCCCACCGGCGCGACGCCATAGTTCCGGAGGCCGAATGCGACCTCGAAGGTGGGCGACACGTGCGAACCGTTCGCCGGCGCACGGAAGTAGATCGCGGGTCCCGGCCGCACCGACGACGGTTGCTTCGTCTTCTGGGACGTCGGCGTCGACTTGGCCTGCGCCTCTGCCGTCGAGGCGCCAATGATGGCCACGAGACCGATCAGCACTGCGGTCCTGAATCTCATTGTCTCACATAGGTTGAACGGAAGTCCTGCGTCAGCGTCCACACGAGTGCATCCACGATGTCGCCGTAGGCGTCCTGCGGGTCCTTCGAGCCGAAGACCGCCTCGCCATTCACCAGCGTGAGGGCGGCCAGCGTCTCCCGCGCCCGCGTCGACTGGGCCCAGAGCGTCGCCCCCGACTCGGTCGACACCAGTTTCGTCGCGAGCGCCACCGTCGCCTCGGCCGACGCGCTCAGGCCACCCAGGATCGTGATCTTCGGCCTCACGTCGGATACCGTGAGTACCCCGATGACGACCGTCTTGACCTTGTGCTGCTCGCCGAGCCTCCGCGCCATCGCGGCATCGATCGGACCAACGACCGCGCCGAGTTCGAGGATCTCGGTGCCGGGTTGGGCGCGGAGCATCTGTTCCGCGAATCGCTGGGTGGCGAATGCGCTGAGGCTCCCGCTCGCCCCCTGTGCGGTGAAGGTCACGATCCCGATGCGGGTGTGCGGCGCCAGGTCGACCATCGGCGCGACGAGAACACGCGGGCGGCTGCAGGCCAGGGCGGTGAGGGCGAGCAGTACGGCGGTTCGAACGGTCACCACGGATGCCTCCTCAGACGAAGGATGTCATCCTCGTCCCGCACCGTAACGTAGAGGGTGCGCGGGCCTGAGCCGACGATCTGTTCGGTGGCGGGCAGGTCGATCTGGCCGAGCAGGCGACCGCGCCGGTCGACGACGAGGTAGTGCCAGTCGGGGAAGTCGGCGCTCTTCGGACGCCGTATGATGAGCAGACCCTGTGGGCCGGCGATGAGGCCACCGAGCACCAGCGGTGGAACGAAGTCCGGGAAGTCTCGACCGGGATCGAACGTCGGCGCCCCGGGAGGGCGCGGGCCAGCGGCCGCGGCGCTCGCCGCTTGCCTCGCGTCATAGGCGGCGATCTCGCGGCGGTCGACGCGAATGCGCGCCACCGGAAGCGACGCGCCAAGGGTCCACGCGCCCTGTGGGGAGCGCCAGTCGATCCTGAAGGGCTCAAGTCGCGCCACGGCGAGCCAACCGTCCGCGAAGAGGAGCGCTTGCTCCCCCGTCCGCAGTGGCCCGGCCGTCATCGTGCTCATCGACGTGATGCGCCCCTCAGGACCCCGCTGCATCTCGATCCGACGTTCGACGTTCCTGATCCAGGCGATCGTGTCGGCCTTCGCCGTGCGGCGCGAGACGAGGACGACAGCGTTGGAGTCCCGATCATCGGTGACCGTCGTGCCATTCGCCCGTTCGGGAGAGAACTCGCGCATCACGTTCCCACGGTCGTCGGCGCCACTGGACAACGCCTCGGTCAGGGCCACCGCGCGATCATCGGGGGGCACGGTCACGACGATGCTGTCACGGTGGAGGAGGAGCCAGCGCCGGTTCATGAAGTCACCGAGCAGGCTCGAATCGGATCCGAGCGCTCGGAGCTGGGCGACCATCGAGTATTCGCCGGGCCCTTTGCCCTTCCGCCCGATCTCCCGCGCCGCGCCACTCGCGAAGTCGAGCACCAGCAGGCGCTGCTCACGCCCGTCGGTCGCGATCACCCGGCCGTCGGCGAGTTCGCGAATCGACGAGACACTCGAGAACTCCTCCGGATGCGTGCCGCTGGCCGGCTTGAGCGTCAACCTCCCTACCGGCTGCCGCGCCGCGACCATCAACGCGAGGCACGGAAGGAAGAGCAGCAGCAACGCGCGTCGCGCGAACAAGGTCCTCACGGAGCCCCCAGCGATAGTGGTGCGCGTCCTATCATTCTACCCATGACCGCCCCCGCCGCGCCGCCCGACCGGTTCGAGCTCCCGCTCACGATCGCGCCCGCCGACATCGACGACCTGGGCCACGTCAACAATGTGGTGTATCTGCGCTGGGCGCAGGAGGTCGCGACCGCGCACTGGCGCGCCGCCGCGACGCCGGCCCAAGTCCAGTCCATCGCGTGGGTCGCCGTGCGGCACGAGATCGACTACAAGCACCCCGCCTTCATTGGAGACGGGGTGCTTGCATCGACTTGGGTGGGGACCGCCGAAGCGGTGCGGTTCGAGCGGTTCGTCGAACTCCTTCGCGCGAGTGACCGCAGGCTCCTCGCGCAGACCCGGACCCTCTGGGTGCCGATCTCCCGCGCCACCGGGAAGGTGACGCGCGTGGACGCGTCGGTGCGTGAGGTCTTCTCGCGGCCCCGGTAGATCCACCTGCGCCCGGCCGCAGCTCACGTTCGCGCGCCCCGCTCGCGGAGCGATGTCCCTGGCGGGACCGCACGCTCCACCTGCTCGAGGAACTCGTCGTATCGGATCGGCTTCGTGAGGAACCCGTCCATCCCCGCCGCCAGCGCGTCGGTGCGATCCACCTCCATCGCACTCGCGGTCAGGGCGATGATGGGAACGTGGCCTCCCTCCGTCGCCTCGCGCGCGCGGATCGCCGCCGTCGCCTCGCGGCCGTCCATCTCCGGCATCTGCACATCCATCAGGATCAGGTCGAAGGGCGTTCGGCTCGAGAGTTCGACCGCTTCGCGCCCGGTCCCCGCGACGGCGACCGAGTGGCCCCCCGCCGCGAGTATCGCGCGCGCAACGAGCTGATTCACCGGATTGTCCTCGGCGAGCAGCACGCTGAAGCATCGCCCTCCCGCGCGCGGGTTCGGTTGTGCGACGGGTTGTGCGACGGGTGGCGCGGCGGGTTGCGCGGCCGGTCGAGCGACCGGAGGCCCAGTGGCATGCGCACGCACGCCAAGCGCCAGGATCGAATCGAGCAGAAGCGACGGGCGGACCGGTTTGGTGAGGAAGGCGTGGATGCCCGCCGAGCGCAGGCGGGCACTGTCCGCCTGCTCGCCGACCGAGGAGAGCATCATGATCGTCACGCCCTGGATCTCCGGACGCTTTGCGATCTCCTGCGCGACGTCGAAGCCGTCCATATCGGGCATCTGGACGTCCAGCAGCACGAGCCCGAAAGGACGTCCGGTCGCTTGCGCTTGTCGCAACGCATCGATGGCGGCCCGTCCACTATCAACGAGCGTCGGCCGCAGCCCCCAGTGGACCAGGGTGTCCTCGAGGATGCGACGGTTCGTCGCGTTGTCGTCCACCACGAGCACCGAGGTGCCGCGCAGGTCGACCAGGCCCGACGGTGCTGGTGCTGATGCCGCCTCGTCCCCGACCACGATCGGGAGGTGCACGTGGAAGGTGCTCCCCACCCCTGGCTCGCTCTCCACTCTGATCCGACCTCGCATCAGCTCGACGAGATGCGACGTGATCGCGAGGCCGAGTCCCGTGCCACCGTAGCGGCGAGTCGTGCTCGCGTCGGCCTGCGTGAATGCCGCGAAGACCGCCTCCTGCTTCTCCTTGGGGATACCGATGCCGGTGTCACGGATGCTGAGGTGGAGGGTGACAGCGCCGTCGGCGGCCGTCTCCGTCTCGGCCCGAACGGCGACCTCCCCTCGCTCGGTGAACTTCACCGCATTGCCGAGCAGGTTGAGGAGGATCTGGCGGATGCGACCGCCGTCGGCGACGACGCGCCGCGGGAAGCCCGACGCAAGGTTCACCGTCAACTCGAGGTCCTTCGCGTGGGCCCGAGGGGCGAGCGCGCGAATGGCGTCGTCGATCACCGCGCGGAGGTCGAACTCGACCGGATCGAGTTCCAGCTTGCCGGCCTCGATCTTGGAGAAGTCGAGGATGTCGTTGATGATGTCCATCAGCGCCTCGGCCGAGCGCTGGATCACCCCGATCGCGTCGCGCGCCTGGACGGAGAGCTCCGTGCGGAGCACGACATCGGTCATCCCGAGGATGCCATTCATCGGAGTCCGGATCTCGTGGCTCATGTTCGCGAGGAAGTCGCTCTTCGCGCGATTGGCGGACTCCGCCGCGGCCGCGGCCTGAGCGAGTGCCTCCCCCGTCCGCTTGCGCTCGGTGATGTCTATGATCGTGCCCTCGATGACCTCCACCCCGCGCTCTACCTCGCGCAGCAGGGTCGCGTGTTCGAGGATCCACACCTTGGTCCCGTCCTGCCGTCGCAGCTCGCGCTCGACTTGAACGACCGCGCCCTTCACGTCGAGTTGCTGCAGGAACCCGGCCCGTTCGGTCGGCGAGGCGTGCGCCTCCTGCATCACCCGCGCGATGCACTGCTCGACGGAGTCGTACCCGAAGATCTGCGCGAACGCTTCGTTGCATTCCAGCAGGCGACCGTCACGGGTGCTGCGGAAGTGGCCGGTGAGGCTCCGCTGGAAGAGAAGGCGATAGCGGCGCTCGCTCTCGCGGAGCGCGAATGCGCGGAGCGCGAATGCGCGCACCGAGAGCTGCCGATCCACGATCGACAGGGTGACCGCAAAGGCGAAGATGAGGAAGGTGACGGCGATGATCCCTGCGATGCCGAGGGTCGTGATCTCGATCGCGCCGCTCGGCAGGAGGATGCTGCGGTCCACCGTCCAGCGCGCCGCCGCCATCCCGGTGTAATGCATCGAGGCGACGGCGAGTCCCATCACGAGGGCCGCGAAGAGCTTGCGTGGAGCGAACTGCCGTGTCTCGGTGCGCAGGCGGAAGGTGAGCACGAGCGCGACGAAGGAGACCGCGACGGCGAGGACGATCGAGGCGAGGACGATGGGCCACTCCCACGTCGTCGTGGCGCTCACGTGCATCGCGGCCATCCCGACGTAGTGCATCGTCGCGATGCCGCCGCCCATCACCAGACTGCCCAACACCGCGCGCATCCAGCCCAAACGCTCCTGCGTGACGAGCAGGAAGGCGACGAGCGAGGCGGCGATCGCCGCGATCAGGGAGAGCAGCACCGTCGGCACGTCGTAGCGCACCGGGACCTCGACCCTCAGCGCCAGCATCCCGATGTAGTGCATCGCCCAGATGCCAGTGCCCATGTTGAAGGCACCACCGGCGAGCCAGTAGCTGCGCAGACGGCCGCGGGCCGCGACGGTTCGACCCGTGAGGTCGAGGGCGATGTACGACGCCCCGATCGCCGTCAGGAGCGAGATGAGGACGAGTGGGAGACTATAGGTCGTGTGCATCCGGGAGCCCTCCGACAAGGCGAGAGTCCCGATCCGCGGCGACGCCCAGCGCGCGGATGGCGATGCCGTCCCACACACGAAACTCGGCCGTAGTCCCTCCCGGCACCATCATTCCGGTCCGAACTCTCAATATGTAGCGCCACACGCACCGTCTCCACGTTGTCGCCGCGGACGTCCCTCGGATCGCACGTCGAGAAACGAGTGGACACGATGGTTGGATGCCGCGGCAGAATCGTCCCTGCGATCCCGTCCACCCGTCGACTCGTCCCAAGCCAGCCAGCCCGAACGGCTTGCATTTCTAGCCCAGTTGTATCATCATGATGCTTCAACAGTGATACCGCGAAGCCTCATTCGATGGCGGGACCTTGGGCACAGTCCTATTGATGTCGGCTAGGGAGCTCGACTCGCTTCTCTCCCCGGTCGCGCTCATCGACGCGGTGGAAGCCGCCTTCTGCGCGCGCGGTCTTGGCGCCGCACAACCCGGCGGCGTCCTCGGCGTTGAACTCGCCCGCGGCGGCTTCCACGTGAAGACCGCCGCCCTTGGCGCCGATCAGGGAAGCTTTGCCGCCAAGCTCAACACCAACTTTCCCGGCAATCCTGAAGCGAATGGGCTGCCGACCATCCAGGGCGTCGTGCTCGTCGCCGATGTCGCGACCGGCGAGCCACAAGCGATCCTCGAGTCGGGCTCGATCACACGCCTTCGCACTGCCGCCGCCAGCGCCGTCGCCGTTCGACATCTCGCGAATGACGACGCGAACACGCTCACGCTGATCGGCTGCGGTGCGCAGGCCTTCGACCAGGTGCGTTTCGCGCACGCGGTGCGACCGCTCCGAATCGTGACCGCCTTCGACTCACGCGTGGACGTGGCCGCGGCGCTGGTCGCGCGACTTGGCGCCGAACTCGGGATCATCGCGCGCGCCGGCGACGACTTGGGCGCCGCCTGCGCTGAAAGCGCCATCATAGTGACCTGCACCTCGTCGCGCCTTCCGGTCCTGCACGATTCCCTCGTGCCCCCCGGCGCACTCGTCGTCGCGGTCGGCGCCGACAATCCGCACAAGCACGAGATCTATCCCGCATTGATGGCCCACGCCGTGGTCATTACCGACGACACCGCGCAGTGCGCCACGATCGGCGACCTGCACCACGCGATCGCCGCCGGCGCGATGACGGTCGACGACGTTCGCGCTGAACTCGGCGAGGTCATCGCTGGCGTACGAACCGGTCGTCGGTCGCGCGAGGAACGCATCGTCTTCGACAGCACCGGCACGCCGATCCAGGATGCCGCGGCGGCGAGTCTCGTGCTCGCGCTGGCCGAGTCCTCTGCCGGCGGCGCTCGCACCCGCTTCAGTTTCCGCGAATGACCGGGATCGCCGAGATCACTCCGCCCCGCTGGCTCCTCCTGATCCACTCGATCCCGCCGGTGCCGGCCTACTTCCGAGTGAAGGTGCGGCGTCGATTGCGGCGGCTCGGCGCCGTCGCGCTGAAGAACTCCGTCTATCTCCTGCCCTACAGCGAGGAGTCGCTCGAGGACCTGCGGTGGCTCGCGCAGGAGATCCGCAAGGATGGCGGCGAGGCGACCCTCACGAGCGCCGACGTGATCGATGGTCCCTCGGACGCCGAGCTCGGCGCCCGACTTCGCGGTGCGCAAGTCGGCACTCCAATGGAGGCTTCAGTGAGTGAGACGATGGTGGGTGAGCTCCGCGGTCGCACGTGGGTGACGCGCGCCGGGATCAAGGTCGATCGGATGTCGTCGGCGTGGCTCATCAAGACCTTCATCGATCCGAAGGCGACCTTTCGCTTCGCGACCGACGCCGCGCCTCCCAAGCCCGGCGAGTTGCGCTTCGACACCTATGAAGGGGAGTTCACGCACGAAGGGGAGCGCTGCACCTTCGAGGTGCTGGTCGAGCGGTGCGGCCTCTCGGGCGACCCCGCCCTCGTCGCGCTCGCCGAGATCGTGCACGATCTCGACTGCAAGGACTCGCGGTTCGGGCGCCGCGAGGCGGCTGGGGTGGCGCTCTCGATCGAGGGGATCGTGCGCGGCGTCGCGTCGGACGAGGAGCGGCTCAAGGCCGGTTCCGAGCTGTTCGGCTCGCTGTATCGAGCGCTGAAGTAGTCGGACGAGCCGGCTGGCGAGCGGTCCGTCGACTCAGAACCTCAGACCGATCGTCGGCGTCACCACCGCGCGCTGTCGTCCCTGCGCGGGTCGGTGCGAATCTCCTCGCAGTCCGCGACCGTATCGGGGTCATCGGCAACGGGTACCAACGGCCGAGCCGTGTCGTCCACCGACTTCGAGGAGCTCATGCATCGATCCACCCGCGCGATCCTGGTGTTGGTACTCGCGTCGTCCGCTCCGATCCACGCCGCGCAGGCCCAAGGATCCCTGCCGAAGGACTCCCTCGAGCGCGCGCGCCTCTGGACGCGGCTCTTCACGGCCAACAAGGTCGACAGTCTCTGGGGCACGATCACGCCGACGCCCAGTGGGCCCTTCTCCTCGAGCGACAACCTGGCGCAGCTGCTCGGCCGCTTCGCCGAGCAGAGCGGAGGCAACGCAACGGTCACCGGCGAGCGCTGGATCTGGCGCGGCGGGAATCGGCAGTACTGGGCGACGCTCTCGCTCGCGGGCCAGCCCGAGGATCTCATGATCCGCTGGGTGATGCGTCCCGACGGCACCTTCGGCGGATTCGGCCTGAACCCCGTCGGACAGTCGCCGCCGATCGATAGCGCGGGCCCCTCCTCGGCCCCGACGACCCCGCCCCCCGCGGCCGACACCGCTGGCGTGCGCCGCGCCGCGCTCGACTACCTCGAAGGGTTCTACGAGGGTGATACGACGAAGCTGGTGCGCAGCGTGCGCACCGACGTGTCGAAGCTCGGCTTTGGACGCGGCGCCACCGGCTACGCCGAGGATCGGATGACGTGGCCGCAGTTCTTGAGCTACGCGAGCAGCGTGAAGGCTGGGCTCGCGAGTGGAAGACCGGCTCGTCCCGCCGTCACCGCGGATCAGGTCCAACTGCTCGACCTGCTCGACCAGACCGCGGCCACGAAGGTCACCGCGTGGTGGGGCACCGACTATCTGTTGATGGCCCGGTCCGAGGGACGCTGGATGATCACGCACGTGCTCTGGCAGTCGGCACCGCCGCGGCGGTAGCGCAGGAACGGCGCGCTCAGCTCACTCGTTCGATCGTCTGCACCGAATCGAATGCCGCGTCGAAGCTCATGATCCGCGGGATCCGGTGGCGCTGCATGACCGCGAGGTGCAGTGCGTCGCGCGACGAGAGCTTCGCGACCCCCATCAGGATCTCCTTCGCCCGCTGGACGTCAGCGGCTTCGATCGGGTGCACCTCGTCCACGACGCTCATCAGTGCGTCGAAAGCGGGCTGGATCGCCTGTTTCCGTCTGCCCGCGTGATAGCGGTGCAGTATCTCCTGCAACACCTCGGCGCTCGTCACCATTCGTTCGCCGCGGTTGAGGCAGCGCTCGATCGCCTCGCGTGCGGCCTCCCTGTTGGGATGCGGCGCGCCGATCAGGTACATCGGAATGTTCGAGTCGACGAAGATCACGGCTCGTCGCCGAAGCGTCCGCGCTCGATCTCCTCGAGCATCTGCTCGATCTCCACCGCAGGGTAATCCGCGTCCGCCCCCGCCGCGTACGCCTCGCGCACCACCGCGAGTTTGCGGCGCACCTCCCCCTGCGGCTCGTCCCGGCGGGCGAGCCGAAGCGCCTGCCGCACCCACTCCGCCACCGTCATCCGGTGGCGTCGCGCGATCCGGCGGATCTCAGCGAACTCGGCCTCGTCGAGGAGGACCTGCAGACGCTCACTCATGAGCATGAGTATGATGCACTCCTATCTGATAGTCAAGGACCGGACCTCGACGAAACCATTTGCCCGCGCGAACGTTCTAAATACTCAGTTGGCACATATACGGCACCAGAGCCCATCGTGAACCCTCTCGAACTCCACATCCTCCTCGCGCTCGCGAACGGCCCGCTCCACGGCTACGCGATCAAGGATGCCATCGCCGCGGAATCCGACGGCACCCTTACCCCGCGCGCCGGGTCGCTCTATCGCGTGCTCGCGCGACTGATGGGCTCGGGGCTCGTGGACGAGGCGTCGCCCGAGGGCGAGATGCCCGCGCACCCTGGCCGCGAGCGCCGCTACTACGAACTCACGCGTTCCGGGCGCGCCGCGCTGGCCGCCGAGACGAGTCGCCTCAAGGCCGTCGCCCGTATCGCGACCAAACGGCTCGGCGTCGCCGAGGGGCGCACGTGAGCGTATTCCTGCTCTTCCTCACGCGGCTCTTCCCCGCCGCCTTCCGCGAGCGCTTCGGCGCCGAGCTGCGCGCGCACATCGTCGAGGAGTACGCGGCGGCGCGCACGCGCGGCGTACTCGCAGCGCTCGGCCATACCATCGCCACGTCGTTCGATCTCATCCGCGCTGGCCTCGCCGAGCGCCTCGCACCAGCGCTCGTCCCCCAAAGAACCCCAGCGACACCTACAGCAGAGGACTTCGATATGCGGCTGGCACTCGGTGAATGGACGCGGGACGTCAAGCACGCGATGCGCACCGTGCGCCGCGCTCCCGGCTTCGCGACGATCAGTGTGGCGATCCCGCCGTGCTCGCGAACTCACAGGCGCGCAAGATCTACCCGCGCGCCGATTTCGAGCGCATCTGGCTCGGCGGGTC
>JANNKK010000271.1:0-17007 GCA_031396245.1 Gemmatimonadaceae bacterium
ATCCTAAGTCCTGCGCGTCTACCAAGTTCCGCCACTTTCGCCGAAATCCCCCTCCATAATACGGCGCGGGGCCCCTCCGAGGAGGGGCCCCGCGCCCTTCGAGCCACGCTTCGTCAGCGCGTCGCGGTGCGCAGGTTGATCACCGTCGTGCCCGGTGCACCCTGGCGTGGGATTCGATAGACGAGCAGGCTCACGTAGTCGCCGGCGCGCACATCCTCGAGCGCCTTCGTGAGATCGGCGACGTTCACGATCCGCTTCTTCTCCGGCAGGACCTGCACGATGATGTCGTTCGGGAAGAGGAGGTTCTCGGCGGGGCTACCCGGGTCGACCTCGACGACGCGCAGACCACGGTACTGCTCCGGCAACTTCGCGGCCTGGATCACCTCAGCCGTGAGGGGCTCGACGCTGATCCCGAGGCGGGAGTTCGTCGGCGTCGGTGTCGGGGCCCGTTCCTCATCGGCGGCGGCCACGATCCCGGCGTCCTTCGGCGCCGACCCGAGGCGGACGCGGAAGGTCTTCCGCGTGCCGTAGCGCATCGCCTCGATCTCGACCTCGTCGCCGGGCTTCTTCGCGCGGATCACGCGCTGCAGGGCGCTCACCCGATCGACCGCCTTGCCGTCGGCGCGGATGATGATGTCCCCGGGTTCGATCCCGGCCTTGAGCGCCGGGGAGTCGTCACCGCTGTACCCGCCGATCCGTACGCCGGCGATCGTCTTGAGTCCGGCGACCGCCGCGTCCTCGGGCGTGACCTCATTGATCCCGACGCCGATCACGGCGCGGCGCACCTCGCCGTGCTCGATCAGGTCCTGCATCACCTGCTGGGCCAGCGTGATCGGGATCGCGAAGCCGTAGCCCGAGTAGAAGCCGGTCTGGCTCGCGATCGCCGAGTTGATGCCGATCACCTCGCCGCGCGAGTTGACGAGCGGCCCACCCGAGTTGCCGGGGTTGATCGCGGCGTCGGTCTGGATGAAGTCGGAGATGTCGTACTGCGAGCGCTGGAGCCCGGCGAGGCCGCGCCCCTTCGCGCTCACGATCCCGGCGGTGACGGTGAAGTCGAGGCCGAGCGGGTTGCCGATGGCGAGGACCCACTCGCCGATCTTGAGCTTCTCATCGTCACCGAAGGCGACGGTGGTGAAGTTCTTCCCTTCGATCTTGAGGACGGCGATGTCGGTGGTCGGGTCGCGGCCGATGATCTTCGCATCGTAGACGCGCCGATCCTGCATCGCGACCTGCACCCGGTCGGCGCCCTCGACGACGTGGTTGTTGGTGAGGATGTAGCCGTCGCGGGAGACGATGAAGCCGCTGCCGGTGGACTCCTGCGTGCGCGGCTGCTGCGGGGTCTCGAACTGCCGGAAGAACTCCTCGAAGCCCGGCGGCACCTGCTGCTGCGGCTGGCGCGGCCGGTTGGTGCGAGCCCGCGCGTCTCGCTCGGCCTGGACCGAGACGACGGCCGGCGTGATGTGCTCGGAGATGGAGACGAAGGCATTGGACGCGTCGGCGATCGTCTGCACGTCGGCTTGGCGCGGCTTCGGGGCCGTCGCTTGCGTCGCCTGCGCGAAGATCCGGTCGGTCCAATCCATTGAAGACGCGAACGCCACGCCCAGCCCGAAGGCGAGGAGCGAGAACGCGAGGATGGTGAAGCGACTTGTCTTGGAGAGGGTCATGGTCTTGATATGACGGCGGAAGGCGGACGGCAGACGGCGGTGTGACGCGGGATACGGAGGGCGGGGAACGGCGATCGCGATTCGCGCATCCGGCATCCATCTGCCGTCCGCCGACCGCAGTCCGCCGTCGCCCCTGCCTTACGTAATCTGTACCACCAACGAGTCGATTGGTTTCCCCTAGGCTTTCTTGTCGTCCACGATCTCGAAGTCGGCCTCGGCGACGTCCTCCTTCTTCGCCTCACCCGACGTGGCGTCAGACGCCGGAGGCGCCTCGGCCGCCGGCGCCGACTGGGCGGCATAGACGGCCTGTCCGGCCGCCTGGAACGCGGCCGTCAGTTCCTCGAGCGCCGCCTTGACCTCGTTCAGGTCCTCGCCACGGTGCGCCTTGCGGGCGCGCTCCACCGCCGAGTCGAGGCGGGCCTTCACTTCGGCCGGGACCTTGTCCGACCACTCCTTTGACTCCTTCTCCACCTGGTAGGCGAGGGTGTCGAGGCGGTTGCGCGTGTCGATCTCCTCGCGCTTCCGCTTGTCCTCGGCCGCGTTCTTCTCGGCGTCCTTCACCATCCGGTCGATCTCGGCGTCGGAGAGCCCGCTCGACGCCTCGATCCGGATCTTCTGCTCCTTGCCGGTCGTCTTGTCGCGGGCGGTCACGTGCAGGATGCCGTTCGCGTCGATGTCAAAGGTGACCTCGACTTGCGGCATGCCGCGCTGGGCTGGCGGGATCCTGGTGAGCTGGAACTTCCCGATCGTCTTGTTGTGCAGCGCGAGTTCGCGCTCCCCCTGCAGGACGTGGATCTCGACCGTCGTCTGGTTGTCGTCGGCCGTCGAGAAGGTCTCAGACTTCTTGGTCGGGATGGTCGTGTTGCGCGGGATGAGGACGGTGGTGACGCCACCGAGGGTCTCGATGCCGAGCGAGAGCGGCGTCACGTCGAGCAGCAGCACGTCCTTCTGCTCGCCGGTGAGCACGGCGCCCTGAATGGCCGCGCCGACCGCGACGACCTCGTCCGGGTTGACGCCCTTATTGGGCTCCTTCTTGAAGAAATCCTTGACGATCTCCTGGATCTTCGGCATCCGGGTCGAGCCGCCGACCAGGATCACCTCGTCGATGTCGGCTGGCGAGAGGCCCGCGTCCTTTAGCGCCTTCTCCATCGGCGCCTTCGTGCGCTGCACGAGGTCGTCGACGAGCTGCTCGAACTTGGCGCGCGTGAGCTGGTAGTTGAGGTGCTTCGGTCCCGACTGGTCGGCGGTGATGAAGGGGAGGTTGATGTCGGTCGTCATCGTGCCCGAGAGCTCGATCTTCGCCTTCTCCCCCGCTTCCTTGAGGCGCTGCAGCGCCATCGGGTCCTTCGAGAGGTCGATCGCCTGGTCCTTCCGGAACTCGGCGACGAGCCAGTCGATGACCTTCTGGTCGAAGTCGTCACCACCCAGATGCGTGTCGCCATTGGTCGACTTCACCTCGAACTGCCGGGTGCCGTCCACTTCGTAGAGCTCGAGGACCGAGATGTCGTAGGTGCCGCCACCCAGGTCGAAGACCGCGATCTTCTCGTCCTTCTTCTTGTTCTTGTCGAGGCCGTAGGCGAGCGCCGCCGCGGTCGGTTCATTGACGATGCGGAGCACTTCGAGCCCGGCGATCTTGCCGGCGTCCTTCGTGGCCTGGCGCTGGGAGTCGTTGAAATACGCCGGCACGGTGATGACGGCCTTCGTGACCGCGTGTCCGAGATAGTCCTCGGCGGTCTGCTTCATCTTCTGCAGGATCATCGCCGAGATCTCGGCGGGTGTGTAGGTCTTTCCCTGGACTTCGACCGACGCGAGGTCGTTCTGGCCCCGCACGACCTTGTAGGGGACGCGCGCGATCTCGGTCGTCATCTCGCTCATCTTGCCGCCCATGAAGCGCTTGATCGAGACGACGGTGTTCGCCGGATTGGTGACCGCCTGGCGCTTCGCGATCTGGCCGACGAGTCGCTCGCCGTCCTTGCTGAAGCCGACGACCGACGGGGTCGTGCGACCCCCTTCGGCGTTGGGTATGACGACGGGGTCGCCTCCCTCCATCACGGCAACGACCGAGTTGGTCGTCCCCAGGTCGATTCCGATCACCTTGTCTGCCATTCGTTCCTCGTGGGAGTATCTTGAGCGTCGTAGAGTTCGGCCGCAGAGGCGGCGTTCGTGAGTGCCGATCCCATGAACGGCAAGGGTGGGGCCAAAGATTCGCGCCGAAACGGCAGTTTCACGCGATTTCCTCTCTGAGCGACGCTGACAGGATGGCGCGATGATTCCCCTGAGCGACGACAATCCGACGGTCCGGCTGCCCGTCGCGACGCTCCTGCTCCTCGCGGCGATGGCGTGCGTCTGGATCCTCGTTCAGGGAGCCGGATTCGACGACCGCACGCTGGCGATGAGCGTCTGCAATCTTGGCCTCGTACCAGGCGAGCTGACCCGTCAGGCCGTCCTCGGCAGCGGCGTGCCGATCGCACCCGGGCTCGCGTGCATCGTCGACGACCAGCCGATCAACTGGGCGACGCCCTTCCTCTCGATCTTCCTGCACGGAAGCTGGAGTCACCTGCTCGGCAACGCCCTCTTCTTCTGGGTCTTCGGGAACAACATCGAGGATGTGATGGGAATGGGGCGATTCATCGTCTTCTTCCTCGTGTGCGGACTCGTCGCGGGACTCGCGCACGTGCTGGTCGACCCCGCGTCTCCCATCCCGACGGTCGGCGCCTCGGGGGCCGTCTCGGGGGTGATGGGGGCGTACCTCGTGCTCTTCCCACGGGTGAAGGTGCGGATGTTCTTCCCGCCGATCTTCATCGTCGCGCTGCCGGCGTGGAGCGTCCTGATCTGGTGGTTCACCCTGCAGATCCTCATGGGGCTTCCCTCGGTCGCTGGGATCGGGGAGGAGCTCGGCGGCGTCGCCGTCTGGGCTCACGTTGGCGGATTCATCGCCGGGGCCGTCTTGATCCGCGCCTTCGAGGAACCTGAGCTGGTGGCGCGGAGGCGAGCCATCCTGTTGCAGCGCGGCCTCTTACGCGCGATCGAGTAGGCTGCTCGTCGGCGTTCTGCATCCACTCGCAGTGAGTCGTTTGCGGGGGTCCTCCGACGGCCGGTATCTTTAGGGCCCGCGTCGAGTCGCCTTTCGATCAAACGCGGTCCCACCCCTCCGCCGACCCCACTCCGTGCGATTCCTCCCCAAGGACGAAGGCTTCTTCGCCCTCTTCGACCAACTCTCGGATCGGCTGAAGACCTCGGCCGTGATCCTGCGCGACCTCTTCGCTGAACCGCACCGACTCGAGGAACTGACGGCGAAGATCAAGGCCGAGGAGCACGCGGCCGACGCGCTGACGTACGACATCATGCAGCGGATCGACCGAAGCTTCGTCACGCCGCTCGACCGCGAGGACATCCACCTGCTGGCCAGCCGGCTGGACAACGTCATCGACCTGATCGACGGCACGGCGCGGCGGGTTCTCATGTTCCGGATCAGCGAGCGGCGGGAGCCGGCGATGGAGCTGATCGGCGTACTGGTGGAGTGCGCGGACGTGATCGCCACGGCGGTGAAGCAGATCCGTACCCCGGCGGCGGTGCACAAGAATGCGCGGCTCGTGAAGGAGCTGGAGGAGAAGGCCGACGCGCTCTACATGAAGGCGATCCAGTCGCTCTTCGCCGGCACGCCTGACCCGCTCGTGGTGATCAAGTGGAAGGAGATCTACGACAACCTCGAGCACGCGGTCGACGAGTGCGAGGACGTCGCCAACGTGCTCGAGAGCATCTCCCTCAAGAATACCTGACCGTGGTCTGGTACATCCTCGCGATCGTCCTGATCGCGTTCATCTTCGACTATATCAACGGGTTCCACGACTCGGCGAACTCGATCGCCACGATCGTCGGGACGCGGGTGTTGAGTCCATTCACCGCGGTGCTCTGGGCGGCGACGTTCAACTTCATCGCCCTCTTCATCTTCGAGACGAAGGTCGCGAAGACGATCGGCACCGGGATGATCGACTTGGCGATCGTGAACCCCGACGTGATCCTCGCGGGCCTCCTTGGGGCGATCACGTGGAACCTGATCACCTGGTGGTACGGGATCCCCTCGAGCTCCTCCCACGCGCTGATCGGTGGCTATGGAGGCGCGGCTATCGCGAAGGCGGGATTCTCGGCGCTGCTGCTCGCCGGCTGGGTCAAGCCGGTCATCTTCATCGTGGTGTCACCCCTCGTCGGGATGACTGCTGGCTGGTCCCTGATGGTGGGGACCACGTGGCTCTTCCGCCGGGCGCGCCGCGCCGCGATGGAGCCGATCTTCCGGGCGATGCAGATCACGAGTTCGGCTCTCTTCTCCCTCTCGCACGGGGCCAATGACGCGCAGAAGACGATGGGGATCATCGTCTCGCTGCTCGTCGCGGGCCAAGCGTACTTCGTGAATGAGACCGGGTTCCTCCGGCACTTCCACTTGGCGAACGGGGACGAGATCCCCTTCTGGGTCAAGCTCGGCGCGCACTTCTCGATCGCGCTCGGCACGCTGATGGGCGGGTGGCGGATCGTGCACACGCTCGGGTCGCGGGTGACCAAGCTCCGCCCGATGGGTGGGTTCTGCGCCGAGACTGGCGGCGCCTCGGCGATCTTCCTCGCCACGTGGTTCGGCATCCCGGTGAGCACCACGCACACCATCTCCGGAGCGATCGTCGGGGTCGGCGCCGCGCATCGGCTCTCGGCAGTCCGTTGGGGGATCGCCCGCCGGATGGTGTGGGCGTGGGTCGTGACGATCCCGGCGTCGGCGGGGGTGGCTGCCATCTCCTACTACGTCATCGCCGCGCTTCGCGGCTAGGTCATCGTGCACGCCTTCGTCTCCAAGAACCCGGCCTACCTGAACCGCGAACTCTCGTGGCTCGAGTTCAACGCCCGGGTGCTTCACGAGGCGGAGGACGAACGCACGCCCCTCCTCGAGCGGCTCAAGTTCCTCGCGATCTTCGCGTCGAACCTCGACGAGTTCTACATGGTCCGCGTCGCCGGATTGCGCCGGCAGCTGGCGGCCGGCGTGCTCCAGACCTCGGCCGACGGCCTGACGCCGACCGAACAGCTCGAGCTCATCGCCGCGCGCGTTCACGGGCTCCTCGAACGCTCGCGGCACTGTCTCCACGATGTGTTGCTGCCGCGCCTTCGCGCGATCGGCGTCCGCCTGCTCGGTGTGGACGAACTCGACGATGAGGAGCGCACGCGGATCGACGCCTTCTTCGATTCGCAGGTGTTCCCGGTACTGACGCCGCTCGCCGTCGATCCGGGGCACCCCTTCCCCTACATCTCGAACCTCTCGCTCTCGCTGGCGGTGGAACTCCGCGACCCCGATCGCGGCGATGTGCGGTTCGCGCGGGTGAAGGTGCCGAAGAGCCTGCCACGCTGGGTGCCGACGGGCCGGCCGCACTCGTTCGTCCCGCTCGAGGGCCTGATCGCGGCCCGCCTCGACGCCCTCTTCCCGGGGATGGAGATCCTCGGCAGCCACCTCTTTCGCCTCACGCGGTACTCCGACCTCGAGATCTCGCATACGGAGGAGCCCGAGGACCTGCTCGCGACGATCGAGGAGCAGCTCTTCCAGCGCCGCTTCGGCGAGGTGGTGCGGGTCGAGGTGCAGAGCGGGATGCCGCGACACCTCCGCGACCTGCTGCTCGACGAGCTCCGCGCGAGCGAGGCTCCGGAGATGGCGCCCCTCTCCGACCGCGAGATCCACGAGCCGGGGTCGTTGCTCGACGTCGGCGATCTCCTCTCCCTCAGTTCGATCGAGATCCCCGAGCACCGTGACCCGCCGCTGATCGCCGTGGTGCCGGCCGAGCTCCGCGACGCGAGCCGTTCGATCTTCGACGTGATCCGCGAGCGCGAGATCCTGGTGCACCATCCCTTCGACTCCTTCG
Organism: Gemmatimonadaceae bacterium; assembly: GCA_031396245.1. Lineage (GTDB taxonomy): Bacteria > Gemmatimonadota > Gemmatimonadetes > Gemmatimonadales > Gemmatimonadaceae > Pseudogemmatithrix. The sequence goes on from JANNKK010000271.1 coordinate 7,556, forward strand.
GGGCCTCGGTCGAGACCTTCATCGAATCGGCGGCGCGGGACGACCACGTGCTCGCGATCAAGATGACGCTCTATCGCACCTCCGGCGACGGCGCGATCGTGCAGGCGCTCACGCAGGCGGCGCAGCGCGGCAAGCAGGTCGCGGTGCTCGTCGAGCTGCAGGCGCGGTTCGACGAGGTGAACAACATCGCGTGGGCACGGACGCTCGAGTCCTTCGGCGTGCACGTCGTCTATGGGCTCCCCGGCCTCAAGACGCACACCAAGACGGCGCTCGTCGTTCGCAAGGAGCCCGACGGGATCCGTCGCTATCTGCACATCGGGACGGGGAACTACAACACACGCACCGCGCGGGTCTACACCGACGTCGGACTGCTCACTTGTGACGAGGCGATCGGCTCCGACATCAGCGACCTCTTCAACTCCCTCACCGGGTACTCGCGACGGGAGAACTACCGGCGGCTCCTCGTCGCACCGGTGAACATGCGGCAACGGGTCCTCAGCCTGATCGACCGGGAGACGGCGCACGCGATGGCTGGCCGGCCGGCGCGGATCATCGCCAAGATGAACGCGATCGTCGACCCTGAGTGCGTCGAGGCGCTCTATCGCGCTTCGTCGGCGGGAGTCGAGGTCGACCTCGTCATCCGTGGCATCTGTTGCCTGCGCCCGGGTGTTCCGGGACTCTCTGAGCGGATCCGCGTCATCAGCATCGTGGGCCGCTTCCTCGAGCATTCACGCATCTGGATGTTCGGCAACGACGGCGCTCCGGAGTATTTCTTCGGCTCCGCCGACTGGATGCCGCGCAACTTCGACCGCCGCGTCGAGGTCGTGACGCCGGTCGAGAACCCCACGTTCAAGGAGCGGCTGCAGTCGGTCCTCGAGGTCTGTCTCGCCGACAACCGGCAGGCGTGGGACCTGCAGCCTGACGGCGGCTACATCCAGCGCGACCCGGGGGAACAGGGAGAGCGCGCGACGCATCGGATGCTGCTCCGCGACTCGTGGGGTGCCAGCCGCGAGAGCGGCGCGTTCAACGTGCAGGCGAGCCCCCTCACCAGCTCGGCGCCGAAGACCCCGGGACGGCCCCCCTCCTCCAGCGCCGCGTTCGCCGCGATCACACCGTAGGCGATCACGCTCGCTAGGTAGGCTCTTCCTCGGCGAAGACGGTCCCGTCGGGTCCGACGACCTCCACCGGAACGGCGGCGACCTCGGCGAGCAGTCCCGACTTGCGGCTCGCCCCCCAGAGTTCGAGTCGCATCGGATCGCTCGCCCGGCGGGGGACCGGGGTGAGGCGGATCGCCCGCTCGAGCCATCTCACCTTGATCCGCTCGACCGCGCTCGCGTGCCCGCGGTCGAAGCCGTCCGCGACGCGCAGGATCGCACCGAGCCGTTCGACGCGCTCACGGGAGTCCTTGTCGAGCTCCCAGAACTGCTCGTGCTTCCGCCGCGGCGCCTTGCCGCGATGGTAACGGGCGACGTGGGCGATCACGATCTGCTCGTCGGGCGGGATCCCGAGCAGGTCGGCGTGCTGGATGAGGTGGAAGGAGTGCTTGTGGTGCTGCTCGTAGTTGATGTGGTAGCCGACGTCGTGCAGCAGCGCTGCGTCCGAGAGTGTCTGGCGGTCGGCCGCATCGCAGCCGATCCGCGTGCCGATCGCGTCGAAGAGCTGCAGGGCGAGCGTCTGCACCTGCTTGGCGTGCGGGACCTCGTATCGGCAGCGCTCGGCGAATCCGAGCACCGACCGGGCGCGCGCCTCGCCCGGGTCGGCGATGACGGGCATCACGCGCGCCGTCTCGAGCAGCAGTCCCTCGCGGATCCCGAAGCCCGAGGCGCCGAGTTCGCGCGGCTCCACTCGCGCCAGCACCTCGGCCGCGACGGCCAGTCCGGCGACGATGATGTCGGCGCGTCCGGCATTGAGCCCCGGCACGGCGAGCCGCTCCTCGACCGTCATCGAGGTGAGCTGTTCCAGGATGTGTTCGATCTCAGCGCGCGGGATCCGCGTGCCGTGCACGCTCCGGACCTTGATCCCCTGCCGGGCCAGATACATCCCCGCGAGGTTGGTGAACGTCCCGCCCGATCCGATCACCTCGGCGCCGCGCCAGTCGCGTACCGGCAGCACGCGCTTGATCTCGGTGCGGACGTGCTTGCGGAGCTTCTTCACGCCCTTCGGTCCCGGCCGGTCGGCGAGGAACTGCTCGTGCATCCGGATCGCGCCGAAGGGGAAGGTGACGAGGCGTTCGACCAGTCCCTCGGCGGCCAACGCGAGTTCGAGCGATCCTCCACCGATGTCCATCACGACCGAGCGCCCGCGGCCCAACTCGAAGTGGGCCAGCGCCGACCGGAAGGCGAGACGCGCCTCCTCCTCCCCGACGAGCACGCGTGGCCGGAGGCCCGACTCCTTCCGCACGCGCGAGAGGAACGTCGCGCCATTGGCGGCGTCACGGACCGCACTCGTCGCGACGACCTCGATCCGTTTCGCGCCGTGCTGCCGTGCAAGGGTGGCCATCCGCGACAGGGCCTCGACCGCCTGGTCCATATGCGCGTCGTCGAGCTGTCCCGACTTCGCGAGACCGGCGCCGAGGCGCGGCGCCGCCTTCATCTCATCGACGATCCGGATCTCGCCGTCTGGAAAGACGTCCGCGACGATCGTCCGGATGGAGTTGGAGCCGATGTCGATCGCGGCAAGGCGGAGGTCGCGTTCGTCGCGCCCCGCTCGGTAGGGTCCGTCGGTGGGGCGCTGCGACATCACTGGACCGCGGCCGGCTTGGTGCACCGGCCCGGAACCACGGACGCGAGGCGCCGAAGTACCGCGTCGGCCGCCCGAGGGGGCAATGGGGCATAGCCGAGGGCGGTCGCGGAACCTCCACCCTCACGAACGGCCCAGCGGGCGAAGGAGAGGAAGTGACCAGCGCGTCGCTCGTCCCCGAGCGCGCGATCGACGACGAGTCGTGTGATCGCCACGATCGGGTACGCGCCCGCCTCGCGCGCGCCGACGAGACCGGGGATGGAGTCGGGGACCGCCGGGCCGGTCAGGTCACGACCGGTCGCGGCGAGACTCGTGGAGTCGGGGAGGACGAATCGGCCGGCGTCATTCCGCACCGCGACCACGGCGAGCCGTGACTGCGCCGCGTAAGCCTGTTCGACGAAGCCGATCGCGCCCACGCTCGCGCGCACCTCGGCGGCGACACCCTCATTCCCCTCGAAGGCTTGTCCGACCGGCCAGGTCGCCTCAGGGTCCCCGGCGCGTGAACGCCACGCGCGCGCCGTCGCCAGGTACCGCGCGAAGACGGTGCTCGTCCCGCTGGCGCGCGCGCGATGGGCCACGTGGATCGGAAGCGACGGCAGGGAGACCTCGGGGTTGAGTCGATGGATCGCCGGGGCGTCCCATCGTGTGACCCGTCCAAGGTAGATGTCGGCGAGGGCGTCCGCATCGAGTCGCAGCGGGACGGTGATGCCGGGGAGGTTCACAACGACCGCGATGCTGCCGAGAACGGTCGGGACCACCAGCGGTCCGCAGCTCGCGCGGGCGAGTTCGTCAGGGCGCAGTGGGCGGTCGGTCGCACCGAAGTCCACCTCTCCCTCGAAGAGGAGCCGCAGGCCTTCCCCTGACCCGAGCGAGAGATAGTTGATCCGCACGCCGGTGGCCGCCGCGTATTCGGCGAACCAACGTCGGTAGAGCGGATACGGAAAGGTCGCGCCGGCGCCGACGAGGTCGATCCCGCCGGAGGGTTCAGGGGGTCTCGGCCGCGAGCGGATCCACTCGATGCCGGCACCGAAGCCCGCGAGCAGTCCGATCCAGAGCAGGGCGAGTGCGCGCAGCCACGCCAGAGAGCGCGGCGCGGTCATCCCATTGGAAAGTCAGAGATCGTTGGCGTAGGTGAGGAACTTGTACCGGCCGTCGCGGTTGAGCAACGCGCCGAAGAGCCGCATCTCGCGCTCGCCCGAATCCGCGGCGATGAAGCGCACCCGGCAATCCGCGATGAGTCGGTTCGGTCCCTCGCGCCCGCTGGAGTCGCTGCAGCTCAGCCCGGTGAATCGGAGGCGCGAGCCACCGTACCGCTCGAACCGGCGCGTGATCCCCTGCTCACTCGAGAGGCGGGTCTGCATCCAGGCGAGGTCAGGACCGAGCTCAAATGGCGGGCGGGTGAGTTTCGTGTGCGGGTAGTAGAGCCACGCGAACTCCGCGCGGTCCATCACGAGCGAGCGGATCGCCGAGGTGTCCCTTCGCTCGACCGCCGTGAGCAGGGCCCGCGTCAGTGCCTCCGGCGTTGCCGCCCCGCCGCGGAGCACGGTCGGTGTGTCGGCGATCGTCGCGCGGAAGCGCCTGAGGAGCGTGTCGATCGGAAGGGCACTATCAATGACGCCGGCCGGCGTCGGCGCCTGGTTCGCGGGAGTCGCCTCCCCGCGTTCGCAGGCACCGACGCCGATCGAGGTCGCGAGCAGCAGGAGCGTGAAGCGATGCGCCACGCGCGGCCGATTCATGCAGCTCAGTTCTTGGCGTAGGAGGTCCAGCCGGCCCACCACTTGGCACCGGCCGGTGCGGCGGCACCGCGGAACGCGGTACCCTGCACAAAGGTGCCGGCAGCAGTCGCCATGTTTCCGGCGAAGACCGTCAGGCCGCCGGTCGCCGCGAGCGCGGCCCCCGAAGGCGTCCAGTCGAAGGAGGCGGCGCTGGTCGCCGGCATCGTGAAGGTCGTGAACTGCGCGGCGGTCGTCGCGACCGCATCGCGGGTGATGTTCCGCGCAACCGAGTCACTCATCACGAAGCCGCTGGAGGTGGTCGTGAAGATCGACGGGCTCTCGAGGACGAGGATGTTGCGCGCATCGAGGAAGCCGTCGGTGATCCTGGTCTGCGTGCCGGCGTCACGGAGGCCGAAGGCGCCCTTGGGCCAGCGGGCGATCAGGCCGTTCACGTAATAGCCGCCGGTGCCGCGTCGGAGGATCGCGCCGTAGCCACCCGAGGTCGGGTCGACATCGGTGCCGGTTCCGGTGCCGACGAGGGTGAAGTTCGCAACCACCGGAGTGTTCAAGGGCGTCGAGTTATGGCCCAGATCGCAGCCGGCGCCATTGCAGCCGTCGTTCTCGATCCCCTGCGGATCCGACGACGCGCTGCCGGCGCCGGGGCGCGGCACGACGAGCTGGCTCTGGTAGGCGATCAGGTACTGCAACCGGCCGACATAGCCCTCGGACATGTCGAAGTGGTCGTCCCCGGACTCGTACGAGACGAGATACTTCGCGTCCACGGCGCCGCCGAAGAACTCGAATGCGTCGTCGAGGCCGTAGAGCGACTGCACATACTCGACCGTGGTGCCGCTTCCGACGGCAGCGAAGGTGAACGAGTTCAGCTCCAGGTTCGCCGCCGGGGCATACCCGGCGAACTCCACGCGCACGTAGCGGAGGATCCCGCTGTCGTCGGTGTTGCTGACGCCACCGCTGTAGTTCTGCGCGGGGTTCTCCGGGCCGGTGCCCGTGCCCTCGACCTGGATGGTTCCGGACCGATTGATGATCCCGTTGCCGATGATGACCAGTCCACCCCAGTCGCCGGCCTGCCGCTGGCCGACCGGGCGTTCGGAGGTGAACAGGATCGGCTCGGCGGCCGTGCCGTTGGCGATGATCTTCGCGCCGCGCGTGATGAAGAGGGACGACCCCACCACATCGAAATCACCGGCGATCCGGGTGCCGGGCTCGATCGTGAGGATGGCGCCGTTCGTCACCTGGATGAAGCCGGAGAGTGTGTACGTCGTCTCGGCGTGGAAGGTCCGGTCGGTCGTGATGTTGGTGGTGATCGTCGCGTCGCCGGGCGGGATCGGCGTCGGACCGGTCGTCGAGTCGTTGCACGCGGTGAGCAGGAGTGCGCTGGTGAGGAGCGCCGTCATCGATCGCGGGAACTGAAGTGTCATCGATCCTTTTCCGTTTGGGTGTGCACGTAACAGAACGCCACCGTGTCAGCTCACGGTGGCGTTCTGGTCACGTTGCGGTCACGGAGTGGGGCGTGACCGGTCTCGGGTGTGTTACCGCCGCCAGCTGAGCCCGATGGTGACACCGCGACCGACGCGGTACGACTCCCGCGTGACCGGTCCCTGCAGCGTGGTGTAGGGCGCATCGAGCAGGTTCTTGAGATCGATCCGCGCCGAGAGTTCCTCGAGGACGGGGAATCGCACCGAGAGGTCGACCACGTGGCGTTCCCGCTCCACGACGTCGGGCATCGGCACTTCGCCGGCGTCGGTGATCCGCTCGCCGACCACGTTGTAGAGCAACGTCGCGCTGGCCGCGCCGAGGTTCGAGCTCCAGGTGAGGCCGGCATTGAACATGTACGGCGCCTGGCCGACCATCCCGCGCGCGGTATTCGTGACCGAGATCGCGGCGGGGTCGAGACGGATGGCGCTCGACATCAGGGTGAGGTTCGACGCCAGTGTGAGGTTGGCCAGCCGGGCGCTGATGAAGTCGAGGTTCTTGCGTGCCTCGACCTCGAGGCCGTAGTTGTCCGCGCCGCGGGCATTGACGAACGTCACGATGCGCGTACCCGACGCTCCGCGGTACACGCGCTCGATCGGGTCGGTGAACCGCTTGCCGAAGGCGGCGACACTCACGACCTCGCCAGCGCCGATGTAGTACTCCCAGCGCACGTCGACGTTCTGGATGAGGGCGCGCTTGAGGTCGGGGTTGCCCATCACGTTGTCGCCGCCGAGCACCTCGCGGTACTGGATCGGCGCGAGTTCGCGGTACTCGGGCCGCGAGAGCGTCTGCGAGGCCGAGAAGCGCAGGTTGGTCCTTCCATTGGGCCGGAAGGTGATCGCGACCGCCGGGAGGAGGTCGAGATAGGTCGGGTGCGTGGTGCTCAGCGCGCCGATCGTCGGCTCGGCCTCCACCATCACGTCGGAGTACTCGACGCGCGCGCCGACGATCGCCTGCCAGCGCGGACCGAACTCCTTCTCGGCCATCGCGAAGCCGGAGTAGAGGAAGTCGGTCGCCCGGTAGTCGCCGCCGGCGCCGAGCGGGGTGATGCGCCAGACCGAGTCGGAGGTCCCGAGGTACGAGGCGAAGATCCGCTCCGCCGACTGCTCGCGCTCGGCCTGCGTGAGGCCCGAGGCGCTGATGCTATAGGAGGTGCTCGTCGCGTTGCGGTGCCCGTAGCGCCCGAGCCCGCCGACCTTCAGCGCCAGCAGCCGACCGACCTCGCCGAACTGCACGCGGTAATGGGCGCGGGCCTCGTAAGCGTCCTCACCGAGATCGCTGAAGGAGCGCACCGCGCCCTCGGTCGACGAGGAGAACCACTGCGGCGTCATCACGACGCCCGTGCTCGGGTCGCTGAAGATCGCCTGCACGAACTCCGAGCGGTCGGGCTCAGCCCGCGTCACGCCGGAGGCGCTCAGCGAGAACTCGATCTTCTGGTCGGCCGTGAGGTCGCTCTGCAGCAGGAGCTGCGACGAGCGCACGCTGCGCTCCACGTAGCGCTGCCGGGAGATGATGAAGGGGATGCCGAGGTTCTCCGAGAGGCCCTCCTCGATCCGCGCCTCGGAGTCCATCGTGCGGTTGTAGGTGTTGTTCAGCGCGAGCCGCGTCCGCAGGCCGAGCACCGTGCTGATGTTCGCGAGGCCGCCCCAGAGGACGGTCGTCCGGCCGGTCTCTCCCTCGAAGCGGTCGGACTCCGTGGGAGCCGCGCCGGTCGTCGGCATCGCGACCGCGCGCACCTGGTCGAGCTTCGCCTCGGTGCCGTGCGAGTACGTGCCGGAGGCGAGATAGTTGAAGCGTTGCCCGCGGATGAGATCGTTTCCGCCGACGCTGAACGAGGTCGCACCGTTGACGAGCCCGTCGCGCGAGAGCGGGGTCCAGGAGTTCCGGAATTCGGAGACCATCCGGTTGTAGTCGCCCTGACCCGGCAGCGAAGTTGCGAAGTTGCCGAAGGTCCGGATGAAGGACGGGAGCGTGCGGTTGGCGGCACCGAAGGCGATGACGTCGCCGCCCACGCGCGACGGCATCGGCAGGTTGCGGAAGAGTACGGCGTCGGACGCACCAGTCGCGCTGCTGAACACCCACGTGCGTGGGCCCGAGAACTCACGCGTCTGGATGTCCACCTGCGCACCGGAGAAATCGCCGGGCTGGTCCGGGGTGAAGGTCTTCACGGTGGTGATCGACTGCAGGAGTCCGCTCGGGAAGAGGTCGAGCGGGACGACCTTCCGCTCCGGCTCGGGACTCGGGATGCGCGCGCCATTCAGCGACGTCTGCGAGTAGCGGTCGCCGAGCCCGCGCACGAAGACGTACTTCCCGTCCTGTACGCTCACGCCGGCGACCCGACCGACCGCCTGCGCCGCGTCGCCGTCGGGGCTCTTGGCGATCTGCTCCGCGGTCACGCTGCTGACCACATTGATGGAGTTCTTCTGCGCGTCGAGCGCCTCGTTCACCGAGCCTCGCTCGGCGTTGGCCGTGACGACCTGTGCCGTCAGCTGCACACTCGCCTGGACCAGGGTGATGTCCTGCACAAGGGTCTTCCCGGCGTCGAGGTAGAGCCCGGTAATCGTCTTCGGCGCGTAACCGATCCGGCGGACCTGGATCGTGACCGTTCCCGGCGTGACGTTGCCGATCGTGTAGCGCCCCTCGACTCCCGACATCGTGCCCTGGGTCGTTCCCACCACTTGGACCCCGGCATCGGAGAGCCCGGCGCCTGAAGCGGCGTCCAGGATCCGGCCGGTGATGCGTCCGGTGGTCGGTGCCTGAGCGGCCGCCGGCGACACGAGCGCGAGGGAGAGGAACAGGACCTGCAAGGGAGTGCGTGAACGAAGGCGCATCTGCGTCTCGTGAAGGGGTTCTGTCGGTGTCGGGCGGCCGCCACGTGGCGCCCACCTGACCCCCCGAATCTCCCGTGGTCCGGTCGCAGGTCTCCTACGGTCACGCCACGAACGTGTAACGAGGGCAGTTCGCTCCCTTCGTGCCTCAGGCCGGCGCGTGCGGGAAGCGCGCCGAGATCGTCGTGCCGCGTCCGACTTCCGAGTCGGCGGTCACGCGGCCCCCGTGCGCCTCGACCAGGTGACGGACGATCGCCAAGCCGAGGCCGGTGCCCCCTTCCTCGCGCGAGCGGCCCGGATCGACGCGATAGAACCGCTCGAAGATCCGCGGCAGATGCTCGGCGGCGATGCCCACGCCGGTGTCGCGCACGCCGACGACGGTGCCGCGTTCGTGCGGGCGCGCGAAGAGGACGACCTCCCCGGTCGCGGTATGTCGCACCGCGTTGTCGACGAGGTTGCCGAGCACCTGCCGGAGTGCGGTGGCGTCGGCGTACAGGGTGCTCGCCTCGCGCGGGATGTCAGTCGCCAATCGGAGCCCCTTCGCGTCGGCGGCATCGCGCGACGACGCGAGCACCTCGTTCGCGACCGACGCCAGCTCCATCACGTCGGGGTTCGGCACCCAGCCTCCCGACTCGATGCGGGAGAGGTCGAGGAGGTCGTCGACGATCCGCTGCAT
>JANNKK010000273.1:0-1618 GCA_031396245.1 Gemmatimonadaceae bacterium
CACCTCACCATGTGGATCAAGGAGCCCGGTGACGACGCGTTCGTTTCCTGGCATCAGGACGCGACGTACTTCGGCCTCGATCCGGCCGACCAGCACGTCACCGCCTGGGTCGCGCTGACGGACAGCCTGCCGGAGACGGGCTGTGTCATGGCGCTGCCGGGCAGTCATCGGCTAGGCCAGCTTCCGCACACGACGCATCGCGCCGCCGCCAATCTCCTGTCCAATGGCCAGCAGGCGGAGATGGACGTGGACGCGGCGGGCGCGATGCCACTCGTGCTGCGAGCGGGCGAATGCTCGCTGCACCACACGCACCTCCTGCACAGCTCGGCGCCGAACCGCGGGCGCGACCGCCGCATTGGCGTCGGCATCAGCTACATCCCGACGCGAGTGCGGCACGTCGGTCCCCATCGCCTCACCGCGTCGCTGGTGCTAGGCGAGGACCGTCACGGCCACTTCGACCCGGAGCCGCGCCCGCTCGCCGACTTCGACATCGAGGCGCGCGCTGCCCACGCGGCGGCCTGCGCGCGATTCTTCGGCACCCATGGCTCGGTGCGCACGGAGGGTGCCGGCCGGCCGTAGAATCTCCGCCACCTCGTTGTTCCTCACGTTATGGTTGTGGTAACCTTAAGTCCGTGTCGCCGACCATGAGACCTCAGTCCGATCCGCTCACCGCGAGCTCCCCGCATTCCCCGAGTGCCCAGGCGTCAGTCGTCGTGGCCGTCGTCATCTTCAGCATCCGGCCGGATACTGAAGGCCAGCCTCGCCTGCAGGTCCTCCTCGTCCGGCGGGCGGTGGACCCGTTCGCCGGCTCGTGGTCGCTTCCCGGAGGCAAGCTCTGGGGCGATGAGGCGCTCGACGAGGCGGCGTGGCGCCAGCTCCTCGAGAAGAGCGCCCTCCGCGCCTCCTACCTCGAGCAGCTCTACACCTTCGAGCTCCGCGATGCCTCCCAGCAGATCGAGGCGGCGGTCGTCGCGTACTATGCGCTCGTCCGCACCGACGGCACCGAGATCGCGCCGGGCCGCAAGACGATGGAAGCCGCCTGGTTCCCCGTCGATGAGCTCCCTGCGGAGCTGGCATTCGACAACGACGAGATCCTCCACTACGCCCTCCAGCGATTGCGCAACAAGGTGGAGTACGCGCTGGTGGCCTTCCAGTTCCTGCCGCCCCTCTTCACGATGGCGCAGTTGCGCGCCGTCTACGAAGTCATCCTGGGACGAAGGATCGACCCCACCAACTTCCGCCGTCGCGTCGAGGCGACCGGCAGCATTCTCCCCACGGGCAACTCCGTCCCGGGCGGCCGGCACCGCCCGCCGGCGCTGTATCGCTGTGCCGGCGACCCGGCCAGCCTGGTCAAGACCCTGCGCCCGCGCCGCACGCTCAGGTCCCTGCCCGAGCTGAGCGGCCGGACCTCAACTACTTCCTAAAGGCAACCGATCATGAGCTGCGTCTCAGTCAGCCCAAGTAAAGGTGGTACTAACCTTAACGCTGTTCCGGAGCCGCCATCTCCGGGCACAGCGACGGAGGAACGCATGTCGACCACCGTCTCGATCGACGCGAAGGTGAAGGCCGCACCAACCGCGGAGCTGTGCAGCAGCGAGCTTCAATGGGATCCGTGGGC
>JANNKK010000300.1:0-5279 GCA_031396245.1 Gemmatimonadaceae bacterium
CATGCACCAGCCCCTCCACCCCGTCGGCCACCTGCACGAACGCCCCGAACTCGGCGATGCGGGTCACTTTGCCCGTCACCCGGCTGCCCGGCCGGTGGGTGTTGGCGAAGTCGTCCCACGGGTTGCCGGCCATCGCCCGCAGGCTCAGGCCGATCTTGCGCGGAGTTCCTCGGCTCCGGCGCCCTCCTGACGCCGACGATCACCTTTCGCGCGGGCATCGAGCGACTGCCTGCGGCGCATACGCTGGTGATCCAACGTGACGGCACCCGACGCCTGAGCCGTCACTGGGCGCTCCCGGCTCCGGAGGAGCGGCGCGAGACACCGAGTGGCGAGGTGATCGAGGAGTTCAACGAGGTTCTCGGGCGGGCGGTCGCGGACCGACTGCGCGGTCCGCGCGCCTCGCTGCTCCTGAGCGGCGGGCTCGACTCACCGGCACTCGCTCTCGCCGCGCGACGCAACGCTCCAGCCGTCGCTCTCACGGCGATCACGCATTCGTGGCGGGCCCTCCTGCCAGCCGATGATGAGGGAGAGTGGGCCGCCCTTGCCGCGAAGGCCGCCGGCCTCGCGCACCGAGTCACCGAGATGGCGCCCGACTGCGGGTTCGTCGACGCGGGGACGTATCGCACACCCGAACCGTCGATAGACCCCGAGCCCGGTGTCTGGCGCGCCGCCGCCGCGGAACTCGCCTCTGTCGCGCCGGTGGCGCTGCTTGGCGAGGATGTCGATACGCTGCTCTTCCCGACGACGCTCGTGGACCAACTCCGCTCTTCGGGCTTGGTGCGCACGTGGCAGCGTTGGCGCGCGTTTCGCACGGAGACTGGCGCACGTCCGTGGGTCGGACTCCGCCGGAGTTCCGGCGCCATCGAGCGCTGGCGGGACGCGCGGGCGCGGCGAGCTCCGGCTTGGGTCGATCGATCGCTGCTCTCGCGCCATCCATTCCCGGATGTTCTCCCCGGACGGCTGCATCCCGCGAGGGCGCTCGCGGCGCGGGCACTCTCGCAGCCGATCTGGGAGAACTCGTTGTGGGATGAGTCCCCCGCGATGAGCGGCGCGGCGGTGCAGGTGCTGCTCCCCTATATGGACCCACGGGTGATCACCTTCCTCTTCTCGCTGCCCTCGGTGCCCTGGGCGCAGCGGAAGCACCTGATGCGGTCCGTCCTCCGCGGCGCGATGCCGGACGCGCTCGTGGCGCGCCCTAAGACACCGATGGCCGGCTACTACGAGGCGCGGGTGCGGCAGTGGCGTCGGCTCGGCGCGACGGCGGACCCGCGCTCGCCGATGGGGTCCTGGGTGGATCTCCGCAAGCTCAAGGCGATCCTCGCGAACGGCACCGCCGACGAGGTGTTCGCCGCGTGGCGCGTGATCGAACTGGCGCGGTGGCTCGCGCAGCCGCCGGTGGGTGTCCGATGACCGATCGCTGCGAGCTCTACGGTCTCGTGATCGAGAGCGAGGTGCCGCTGCGCGGCATCCCGGTGGTCGCCCGCACATCGAAGCCCGACGTCCGCGTCCACTTGGCGGCGAGGCCTTCCGACGCGATCACGTGGGGTCGGGCGAGCGAACGCGAGTTCTATCGAAGCGAGGCGGACGCGAGCGCCGCGCCTCCCCTCGTCGCCGACCGACCGGGCGTGGGGGACATCCTCCGGTTGACCTACGCCGAGGGCATCCGCTTCCACGTGCGCGAAGACGGATCGGAGGTCTGGTGCGACTGGGACGCGCCGCTCACCGAGGCCGATGCGCTCACCTTCCTTCTCGGCCCAGTCCTTGGCCTCGTCTTGCGGCGGCGAGGCGTGCTGGCGGTTCACGCGAGCGCGATCGTGCGCGGTGGCGTCGCGTGGGCGTTCGTGGGGCCGGGGGGAGCGGGGAAGTCCACGATGGCCGCCGCATTCGCGCAGGCGGGACTCTCAGTGCTGACGGAGGACGTTCTTGCGCTGACGCCGGGGAGCGATCGGTGGATGGCGTGGCCCGCGTACGATCATCTCCGCCTCTGGGGCGATTCCCCGGCGATCCCCGTCGGTGGCGCGCAGGCGCTTCCGGCGCTCTCCCCTACGTGGGACAAACGGGCCCTCGCGCTCGAGAGCGCGGGTCTCGCGCGCGCCAGCGTGGCGGTACCACTCGCCGGTTGGTTCCTCCTCCAGGAGCGCGAGGTGCTTGGGCGCATCACGCCGCTCTCCGGGGCCGCCGCCCTTCGGTCGTTGGTCGAGAACTCTTACGTGCACTATCTCCTCGATGGGACCGCACGCGCCGAGGAACTCATCGCGCTCGGACGTGCCGCGCAGGGTCTGCGAGCGTACCGACTCGCGGTCGGGGAGGGGCAGGGCGGCCTCGCGGATACCGTCCGCGCGGTGTCGCTGACGATGGCCGCGGTCGGTGTCACGGCGTGACGTCGGCGTTGACTTCGAGCGCCGTCGCTCGTTATTACAGGGTGAGCGGAAGGTCCGCGATCTCTCGCACCAAGGCCGATCCCTGATGTCCTCGTTCCCCGTGAAGTGTCCCACGCCAGCGATCAAGGCGCCCTATTCGGCGCCGGTCCTCGAGCGCTTCGGCTCCGTCTCCGAGCAGACTCGCACGAAGAAGACGCTTGGCCGGATGGACGGTGCACCGATGAACGCCCGCACCGGCTGAGCTTCACGCTCTCACTCGAGCAGCTGCGCGCGGCAGTCCGCGCCGCCCTCCGGCGCGGCACCAATCAGGAGGCGGGCACGCTGCTCGCCGACCCGGCAGTCCTCGGACTCCTACTCTCCAACCGGCTCGGCCCACTCCTCGCCTCGACGATCCGACGCGGGGACGGCGCGGCCGTGCTGCCGCCAGCCCTCACGGACGACGCGAGACTCGCGGCCACGCGTGCGCTCGCAGCCGCATCGACGGTGCGCGACGTGGCGGCAGCGTTGGACCGCGCTGGAGTCGGCTGGATGCTGTGGAAGGGGCCGGCGTTGGCGGCGCTCGCGTGGGATGACTTCTCGCTGCGTCACTTCACCGACTTGGACCTCGTGGTGCGGCCGGAGGATCGCGAAGCAGCGGCGGCGGCGTTGCTCGGCGCGGGGTGGCGTCGGCGATCCGGTATGACCCGGGCGCAACAGCGCGCGATCCAGGCCGGAGCCGCGGCGTATGACTTCGAGCGAGGGGATGCCGAGTCCCTGATCGAGCTCCACTGGCGGTTCGCCGCGCGGCGGTTCCCGTCGCCGGTCGCGGTCGACGACGCGTTCGCCCGGGGAGAGACTGTCGAGGTCGCGGGGGTTGGCCTCCGAACGCCGAGCGGCCGGGACGCGCTTGAGCTGCACGCGATGCACGCGACCAAGCACGGTTGGTCGCTGGCGGAAGAGGTCGTCGTCTTCGCGCGGCTCATCGACCGGTGGCCCGACGCGGCGAGCGCGCTGCGAACGGAGTCCCTCGGAGGACAGGGCGTCGGAGCGCTCGCGCTGGGATTCGCGCTCGCTGAGTTCCTCGTCACCGGCGAGCAGCGCGAGGCGAAGGGGCCGCTCGCATCCGCGGTGAGTGCCTGCGTCGACCGGATGCTGCGCGGAGACGCGGCGTGGCGACCCGATCACGATTGGGCGCTCCACTGGATCGATCGTCCGGGTGACCGGGCGCGGTACTGGATGCACGCGCTGCTCGATCCGACGGCCGAGGAGTGGAAGTGGGTCCGCCTCCCCGGTTGGCTCTGCTGGTCCTATCCCGCAGTCCGCATCGCCCGTCTGCTCAACCGCCGTCCGCCGTCCGCCGTCTGAAGGGTCTCAAACGTTGAAGCGAAAGAGCAGGACGTCTCCGTCTTGGACGACATACTCCTTCCCCTCGGCGCGGGCGGCGCCCTTCTCGCGCGCACCCTTCCAGCCGCCGAGCCCGAGGAAGTCGTTGTAGGAGACCGTCTCCGCTCGGATGAACCCACGCTCGAAGTCGGAGTGGATCACGCCCGCTGCCTTTGGAGCGGTGTCGCCCTGATGGATGGTCCAGGCGCGCACTTCCTTCTCGCCCGCGGTGAAGTAGGTCTGGAGTCCGAGCAGGTGGTAGCCGCCCCGGATCAGACGGTCGAGACCCGCCGACTCCAGCCCCAGCGACTCGAGGAAGTCGGCGCGGTCCCCGGCCGGCAGCTCTGACAGCTCGGCCTCGATCTTGGCCGAGAAGGTGACGACTTCTGCTGGCTCGTGGTCGGCGGCGATCGCCGCGCGCAGCGCGGTCACGTGCGGGCCCTCGGCGCCGGTGAGCTCGGCGTCGGTGACATTCGCCGCGTAGAGGATCGGCTTGAGGGTGAGGAGCTGGAGCGGATCGAGGAAGGTGCGTTCCTCCGGCGTGAGCGCGACGTGCCAGAGGGCTTTGCCTTCGCTGAGTGAGGCGAGCGCGCGCTCGAGCGCCGCGGCCTCCGTGGCCGCCGCCTTGTCGCCGGTCTTCGCGGTGCGCTTCGCCTTGTCGAGGCGTTTCTCGACCACACCCAGGTCGGCGAGGGCGAGTTCGAACTCGATCGTCTCGCGGTCGCGGGCGGGGTCGATCGAGCCGTCGACGTGGATGACGTCGGGGTCGTCGAAGCAGCGCACGACGTGCACGATCGCTGATGTCTCGCGGATGTTGCTCAGGAACGCATTGCCGCGCCCCTCTCCCTTGCTGGCGCCCTTCACGAGCCCAGCGATGTCGACGAACTGCACGGCGGCGGGCACGGTGCGCTCCGGCTTCACGATGTCGGCGAGCCGGTCGAGCCGCGGGTCGGGGACGTTCACGACGCCGATGTTGGGGTCGATGGTGCAGAAGGGGTAGTTGGCGGCTTCGGCGCGGGCGGAGGTCAGCGCATTGAAGAGCGACGATTTACCGACGTTCGGCAGGCCAACGATTCCAAGACTCAACATCAGATGGGGGATGGGAGATGGGAGATGTAAGGTAACGGCATGCGGGATTCGGATGCGCGCCTCCCCTCGGCCGGGCACAACTTCTCCGCATGTATCCGTTCCGGAAACTCACGGTCTGGGAGAAGGCACACCTGCTCACCCTCCGCGTCTATGCGGCGACGGACGGGTCTTCGACGCGGCGCTTCCCCGGACTCACCGGTCAACTTCGGCGCGCGATCGCTGCGGTGCCGGCGAACATCGCCGAAGGCGCCGGCTACGCGTCGCAGGCGCAGTTCAATCGCTTCCTCGAGATCGCGATCGCCTCCGCTCGCGAGGCGGACTATCACCTGCTGCTGGCGCGTGATCTGGATCTGATCTCCGCGAAGGAGTACGCCTATCTCGAGGCGCGACTCTCCGAGGTGCAAGGCATGCTGATGGGACTGCGAAAGAGAGTCTCTGAGCGAGTGA
>JANNKK010000019.1:0-5579 GCA_031396245.1 Gemmatimonadaceae bacterium
CGTGAGTCTCGCGCAGCGACTCAAGGCGCAGGCGCTCGGAGTCGGCTTCGACCTCGCCGGCATCACGACACTCGGTCCTGCCACCACCACCGAATCGTTCACGCGATGGCTCGCCAACAGTTATCAGGGCGAGATGGACTACCTCCGTCGCGGGGCCGAGCTCCGCGCCGATACGACCCGCCCCGAGCCGGGGATGGTCTCGGCGCTCGTCGTCGCGCTCGACTATGGCGGCCGCCGGCCCGCGGGACCGGTCGCGCGTTACGCGCGCGGCGAGGACTACCACCGGGTGATGTGGGAGCGACTCGACGGATTGCTGGCGTGGTTGCGGGAGGACTCAGGCCTGAACGTCCGCGGACGGGCGTACGTGGACACCGGACCGATCCTCGAGCGGGACCTCGCGCGACGCGCCGGACTCGGCTGGTTCGGGAAGAACACGATGCTCATCCATCCGAAGAAGGGATCCTTCTTCTTCCTCGGCGCACTCTTCCTCGACCTTGAACTCGAAGCCGATGAGCCCTTCATCGAGGAGCATTGCGGGACCTGCACCCGCTGCCTCGAGGCCTGCCCGACGCAGGCGTTCATCGCGCCGGGAGTGATGGATGCGCGGCGCTGCATCTCCTATCTCACGATCGAGCACCGAAGCGCGATCGCGTCCGAGTTCCACGACGCGATCGCCGAGCATCTCTACGGATGCGACATCTGCCAGGAGGTGTGCCCCTGGAACGTGCGATTCGCCACGGAAGTGCGGGAACCACGGTTCGCCGCGCGCGAGGCGATCGGTGCGAAGGATGCCGCGACGCTCGCGCGTGAGATCCTTGCGATGGACGAGGCGGCCTATCGCGAGGCGTTCCGCGACTCGGCGATGACCCGTGCGAAGCTCTCCGGACTCAAGCGCAACGCCGAGGTCGTGCTCGCGAACCTGCGGCGCTAACCCTCGCGCGCGCGGATGCGGACGGTCGTCCCCCACGGATCGCGCGCGACGATGGCGTTCCCTGCGCGCTCGAAGGGGAAGGCGCTCGCCGTGAGGCTCGCCGCGGCGGCATCGACGTCCGACGCCAGCGGGAGTTCGACCGTCCACTCGACCAGCTGGGCCTCGTGTTCCATCGCGGGCTTCGCCCCGCTTCCGGCCCAGGTGTTGGTGCCGAGGTGGTGGTGATAGCCGCCGGCACTGAAGAAGAGCGCGCCGGGATAGCTCCAGACGATGCGATCGAAACCAAGCGCATCGGAGTAGAACGCCGACGCGCGCGCGACATCGCCGACGTGGAGATGAACGTGCCCCATCCGCGTGCCGGCCGGCATCCCGTTCCATCGCGTGTCGCCGGCGGCCCGCACGACTTCGGCGACGTCCACCGGATCGGTCGCCATCCGCAGTTCGCGTCCCACACGCTGCCAACTCTCTCGCGGCCGGTCGGCGTAGATCTCGATGCCGAGTCCGTCGGGATCGGTGAGGTAGAACGCCTCACTGACGAGGTGGTCGCCTGCGCCGGCCTGCACTCCGAGCTCGCCGAGATGACTCACGAACCGCCCTAGTGAAGGACGGTCGGGGAGGAGGATCGCGAAGTGGAAGAGTCCGGTGCGACCCCGACTCGGCTTCGGGATCACGCCAGCGCGTTCGTTCAGTTCAAGTAGCGGCGTGCCGTCGGCGGCGCCGAGTCGCGCGACCGCTCCCTCGCGACCGAGGAGGGTGAGACCGAGCACCTGCGTGTAGTACTCGAGCGACCGTGCGAGGTCGGCGACCTGGACGCGCACCGCGCCGAGCCGCAACCCCTCGGGGAGCCGGTAGCCACGCGGCGCCTCGCCATAGCTCCCCACCACCGCCGGCCCGGCGCCGGCGCTATCAGGGAAGAGATCCTGCGAATGCGCGCTCATAAGGTCATTTCTTCCGGCGCTCCGGTCCGCTCGGCGCGGGCGCCTCATCCGTCGCGCCCGGCGGCTTCGCGCGGAACTCGCGCAACTGTCCGAGCGCCGCGTCAAGCGTCGGCGCGATCGCGGTCGGGCCGAGGAGGTCGCCCACCGTCGAACGCACGATCACCTCGCGCACCTTCTCCTGGACCTCGGCGAGGATCACCCGCGTTCCCTCCTTCCGGCTCCGCGCGACGACATCGTGCAGAGCGTGCAGCCCGGTGGAGTCGATCACAGGCACGTCGCGCAGACGGAGGATCAGCACTTTCGGCCGTGATCCGACCTCGGCGAGGGTGTCCTTGAATCGGTCCGCGGCGCCGAAGAAGAAGGGGCCGTTGATCGCATAGACCTGGATCTCGCCGGGGAGGAGAGCGAGCCTCGAATCGGCCGGGATCTCGCCGTTCTCGTCGTCGGTCATCTCGCGCGTGATCGCCGTGACGTCGGAGACCTCGGCCATCCGTTTCATGAAGAGGAAGGCGGCGAGCACCATGCCGACGCCGATCGCCACCGTGAGGTCCACCAACACGGTGAGCAGGAAGGTCGTGAGGAGCACCGCGATGTCGCTGCGCGGTCCGCGCAATTCGTCGACGAAGACCTTCCACTCGCTCATGTTGTAGGCGACGACGATGAGGATCGCCGCGAGCGTCGCCATCGGGATCAACGCCGCCCATCGACCGAAGAAGAGCGTGATGAGCAGCAGCGTGACCGCGTGCACCATCCCGGCGACCGGGGTCTTCGCACCGCTCTTGATGTTCGTCGCGGTGCGGGCGATCGCTCCGGTGGCCGGGATCCCACCGACGAGCGCACTCGCGACGTTCGCCACGCCCTGGGCGACGAGTTCCATGTTCGAGCGGTGCCGCGTGCCGATCATCCCGTCCGCGACTACCGCCGATAGGAGCGACTCGACCCCGCCGAGCAGGGCGATCGTGAACGCCGGCCCGACGAGCGCCATCATCTGTGTCCAACTGAGGTCGGGGAGCGTCGGCAGCGGGATCCGTGCGCTGATCTCGCCGAACCGGCTGCCGATCGTCTCCACATCGAGCCCGAGCAGGTGCACGAACGCGGTCGAGACGATCAACGCGACGAAGGGCGCCGGGACCTTCACCGAGAGGCGCGGCCACCAGACGATGATCGCCATCGCCAAGAGGGCCACCCCGACGGCCGGGAGCTGCGCGGTGCCGATCTGCCCGGCGAAAGCCACCCACTTGTCGGTGAAGGCCGGCGGCACGGCTCCCATCTGGAGCCCGAGGAAGTCCTTCACCTGACTCGAGAGGATGAGCAAGGCGATCCCACTCGTGAACCCGACGACGACAGGATGCGGGATGAACTTGATCGCCGCGCCGAACTTCAGCAGCCCCATCACGATGAGGATCACGCCCGCCATCAGCGTCGCGACGATCAGTCCATCCACGCCGTACTGGTGGACGATCCCGTAGACGATGACGACGAAGGCGCCGGTCGGGCCGCCGACTTGTACCCGCGAACCGCCGAGGGCGGAGATGAGGAAGCCGGCGACGATCGCGGTCCAGAGGCCGCGGTCGGGGGTGACACCGCTGGCGATCGCGAAGGCGATCGCGAGTGGGAGCGCGACGATGCCGACGATCACGCCGGCCGTGAGGTCGGCGGTGAACGTCTGCCTCGAGTAGCCCTTGAGCGTCGTGACGAGCTTCGGGACGAACATCAGGTCACCGCGCCTCGGCCGGCGTCAGGGCCTTCCGCACAGCCGGCGCGACCTTCGTGCCGAGGAGCTCGATCGCACGGAGCATCTGGTCGTGCGGCATCGTCCCGACGCTGAACTGCAGGCCGAACCGTGTGTGTCCGAAGAGTTCGTGCTCCCAGAGGATCTTCTCGGTCACCGCGTTCGTGTCGCCGACGAAGAGTGCCCCCTCGGTCGAGATCTCGGCGTCGAACTGCCGGCGTGTCGGCGGTGGCCATCCGCGTTCGCGGCCGATCTTCCCCATCTGGTGCATGTAGGGCGGGAAGGCCGCCTCCGCGGCCGCGGCACCGGTGTCGGCGAGGAACCCGTGCGAGTTGATGCTCACCTGCAGCGCGGCAGCATCGTGCCCCGCCTTCGCCCACGACTCGCGGTAGAGATCGACGAAGGGGACGAAGCGCTCGGGCGACCCACCGATGATCGCGAGCGCCATCGGGAGTCCGAGCGTCGCCGCTCGCACGACCGACTGCGGCGTACCGCCGATTGCGACCCAGATCGGGATCGGGCGCTGCATCGGGCGCGGGAAGATCGGCTGATCGTTCAGCGGCGCGCGATGGCGTCCCTTCCACGTCACCCGCTCCTCATCGCGGATCTTGAGGAGCAGGTCGAGCTTCTCCGAGAAGAGCGCGTCGTAGTCCCGCAGGTCGTAGCCGAAGAGCGGGAACGACTCGATGAATGAGCCGCGCCCGGCCATGATCTCGGCCCGGCCCTGGCTCAACAGGTCGAGCGTGGCGAACTCCTGGAAGACCCGCACCGGGTCGTCGGAACTGATGACGGAGACGGCGCTCGTGAGGCGGATGCGCTTGGTCCGCGCGGCGACCGCGGCGAGGACCACCGCGGGCGTCGAGACGAGATAGTCTGGCCGGTGATGCTCCCCGATGCCGAAGATGTCGAGCCCGACCTGGTCAGCGAGCTCCGCTTCCTCAAGCAGGTGCGCGAGGCGGGTCTCGGGAGCAAGGAGCCGTCCGGTCTTCGGGTCGGCGGTGTTCTCGACAAAGGTGTAGAGACCGATCTCCATATGGTCCGCTCAAGCTATCCGGGCGCGACGGAGGCGCAACGAGTTCGAGACGACGCTCACGGAGCTGAACGCCATCGCCGCGCCCGCCAGGATCGGGCTGAGCAGGAGCCCGAACGCCGGATACAGCACCCCGGCCGCGACCGGGATCCCGACGACGTTATAGATGAAGGCCCAGAAGAGGTTCTGCTTCATCGTCGTCATCGTCTGCCGCGAGAGGAGGATCGCCTGCGCGGCGGTTCGCAGGTCGCCCCTCATCAACACGACGTCGGCGGCTTCGGCCGCGATGTCGGTGCCGCCGCCGATCGCCATCCCGACGTCGGCCTGCGCGAGCGCTGGCGCGTCGTTGATGCCGTCGCCGACCATCGCGACCACCTTCCCGGCCGCCTGCAGTCGCTTGATCTCCGCGACCTTGCCGTCGGGCATCACACCGGCGACGACGCGGTCGATGCCGGCGGCGCGGGCGATCGCATCCGCGGTGCGCTGGTTGTCGCCGGTGAGCATCACCACCTCGAGACGCAGCGCGTGCAGCCGGGCGATCGCCTCGCGCGACGTCGATCGCATCGGGTCGGCGACGGCGATGAGGCCGGCGAGCGCGCCGTCCACCGCGACGTACATCGGCGTCTTTCCCTCACCGGAGAGCCGCTCCGCGTCCGCGACGAGTGGTGCGATGTCGATCCCGTAGTCGGCCATCAGCGCTGCGTTCCCTGCGGCGAGCGCGTGTCCGTCCACCACACCGGTCGCGCCGCGGCCTGTGACCGACACGAACGACTCGGCATCGGCGAGTGCGAGTCCCTTGCCCTTCGCGTGCTGGACGATCGCGTCGGCCAGCGGATGCTCCGAGCTCTTCTCGAGCGACGCCACGAGTCGCAAGAGATCGGCGTCACCACCAACGACGTCAGTCACTGTGGGGCGACCCTCCGTCACGGTGCCGGTCTTGTCCAGCAC
>JANNKK010000099.1:0-11354 GCA_031396245.1 Gemmatimonadaceae bacterium
CCTCGACGGCGCGAACATGAACGCGATGGTGGGGCTCTCACGGCCAGGGGACATCGGGGCCGATGTCTGCCACCTCAACCTCCACAAGACCTTTTGCATCCCGCACGGCGGCGGTGGTCCTGGGATGGGTCCGATCGGCGTCGTGACACACCTCGCGCCCTTCCTGCCGTCGCACTCGGTCGTGAAGACCGGTGGTGTCACCGGGATCGGCGCGGTGTCCGCCGCCCCGTGGGGGAGCGCCAGCATCCTCCCGATCTCGATGATGTACATCGACATGATGGGCGGCGAGGGGCTGACGTATGCGACCAAGATCGCGATCCTCAACGCGAACTACATGGCACACCAGCTGAGCGGACAGTACGCAGTCCTGTACAAGGGGAAGAACGGCCGCGTCGCGCACGAATGCATCATCGACACGCGTCCGCTCAAAGCAGCGGCAGGGGTCGAGGTCGAGGACATCGCGAAACGCCTGATGGACTACGGCTTCCACGCGCCGACGGTGAGCTTCCCGGTGGCGGGTACGCTGATGATCGAGCCGACGGAGTCGGAGTCGAAGGCGGAGCTCGACCGGTTCTGCGAAGCGCTGATCGCGATCCGCGCCGAGGCGGCGGAGATCGAGTCGGGGGTCCTCGGGAAGGAGGACAACCCGCTGCATCACGCGCCGCACACGCTCGAGGTGGTGCTCAGCGACGGGTGGTCGCGCGGCTACTCGCGGGAGCGGGCGGCGTTCCCGTTGCCGTGGGTGCGGGAGCGGAAATTCTGGCCGGCCGTCGGGCGCATCGAGAGCGCGTACGGGGACCGCAACCTGGTATGTTCGTGTCCGCCAATCGAGGATTACGCGTCGGCCTGATGCGGATGGGAGAGGAAGCCCAACTGCAACGGCATTCACCACAGAGGGCACAGAGGGCAGAGAGAACAGCAACAGAAAGACTTGGGGGAACTGCGCGTCGCCGGCGACGAGTGGTTCCCCCCGTTCTTGTCGTAGCCCCTCTCTGTGTCCTCTGTGCCCTCTGTGGTGAGGGCGGTTCCCGCCGAGCCGACTATTTACCGAGATGCTTGCCGTACGCCGCCGCATCGAGCAGTCCGCTGAGGGCCTTGGGATCCACCTTCAGCTTGATCATCCACCCGTCCCCGTAGGGATCGTTGTTCACGAGCGCCGGTTCGCCATCGAGCTTCTTGTTGACCTCGATCACCTCGCCAGCGACCGGGCAGAAGAGGTCGGAGACGGCCTTCACCGCCTCGATCGTCCCGAAGACCTCGTGGGCACCGAACTTCTTGCCGGCGGCCGGCAGGTCGAGGAACACGACGTCCCCGAGTTCTCCCTGCGCGTAGTCGGTGATGCCGACCAGCACGACGGCGGGGTCGGCAGTCCGCTTCAGGTACTCGTGATCGCTGGTGTAGAGGAGATCCTGCGGGATGGACGACACGCGCGACTCCGGACGGTGCGAGGGAAGGACGAGGGGCGTTCGAACCGGAAGGCTATCCGGCACTGCCGCGAGGGTCAAGCAGAGCGCGCGAGCCGATCGAGTTCGTGGTAGAGCGCGGTTGCGCGGTCGCGGAGAGCCTCGAGGGTCCCGATGTTCTCGATCACGTGCTGCGCGCGCGCGCGATAGGTCGCCGAGGGCATCTGCGCCGCGATGAGCGCGTCGGCTTCCTCGGGGTCGAGGTCGCGGTCACGGATGAGGCGGGCGCGTCGGACCTCGGGAGGGGCATCGACGACGACGATGCGATCGACCGTTCCGTCGAGCCGGGCTTCGAAGAGCAGCGGGATGTCGAGGATCAGAAGGCGGATGCCGAGAGCCCGCGCCTCCTCAAGCCTTCGGAGACGCAAGATCCCGACGGCGGGATGGACGATCGCCTCGAGGGCGCGGCGCTGCGCGGGGTCGGCGAGGACGATTCGCCGGAGTGCGGCGCGGTCGAGCGCACCGTCCGCTCGCAACAGCTGGGCCCCCCATCGCGCGACGATCGCGGCGAGTCCGGGCGTTCCGGGCGCGACCGCCTCGCGGGCGAGCTGGTCCGCCTCGACGAGCGTCGCCCCGAGTGCGGCGAGTCGCGCGGCGACCACCGACTTGCCAGAGGCGACGTTCCCGGTCAGTCCGACGACGAGCATCGCCGAATCGTACGGGATGGCGTTAGTTTCGCCAGATGCCTTCGCGCCGCAGCGCCTTCACGCTGATCGAGATCCTGATGGTGATCACGCTGATCGGCATCGTGGCGGGCTTCGCGGTGTCGCGCTTCAGCTACTGGAGCTACCGGATGGACGCGAACATCCGACTCCTCCAGAACATCATCATCGGTGCGCAGCAGACCGCCATCACCCGGAACGTCACGGTCCAGGTGATGTTCGACGCCAACGCGCACCGCGTCCGCATCCTGCAGGACTTCAACGCGAACGGGATCATGGATGCGAGCGACAGCGCCCGGTATCGGCCTCTCGCCGACGGCGCACAGTTCCAGTCCCCCCCCACCACGATCGACGGTTCGGTGGCCGCCTACATGACGGGGCCCGGCGTGATCGAGACCGGGAACCCGCTCCAGCGCGCGATCCGCATCGCCCCCAACGGCTCGCTGTCGGGTGACGCGGTCGTCTACATCGGTTCGCCGCGGACGCTGCCCGAGGATTTCCGCGCGCTGACAATCGTCGGGGCGACGGCGCGCACGGGCTTCTGGTCCCGCGCGGCCGGTGTCTGGCTGCAGCGCGACCGCTGACGCGCGGCGCGCCCCACGTCCGACGCCGAGCGCTCTACACCACGCGGCCGGTCGCCCCACGGAAGCGCTGCACGACCCACGCTGCGCCCCCCTTCTGTTTGATCTCGTGCGGCGTGGCACCGAGGTAGCGCTGGCAAGTGTTGCGGAAGGCGGAGCCCGAGGGGAAATCGAGGAGGCGCGCCACGGCATCGGCGGCGCGCTCCCCGTCCTCAAGCATCTGGGCGGCGACCATCAGACGGCCCCAGGCGAGGAGTTTCTGCGGATTCGGGAAGCCCGCCGACTCCAGTGCCTTGAGCAGCGTGCGCTTGGATGCGCCGCAGATCTCGGCGAGTCGCTGCGAGGTCAGTCGCAGGTGCGCCCGCGTGACGGCGACGAGGACGGCGTCCCGGGCGAGCGGCGGCACCCCCGTGAGGTGCGGGCGGATCAGCTGTGCCACGCCCCGCGCGGCGGCCCGCTCGAGCACGGCGCGGAACGCGGCGGGCGTGTCGTCCTGCCCGGCGATGAGCAGGCCGTCGAACCCGGCTCGCCCGGCGTCGAAGAGGTCGCGGGCGCGCTCCGGCGTGAGCGCCACATACGCGACCAGCGTGATCCGTTCGGCGCGCATCTTGAGGCGGCGCACCACGTCGAAGCGACTCTGTCCGTCGGCGAAGAGGTCGACGATGGCGAGCGTGACCTCCTCGTCCTTGCAGGCGGTCTCAAGCTCGCCCCACGTCCGGCATCCGACGAGTCGGTGCTCACCCTGCACCGCGGCGGTAAGGCGGCTGAGGGCGCGAGGGTCGGGGAGGAGGGTGGCGATGGAGGCCATCGCTGACTCGGCGTGTTGAGGGACTCGACGTGACGTTCGCGGCGTCGGCCGCGACGAGAGGAACATGCGCCGGACTGTCAGAAAGTGACACCCCCTCTCGGAAACGCGTCCCGGTACGGGTCCTGCCCTCTCCCTGACGACCATAGATTCCGAGGTAATGGACGACCGCGACGCCCCCCTCCGACCACGCTCGGGGATGACGATCATCGAGGTGCTCTTCGCGATCATCATCCTCTCCGGCGTGATGCTGAGTCTCGCCCGATTCGGGCAGAGCTTCACGAGGGCTGCCCGGAACGCCGCCAACCTCGCGATCGCCAGTGATCTTGCGACCTCGCGCCTGGAGGTGGTCCGAGGCCACCCGGTGTACGGGACGATCGTCTCGACCTTCGGCGGGGCGAGCGAGACATCATCGGGGAGCGCGAATCCGTCGATGACCGGATTCGACGGCTATACGCGCATCACGAGCGCGGCGCGGACGCAAACCGACTCGACGGACTTCGTGACGGTCACGGTGACGGTCACGGCGGACGTGCTCTCGTCACCGATCGCGAAGACCCTCGTTCTCGCGGCGTTCCCGTGAGGCGCGCGCGAGCGGCGGGGTTCACGCTGACCGAGATCGTGGTCGCGATGGCGCTGACCCTCGCCGTCTTCGCGATCACGCTGCCCTTCGTCCGTGCACAGACGCGGGCACTCGGATCGAGCGCCGGTCGGATGGACGCCGACCAGATCGCCCGATACGCGCAGCGCGCGATCGATCGCGACCTGCGGCTCGCGAGCGCGGTCGACGGGCAGCCGCTCCTCGTGCTCGCTGCGCCCTTCGCGATCAGCTTCAACGCGAACCTCTTCGCCGCCGACACCACCGATCCGAGCGCGGCTGACATCGAATCGGGCGCGGCGACTTCGTTCACCGAATCGTGGGCCGTCGCGGACGCCGCCACCCTTCCGCTCACGGCGCGCAGCTACCCGACCCAGGCCTATCTCGATGCCGACGGGGCGACGAGTCTGAGCGAGACGATCAGTTACTTCCTACACGCCGACACGATCACCGGTCGGAGCGACATCTACGTGCTGTACCGGCGGGTGAACGCACGGGATTCGGTCCAGATCGTGCGCGGACTCCAGGTCCCGGCAGACTCCGCCTTCTTCAACTATCAGCGCCCGATCAGCGGCACGTTGACGCGGATCGCCGCCTCGCGCCTTCCCCTCTACTGGGACTCGGTTGCCGTGGACTCGGTGCGCGCGGTGGGGATCCGCGCCGCCGGCTACTTCAAGGACCGCTTCAGCGGCGCGGTGACGATCCGCACCGTGAACTGGACGTCGGTGCTGCCGAATGCGGCGAACCGCCTGCGCGCGAACTGCGGCGGTGCGCCGGCCGCCCCGACCGGACTCACTGCGACCAAGCAGACGGCAAGCCAGCCATACCGGGTCGTGGTGACGTGGACGCGGTCCCCCGATGACGTGACTGGCAGCGACGTGCGCTACTACGTGATCGAATGGCGGGCCGGCGGGTCCTCGGCTCCCTGGGTCAGCGTGGGTACTCTGACCGCAACTGCCTCGACCACGTATCAATGGACACACGCGCAACCGGTCGCCACCGGATCGCGCGAGTACACGGCCCGGGCCGTCGATTGTGGGGGCTCGAGTTCGGCGCAGCCAACGGTGAGCACGGTCTCCCTCCCATGACGACGCGGCGCGGCTCGGCGCTCATCCTCGTCCTGATGATGACCCTCGCGGTCGCGGGGCTGTCGATCGCCGCGATCTTCATGTCGTCGAGCGCAGGACTGCTCTCGGCGTTCTACGACCGCGAACGAGAGTATCGGCTCGCCGCTGAGGCCGGGCTCGAGGTCGTTCGATCGCGCCTCACGCAGGACAGCACCCTCGCGATCCCCGACACCGGCATGCGGCAGCTCCTCGCCGGATTCCAGACCACCGATGCGGATGGCGCTGTGCTGAACGGCGTGAGCGTGAATGTCTACGCCGCGATGACCGGGGACACGACGGGCACCCAGCTGCCCTTCATCACGCTCATCGCGGCAGCATACGACGCGCGCGGCACGCGGCATGTGCGCCGAATGGACCTGCGCCGCGAGAGCTTCTCCCGCTACTCGCTCTTCGTCGACTCCTTCCCGTCAGCGCTGGTCCACGGTCCCGGCACGGTGCCGGGCCGCGTTCATACCAACGGCACTTGGCGCAGTGTCGGCGGCGGGGAGTCGTACCGCGACACCGTCACGGCGGTCGTCGGCATCACCGGCTCCGCGACGTTCGATGTCGACAGCATCGTCGGGGTCCCACGCGTTCCCTGGCCGGGCGACTCGACCTATCCGCGGCTCGACACGCTGGCGGCGGCGGCGAACCTCTCCTTCGCTCCGGTGTCGGGTGGGACGCGCGGCTCGCATCTCGAGTTCGTTGCCTTCGACGCGGACGCCGATGGCAGCGTCGAGAGCGGTGAGGGGTTCTTCCGGGTCTTCGACCTCGCGACAGGCGGCTCCGGTGACACCCTCTGGCTCCGCGCGACTCCGCCGACCTACTCGTTCCTCTGGCTCTGGAATCGCTGGGATCATCCGATTGTGCAGAACCAGTGCGGCGCATTCTACCTGCGCAGCGGACGCTGGCACTTCTTCCCGGTCGCGTCGCATCGGGGCCCGTATGCTGTGGCGGTGATTCAGTCGACCGCGTCCGGGGATTTCCCTCAGGTCAACAACGGCAAGATGAACCAGATGAAGGACAACGACTGGGTCGCCGTGAGGGAAGTCATCACGGCGAATCCGACGGCGCGGTGCTTCCCGGCTGGTAGCCCGTACCTGATGCCCTCCGAGCGGATGACGAACTCGAGCGGTGTCGTGACCGGCACCGCCGCGGACTCTGTGCCCTTCGGCGTCGTCGTACCGCCGGGTGGATGGCCCGGCAGCGCGCCGAATGGCTACGGGGGCAGTGACACGACTTTTACCTTCCGCAGTCGTACCTGCACGATCGCAATCACTACCGGTCGCTGCACGGCGGGTTCGCTCATGGACCTGGGTTCGTGGAGGGCGTTCGGTGGCGCGGCGGTGACCGGGGTCAGTGCCAGCATCCGACAGGCGAACGAGCTTCCCTACCTCTGGCCCCTCTCGCCGCCGTACAACACCGCGAGTCGCGGCGTCGTGAGCGCCACCGGCGGACCACTGTTCCTGAGCGGGACGGTGCGGGGTGAGGTCACGTTGCGGGCGGCGGGAGGCGTCACGTTGATCGACGATCTGCGCTACGAATCGGACCCCGCGGACCCACTCAACAGCGCGTGCAGGGATCAGTTCGGGCTCCTCGCGGTTGGTGATGTCTTAGTCGTGGCGGGACTCACGACCAGGGTTCGGCGGATCGCGGGCGCGGGCGGCCCCTTCGGACCGTGGGCCGACATGAACAGCGCGGGAGCGACCGAGTTCACGCTCCACGGCTCGATCCTGAGCCTCACCGGGACCTTCGGTGTGGAAGGAGCCAGCACGACAATGGGCGCTTCGGCCGCGCAGCTCAGATGCCCGCAGAACGGGGCGGCGAGCACCGCCGCCAACGGCGGGTGTCTTGCGCACGTCGGAGGCGCCGCGATGAAGCGCTACTCGGCGCTCTACAACGGCTCGAACACCGGCCTCCGCTACGCTGGCGTCCTCGATCGCTGCCAGAACTCCACGCGGCGCCCGCCCTTCTTCCCCCTCACGAACCGCTTCACCTTCGTCCGCACGCTCGAGCTCGAACCGAGCCAGGCCAACACGCCGGCGAAGATCCGGACGCTCCTTCTTCGATTGAAGGGGAAGACCCTTTAGGGTCGCGCGACACCGCGCAGCCTCTACACCCGTAGTAGAGAATCAGCGCCCGCCGCACTCGAGCGAAGACGGACGCGACGCAACCTTTCCCAGGGACTCCTTGTCTCTGGGGCGTTCACGAGCGCTCGCCCCCACCGCACCCAGTGACCGACCACGAGATCATCGCCGAGGTGCTGCGGGGCGACGTCAGGGCGGAACGACGGCTCTACGACGCGCACGTGGATCGCATCTATCGTCTCGCCTACCGGATGGCGGGGGACGAGACACTGGCGCGGGACTTCACGCAAGACACGTTCATCCGGGCCTTCGAACGGCTCGCCGACTTCCGGGGGGAGAGCTCCCTCGCGACCTGGCTGCATTCGATTGCGGTGTCGGTGATCCTGAACGGGCTCAAGAAGGTGCGGCGGATCCACGGACGCGAGATCGGCGGGGACGAACTCCCTGAGGTCACGGTGACCGCGAGAGAAGCCGAGCCGGACTTGAAGGTGCGACTGAAGCGGGCGATCGATGCACTGCCGGAGGGCTACCGCACCGTGTTCGTGATGCACGACGTCGAGGGCTACACGCACGAGGAGATCGGCGCCGCGCTGGGGATCCAGTCCGGCACCTCGAAGGCACAACTGTTCCGGGCGCGCGCCAAGTTGCGCACCGAGTTGGCGGATTTCGCCGGGGAGTGGGCATCATGAACGATCAGGAATCACGCGACGGGTTCGAGGCGTTCGTTCGGCGCGAGGCGGCGGGTTATCATCAGCCGCCGGCCGGCGTGCCGCGCGACGAGATGTGGAACGCGATCGC
Organism: Gemmatimonadaceae bacterium; assembly: GCA_031396245.1. GTDB lineage: Bacteria > Gemmatimonadota > Gemmatimonadetes > Gemmatimonadales > Gemmatimonadaceae > Pseudogemmatithrix. The sequence continues at coordinate 8,101 of JANNKK010000099.1, forward strand.
GGCACGTCGCCGGCCTGCGCTTCGTGTGCGTCGGTGGGCTCCCTGGATCGGGATGGCGGCGACGCTCCTCATCGGTGTCGGCATCGGGAGGTTCGCGTTGCAGCGCGGCACGCCCGCGACCGACGCCCCACTTCCTGCCACGAATGTCGCATCGACGCCGCCTTCGGCGGCGGTGACGATCGACTCGATGACTCCACCGGTCCTCCTGCCCGACGCGGGCCCGCGCCCGGTGCCGGCGGTCCGGGTGGCCTCGGTGGTGCGCACCGCCGGTGGCCGCGATGATGCGAACAACCCCGATGCCACGGACGCGTCGTACGGGGTCGCTTCGCGTCAGCATCTCTCGCGTGCCGAGGCGCTCGTCGCGGTGGTCGCGGCGACGCCTCAGGACGCGATGATGGACTCCCTCACCTCCAAGTGGGCCCGTGACATCCTCACCAACACGCGGCTCCTGCTCGACTCCCCCGCCGGCGACGACCCCGTGCGCCGCCGGCTCCTTGAAGACCTGGAGTCCCTGCTCGTGCAACTCGTCCAGCGGTCGGGGCGGGTGGCCGAGGACCGGGCGATGATCGATCGCACGCTCCAGCGAACCCAACTGTTGACGCGGCTGCGCTCCGGCGCGGCCGGAACCTGAGGACCCATCAGATGAAGCTGTTGACCCTTGTACTCGTCACGGCGGCCGGCACTGGCGCCTTCGTGAGCGCGGGACCGCGACTCGGCGGCGAGCCAGTGCCGGCCGCGAGCTGGGCGCCGCGCGACACCGCTGACACGCTCTGGCGCCGCGGCCGGATCGCGATCTCGGATGAGGCGTGGTCCGAGGCCGCCGAGGCGTTCCGGGCGATCGTCGATCGCTTCCCCAAGTCGGCCTACGCTGGCGACGCGCTCTACTGGGAAGCGTTCGCGTTGCAGCGCGTTGGCGGACGCGTGGACCTCCGCCGCGCGGCGTCGGCGCTGGCCCGCCAGAAGAACGACTATCCGAAGTCGGCGACCTACGCCTCAGGGGAGTCGAGCACGCTCCTGGCGCGCGTGAATGGACGCCTCGCCCGAAGCGGTGACGCCGACGCAGCGCAAACGGTGTCGGAGATGGCGGCGTCGATCGCGGAGGTGACGGCGACGAGCGTCACTGCCGCGCTAGGCGCAGCAGCTGCCGAGGTCGCGCGCATCGCGCCGGAAGTGTCACGGGAGCTCTCGCGAGCCCAAGCCGAGATGGCGGCAGGTCGGGCCGAGCTGCAGCGCGAGCTCGCCGGACAGGGACGTCGCAACGACCGCGACGTACCGCCGGGGTGCGAGTACGCCGAGGACGACGAGCGCGTCGAGGCGCTCAACGCGCTCCTCCATATGAACTCGGAACAGACCCTCCCGGTCCTGCGAAAGGTGCTCGAGCGCCGCGACAAGTGCTCGGAAGTGCTCCGTCGCAAGGCGGTGTTCCTCGTCTCGCAGCAGCGGTCCGATGAGGCGGTCGACATCCTGCTGAACACGGCGAAGAACGACCCCGACCGGCCGACGCGCGAGGACGCGGTGTTCTGGCTCTCGCAGACGCGGAGCGAGCGGGCGGTCGAAGTGCTTGAGCAGATCCTGCTCAAGGAGGCGCCCGACGAGGAGCTGCAGAAGAAGGCGGTGTTCGCCCTTTCGCAGAGCCGGAGTGATCGCGGCCAGCGCATCCTCCGCGACTTCGCCAAGCGCACCGACGTGGACGAGGAGGTGCGGGGCGAGGCGATCTTCTGGCTCGGCCAGGGACGGGGGGAACAGAACGCGGCGTTCCTGCGAGAGATATTCTCCTCGCTCGAGAGCCAGGAACTACAGGAGAAGGTGATCTTCGCGCTCTCGCAGAGCCGGAACGCGGAGAACTCGCGGTTCCTGCTAGCGGCCGCGAAGAACAAGCGGCTGGACGCCGAACTGCGGAAGTCGGCGCTCTTCTGGGCGGGCCAGAGTGGCGCGCCGGTGAAGGACCTCGCCGAGATCTACGACAGCGGCGGCGATGATCGCGAACTGCGGAACCAGGTGATCTTCGTGCTCTCGCAGCGGCGGAACGACGATGCGGCGGTGGATAAGCTGCTCGACATCGCGCGAAGGGAACAGGACCGTGAGCTCCGGAAGCAGGCGCTCTTCTGGCTCGGCCAGTCACGGGATCCGAGGGTGGTGAAGCTGCTCGAAGAGATAATCAACAAGTGAGGAAGACGGCGGACGGCGGTTGGCGGACGGCCGTAACTACGGAGACTCCGATGCTCAGAGTACGAATGGTCATGTTGCCCATCGCGGCCTTCGCGGTGATGGGAGTGGAGGTGGGAGCCCAGGTGCTGGCGCAGCGCGTCACGTCGGTGCGGAATGGGACGGTGCGGTTCGAGTACCCGGCGGCGGAGGGCGTGTGCGGCAACGGGCGGGGGAACATCTCGGTCCGGCGCGGCGACGGGCGCAGCACCTACTCGCAGGGGAACAAGGGCGAATGGGAGGACGAGTGCGAGCCGGGGCCTGTGCGGGTCGCACTCGACCTCTCGCGCGGTGAGGTCACCGCCGTCCGCGCGTACGTGGGTGGGCGTTGGCGTGGGTCGGCCGCGGCCGACCTCGGGACCGTCAGCGCCCGCGACGCGAGCGACTATCTGATGGGGATCGCCGAGCACGCGAGCTCGGGGCCGGCGAAGGAAGCGGTCTTCCCGGCGACGATCGCCGAAGGAGTGACGGTGTGGCCGCGCCTGCTCGGCATCGCGAAGGACGTGGATCGTCCGCGCGAGGTGCGCAACAACGCGATCTTCTGGGTGAGCCAGGCGGCGGGTGAGGCGGCGACGAAGGGATTGCAGGAGATCGTCGATGACCCCGACGGCGATCGCGAGGTGCGGAAGAGCGCCGTCTTCTCGCTCTCGCAGCGACCCGCAGGCGAATCGGTACCGGCGCTGATCCGCGTCGCGCGGACGAACAGGGATCCCGAGATCCGGCGCAGCGCGATCTTCTGGCTCGGGCAGTCGAAGGATCCGAGGGCGTTGCAGTATTTCGAAGAAGTGTTGTTCGGGCGACCCTAAGCTGCAGACGGCGGACGGCAGACGGCGGTGTTCAGACTCCGCCGTCCGCAGTCTGCCGTCCGCCGTCGCCCCCGAGCGCCCGGGGCAGGGACTCGAATTCCAACCCCTGATCCGGAGCACGGTTCCAAGGATGGAGTTGAGCGCAATCACCACGCGCAAAGGCGATCGCGGCACGGGTCTTCCAAACCTTCGTTCTAAAAACGATGTAACTATTGGGCGGCAGCGACGTTTTCGATGGTTTCC
>JANNKK010000102.1:0-4663 GCA_031396245.1 Gemmatimonadaceae bacterium
GCATCGCGAGCACATTGTCACTGCGGAAGCCGACGTCGACGCGGCGGAGCTCAAGCGCGGTCTTCGCCATCAGTCCGGCGCCGGCGACGAGCATCACCGCGAGCGCGACCTCGAGCGCGACGAGCCCGCCTACGAACCGCCCGGTGCCGGGTCCGCCGCTTGATCCACGTTCACTGGACTTGAGTGTCGTCCCATCGCCCTGGCGGAGCGCGAACAACACCGGAGCCACGCCGAAGAGCACCGCGCAGAGCGCCGTCGCGCCACCGGCGAAGAGGATGACCCGATGATCGAACGTGAGCTGGGTCGCGGCGGGAACGCCGAAGGAGGTGAGGCCGAGCCCGCGCAGCGCCGCGAGGGCGAGCAGGGTGCCGAGTACGCCGCCCAAGAGCGCGAGCAGTCCGTGCTCGATCGCGAGCATTGATGCGATGCGCGCCCGACCGGCCCCGAGGGCGTGGCGCACGGCGATCTCGTGACCGCGGCCCAGCGCGCGAAGGAGCGCGAGGTTCGCAACATTCGCGCAGGCGAGCAGCAGCAGGATCACGACCGCGCCGACGAGGACGAGTACGGGCTTCCGGAGGTCGCGCACGAGGAACTGGCGCAGCGGGGCCATCCCCGCCCCCATCACCCGATTCGTCGCCGGATACTCGCCCTGCAACTGCGTCACGACCACCTGCAACTCCGCGTTCGCCTGCTCGGCGGTGACACCGGGAGCGAGTTTGGCGATGGGGCGGACCCAGTGCGCGCGCCGGAAGGACACTTGAGCGCGAGACGCTGGATCCCAGCCCCACGGCTTCCAGAGATCGGTGCCATCGGTCGGGAAGGAGAAGGCGCGCGGCATCACGCCCACCACTTCATATGAGAAGGAGCCGAGCTGGATGCTCCGCCCGACGACGCCGGAGTCGGCACCGAAGGCCGACTCCCAGGTCTCGTGGCTGAGGATGATGACGCGGCTGTCCGCGGCCCACGTCTCTTCCCAACGGAAGGCGCGTCCGAGCGCCGGCCGCACGCCGAGCACATTGAAGAAGTTGCCCGAGACATCCGCGACATCGAAGAGGCGCGGTTCCCCCTGCTGCACGTAGGTCGCTCGGCTCGGGAACCGCGAGTAGGTGGCAACGTCCTCGAACGCCTTCACGCGCTCGCGCCAGTCGAGTGTGTTGGCCGGTGCGGCGTCGGCGTCGGTCCAGCCGAACTCCGGATTGGTCTCGAAGAGCATCTGGAGACGGTCGGCGTCGGCGAAGGGAAGCGGCCGGAGGAAGAGCGCGTTGGCAGTCGCGAAGATCGCGACACTGGCGCCGATGCCGAGTCCCAAGGTGAGCAGGATCGCGGCGACGAAGCCCGGCCGGTGTCGCATCCCGCGCAGGGCGTAGCGTATGTCGCGCGCGGCGTGCTGCACCCAGGCGAGGGAGCGCGCCTCGTGCACTTCCTCGCGATAGCGCGTGACTCCGCCGAAGTCGACGCGGGCGCGCCTGCGTGCCTCGTCAGGATCCATACCAGCGCGGATGTTCTTCTCGGTCTCCAAGTCGATATGGAGCGCGAACTCCTCTTCCATCTCGCGGCCCACTGCCGAACGCTGCACCAGTGCGCCGAGGCGCTTACGCCACCGTTTGATCCATCCCATAGCCCGTTCGCCTCCTCAGGTGGTCCGGAGGACCAGGTCGACCATCGCCACGTAGCGCCTCCACTGCTTGGCTTCCTCGCCGAGTGCGCGTCGCCCGGCGGTTGTGAGTTCGTAGTATTTCGCCCGGCGGTTCTGCTCGGTGACTTGCCAGTCACTCTCCACCCACCCCTTCTCCTCGAGGCGCTGGAGGGCCGGGTAGAGGGAGCCCTGCCCCACCTGCAGGGCATCGCTGGTGAGCTGCTCGAGGCGCTGGGTGATCGCCCAGCCGTGCATCGGCTCGAGCGAGAGTGCCTTGAGGATGAGGAGCTCGAGGGTGCCGCGGAGGACGTCGGCGGTTGGCGGGGACATGGCGTCGGGTCTTTTAGTGGGTTGCTGTCGGTATTCGACACCAGAGGGTGCGAAAGGGTTGCGCCAGCGCCGCCGCTAGCTGCCTCCGCTGCCCCGCCGGAGCACCACTTTCGCGATCGCCGAGGTCAGCGTCGGCGCAGCGCGTACAGCGCGATCGACTCGACGCCGTCCTCATCCTTTTGAACACCAAGGACGTAGTCGGAGCCGATGTCCTTGGGAGTGAACCGCGCGGGCATCGTGATGGCGCCGCTCCGCCTTCCGCTCGGGTCGAACGCGGTCCAGGCGATCGGCGCATCTCCGCTGCGCGGCGGCGCTGATATCCACAGCACGCCGGTGGCGTCCACCAGCGCCGTGCCCCAATACGGATGCCGCGTTGGCTTGGGTCCCGCAGACCAGCTCAGCTCGAACTCTTGCTTCGTCATGCGAGTCGGGACCGCCCATTCCATTTCGCGCTGCTTGTACGCCTCGAGCTCGGCGGCAGAGACCAGCACGGGCTTGTCGGCGACGCTGATGGTGCCGAGCGGTATTCCGGTGAGGTCGAAGGCGTGTATCATCGTCGAGTCGTTGTCGCCGACATACACGCGATCTGCGCCGACCGCGTACTGCTCGTGAGGCGTGAACGGCATCACGAGCGGCCGGCCGTTGACGTACTGCTGGGCGATGCCGCCCCCGACGTGAAGCGGCGTGGCTCTGGCCGTGCGAAGATCCAAGATGGACACCTGCACCTTCGGCCGATGGAGCGTGGCGTTCCTCGCCGAGCCCTGCTCACGCGACATTTGCGGCGCGAGGAGGTTGCTGTTGGGCAGGAGGACGCTGCCTTCCGTGAACCAATCGCCGCTCGACAGCGGCTGGAAGTCCGGCTGGACCTGCCGGACGAACTTCCCCTCGGCGTCCAGCCAGATGATCGTGCGGACGTTCATCGTCATCAGCGTGTCGCCCGGTATCACGATGAAGCTGCTGATGTACTGGAACTCGCCGGGCCCTCGGCCGCGTCCCCCCGCCTTCGAGAGGTACTTCCCCGATGCATCGAAGAACCTGATGTCGGGTCCGGTGGTGACGACGATGCGACCATCGGAGAGCCGCCGCAGGTGATCGATCCGGTTGAACTGGTAGTCCGGACCTACCTCGCTGCCGATCTTGAGGCTCGGCTGCGGCGCCATCGACCATTGCGCCTGAACAGGCGCAACGAGAGTGAGCAGGGCGAACAGGAGGGACAGTGCGCGGCGCGTCATATCGGTCTCCGCTTCGAATGGACGGGCGAACTCAATCGAACAGTGCAGCCGCCGGCCGAGTGAGGGCAAGAGGGCACCCCACGGCCTAGCCTCGGCGCTCATTGCTCACATACTTGCCCGGTCCGCTCCGGATTCCCCCGTATCGAGGCGCCGCCCCGCATGCAGGGTCAATCTCCGCGTGCCCGCTCGGTCTCCGAACTCGTCGACGCCGCCTTCACGTTGTACCGGCGCGATGCGGGCGCGTACATCCTGGACGCGTATGGACAAAGGTGCCGAGGCGGGTGTAGCGTCTGCGGGTGAAGACATCGCCCAGACGCGTCGGCGTCCTCTCGCAACTCTCGGCCGGCGAGCTCGACATACTCACTCGCGCGTGCGTCGAGAGGACGTACGCGGCGGGCGACACCATCATGGCCGATGGTGCCTTCGCTGACGGGCTGTTCATCGTCACCGCAGGCACCGCGAGTGTGCTCAAATACTCCGGTTCGAACGTCGAGATCGAGCTCGCGCGACTCCATTCCGGAGAGCACTTCGGCGAGATGAGCCTCGTGACCGAGCGGCCGGCATCCGCATCGGTCCTCGCACGCACGGTGGTCACGTGTCTCTTCCTGTCACGCGAGCGATTCGACGGCCTCCTGCGCGAGCACCCGGAGATGTCGCGCAAGGTGTTGATGGCGTTCGTCACGACGCTGTCGCACCGGCTCACGCGGATCGATCGCGATTTCGCGAGCATCATGCGCAAGGAGCGCTGGCGTGAAGCCGTACGGCATGTGGTGCATCTCTCGGCGCTCTACACGCGGATGTTCGTGTCGTATGGCTGGATGTACGTCCGGCAGAGGCTGCTCCGTCGCCCCTACTCAGCGGCGCAGCGTTCACGCATCCATCGCGGTCACGCGCGCCGGTATCGCGACTTGGCAGCGACCCTCAAAGGCGCCGCGGTGAAGATGGCACAGCTCGCGAGCATGCAGCAGGCGCTGCTTCCCCCGGAGTATCTCGAGGAGTTCAAGCAGCTGCGCGACAAGGTGGCGCCGTCGGCGTACCCGCTCATCGCCGGGAGCATCCAGGCGGAGCTCGGCGCCGGCCCGCTGGAGGTCTTCGCGGAGTTCGATCGCGCGCCGTTGGCCGCTGCATCCATGGGACAGGTGCACCGCGCAACGCTGCTGACCGGCGAGGACGTCGTGGTGAAGGTCCTTCACCCGGGAGTGGAGCGGAGCGTTGCCATCGATCTCTGGCTCGCCAAGATCGTGCTTCGCGTGCTCAACGTCTTCACTGGACCCATCGACCTCAACCTGATGTATCGCGAGTCAGAGGCGCCATTGCACGAGGAACTCGATCTCCTGCACGAAGCGCAGGCGACGGAGGAGCTCGGGCGCACGCTCGAACCATTCGGTGTGCGAGCGCCGAAGGTGTACCGGCAGTACTCCAGCCGACGGGTCCTGACGCTCGAGTTCATCCAGGGCGTCCCGCT
>JANNKK010000108.1:0-2445 GCA_031396245.1 Gemmatimonadaceae bacterium
GCCGTTCTTCGCTCCAGCGGGAGTGTAACTCGGCGTTGCAGCTGCCGCGCCCTTCCCGCGCGGGAAGGGCGGCTGTTAGCTCGACGAGAGGTGCAGTGCCTTCGCGATCGCGCGCTCGAGACGGTGGTCCTTCGCCGGGAGCAACTGCCCGAGCAGCACGTTGTACACGCGCCCCTGCAGCGACGCATCGGCGAACGGCACGTCGTGCAGCAGCGTGCACGGCGGCCGGCCGACCGTCAGCACGAGCGTCGGGTCGCACGTCACGACCTCCTGGTTGATCCACTGGCTGCAGACCTTCGAGACCGGCAACAGCTCCGTGTAGGACTGCTCCACCTGGACGTCGGTCCACCCGAGCGCCTGGTACGACGCCGCCATCGAATCGTGGAAGAGGAAGCACTTGATCATGTTCGTGAGCCAGACCTGCTTCTCCACGCTCACGCCGACCGGCAGGAGGAACTCGTCGTTGAAGAAGACGCCGGCGGCGACGTCGCGCACCTTGTATCCGTCGAAGTAGTTGGCATCCTGCATCGGCGCGAACACGTCGGCGACCGGCACGAAGAACTGGTTCCGTCGCGGCGGCGTCGCGGGCGGCTTGCCCCACGAGTGCCCGCGTCGCTCCTCGGCCGCGACCACATCGGGGCGCGCGTGCGCACCCCGGACGAGGTCGGCGATCTCCTCGATGTACGTCTGCAGCATCGGCGAGTGCTTCCCCGGCTGCACCTCCGCCTTGTCCAGCAGCGCGTCCAACACCGTGTTCGCGCGATCGATCTCCGTCGGGTCGGTGATCACCGGTAGGTTGTTCGTGCTGCGCGCGGTGAACTTCGCGGTCGGGTAATCCCCCATCGCGAAGATCGCCTTCCGCTTGGTGAGCACCGGCACCACCGGCATGCACGGCGTGCGGAACCCGTAGGAGTCGCCGGCCTGCGTGAGCACCTCCGAGTGGTAGAACGGATGCCGTTTGGGCACCTCGCACCGCCCGTCGCGGCAGGGCGCGATGCGGCCGAGCAGCTCGACCACCTCGGGGTCCTGCTCGTCTGCAGGGTCGAGACTCGGGTTGTACATCCAGTCCGTCTCTCCGGGAGCGAGCGCGCTCTTCGGCGGTTTCGGCGGCAGCTGATTCGGGCTCTTCTTCGGGTCGAACCGCTTGACCCACTGCCGCAGCTCCGCCATCCGCGACTGGTAGGCGGGATCGTCCGTCGCCAGCAACTTCGCGCGGTCGTGGCCGACCGCGTGGTCCGCCGCCTCCACCGCCTCGGTGAGCTGTCCGATCGTCAGCGGGCAGTCGGCCGGGAGCGCGAACGCCTTCTTCGACGCCACGGAACGCCCCTCGCCGCGCGCATGCGACCGCTCACGTGGAACCGTTTCGTCAGGCAGTGGCGCGGGCTTCGCGCCGAGCGCCTTGAGCACCGCCGGATCGCCGTACAGCGCCTCGCCCCCCACGAGCACCGCGCGGACCTCCTCGTCCCCCGCCTTGAGGAAGGTGCCGAGCGCGTCGCGACTCCGGTCCCCCTTGGCGCGCCGCAGGATCACGAGATCGGCGAAGTTGCCGGCCCGCACGCGGCCCGTCGGCAGTCCGAGCGCATCGGCCGCGAGCGAGGTGACCGACGCGAAGCAAGTACGCGCAACGTCCCCCTTCCACTGCTGCTTCTCGAGGAATCCCGCGGCGAACTTCGCTTCCTCCCACACCGTCTTCGAGCCGCTCGGCGTCCAGTCGGTGCCGAGGATGACCGGCACGCCGGCGTCGAGCAGCGGCAGGACGTTCGTCGTGTCCTGGTACAGCAGCAGGTTCGAGACCGGCGACCAGATCACTCCGATGCCGTAGGTGAGGAGGAAGTCGATCGTTTCCGCGATCGTGCTCTGCGGCGGTGGCTTCGGTCCCCACTTCGCCCCGGGCTTCGCCGCCGCCGGCTGCGCGCGTCGCTTGAGTCCGCGGTCGGAGATGGTGTTCATGCCGCAGCCGTGGATCAGCAGCAGCCCCGCGCCCCGCACCTTCTCGATCTCCTCGGGCGTCTTGTAGTTCTTCGTGATGAACGCCTTGAACTCCTCGAACTCGAGCCGCGTGTACGCGTCGTGGCCGAGTGTCGTCTGCAGGAACCCCGACCTCCCCTCGGCGAGGTGCACGATCGTGGCGTGCGTACGCGACCCCGCCACGCTCATCGCGAAGTCGGCGACGTACGTCGCACCGTCGAACTGGCCCTTCGCCACCGTCTTCACGCCCCAGTGAGTCGTGTCCTGATACGGGTCGCGCGGCGCCGTGTACGGGTCGGGTTCGTAGAAGTCGGTGATCGAGACCACCTCGTCGGTCGCCGCGAGGCCGAGCGCCACCGGATTCCCGGTGTCGCGGATCAGGTAGTGCGGCTGACCCGGGTCCCCGCTCTCCTCGAGGTGCGCATTCTCCTGCAGAACCGTCGTCCCACCGGCGAGCGCCATCAACTCCGAGAACGC
>JANNKK010000148.1:0-1948 GCA_031396245.1 Gemmatimonadaceae bacterium
CGGTCGTGACGAGCGGATCTCGGTGGAGGAATTCGGTCGGGGCTTGGAGTTCAGTCGTCGGTTGATCGCCGATCTCGCCGGGTCGCGGCCGTTGCGTCCGTAGCCAGGTTGTCATCCCGAGCGTCAGCGAGGGACCCGCGACCTTTCATCGCACAGCATACATGCAGGTCCCTGTACCTTTGAAGAAGTCATTGGATCTTGATGCGCAAGTTGAAGTCGTAGCATCGTCAGCACACTCGGCCACCCGTTCGAGAGCGCCCATCAGGTCACAGCGCCTGCAAGCGCCTAGCGAGGACCTGCGCCTCGAGCGGGCGGGCCGTGGTGCACATCCAGTGGGGAGTCGCGCCGCACGTTCGACCGCGAGCGCCAGTACAGGGACGATGACGCACCACGGTGGGCTGAGACGACCCAAACGGGAGGTGCGTGTGACGATGATCGATGACGCCGAGTTCGCGTGGTACGTCGGGATTGATTGGGGCAGCACCACGCACGAGATCAACGTGGGGGACGCCGGCGGTGACCAGATTTCGGAGCGAGTGGTCGCGCACACCGCGTCCGCCGTCGCGGATTTTCTGGCGTGGCTCACCCGCGTGACGGGCGGTCGCCTGGCGCAGGTCGCGGTGGCGATCGAGATGCCGCGGGGCGCGCTGGTCGACACCCTGCTCGAACGGGGAGTGGCGGTCTTCACGCTGAATCCGAAGCAGGTCGATCGGTTTCGCGACCGGTTCAGCGTCGCGGGCGCGAAGGATGATCGCCTCGATGCGCTCGTGCTGCGCAGTGCGTTGCGGACCGATCGGCGCTGCTTCCGCCGCCTCACGATGGACGAGCCGCGCCGCATCCAGTTGCGCGAGCTCGGCCGCGCCGAGGAAGATCTTACGCTCGACCTGTCGCGCCACACCAATCGCCTCCGGGAGCAAGTCTATCGGATCGCGCCCGAGTGGCTCACGCTGTCCCCCGATGCCGGAGATCCGTGGTTTTGGGCGCTCCTCGCGGAGATGCCGCCCTTTGGTCGGCGACGGTCGCTCTCGCGGAGCGCGATCGACCGACTGCTGCACCGGCATCGGATTCGCCGCGTCACCGCGGACGAGGTCCTCGCAGTCCTCAACCAGCCCCGCTTCCTGGTGGCGCCAGGCACGCTCGAAGCGGTGGTTCGCCATGTCACGTTCCTGCTGCCGCGCCTCGAGCTGGCGCACGCGCAGCGAAAGGAATGTGCGCGCGAGCTCGAGGCGCTGCTCGACCAGATGAGCACCGAGCCCGGGGATCCGCCCGCCGCGGAGACGGGCGGCGACCGTCCGTCGACGGCGGCGCCGCCGCCGAGTGACATCGCGATCATGCGCTCGACGCCCGGCATCGGCCGCTTCGTGACCACGACCTTGGTCTGCGAAGCCTCGGCCGCCTTGCATCTGCGGGACTACGACGGGGTGCGCACGCTGAGTGGAACCGCGCCCGTGCGTCGCCAGACCGGGACGAATAAGCGCGGCACCGTCAGCATGCGATACGCCTGCAATCAACGCTTGCGTCAAGCCTGCTTTCACTGGGCGCTCACCAGCATCAAAGTCGATGCGGCGGCTCGCGCGTACTATGGCGCCCTCCGAGCGCGAGGCCACTCGCACGGCCGAGCCCTGCGAAGCGTCGCGGATCGGTGGCTGCGCATTCTCATGGCCATGCTCAAGACGCGCACGCTGTACGATCCGAGCCGCTTTGCACTGAATGCCGCGACACCAGCACCAGTGACCGCCTAACACCACCATCAACACCTTGACAAAAGGTGGGGAGTCCTCGCTGACGCTCGGGATGACAAACGCTCAGTCGTCGACGCTCCCGCTCCGAGCCATACACGTTGCCGGTCGCGTCAGACCGCCGCATACTCCCACCGACCGCAGCGAATCCACCTCGATCCCCCCCCCGAATCGTGGCCGCTTTCATTCCGCAGCAGATCGACATCGCG
>JANNKK010000176.1:0-10522 GCA_031396245.1 Gemmatimonadaceae bacterium
TCTCGACGATCACGCGGTCGGCGGGGGCGTCGAGGCGCTGGCCGATGAGCTTGCCGGCGCCGGCGATCGCGAGGTCGACGGCCTCACGACGCAGCTCGTCGACCGCCTTGACCTTCTCGGTCTCGATCTCCTTTCGCGCGCGCTCGAGGAGCTCGCCCTGCTGCGCGCGTGTCGTCTCCAGCATCTCATTCCGCATCGACTCGGCGGTCGCGCGCCCCTCGGCGATGTAGCGCTGGGCCTCGTTGCGTGCCGCCTCGATCGCCGCGCGCTGCTCGGCGAGGAGCTTCGCCGCCTCGTTGCGATCACGCTCGGCCGCCGCCATCGCGTCGGTGAGCGCCTGCTCGCGCGAGCGCACCGCGGCCAGCAGCGGGCCGAACGCGAACTTGCGGAGCAGGAAGAGCAGGCCGACGAAGACGACGATCGTCCAGAACATCAAGCCGTAGTGCGGCTCGAGGAGGTTGACCTTGGTGCCTTCCTCGGCTGCGGCGGCAAGCAGGGCGTTGGCGGTAGTGGGATAAAGCATCGAAGGGCTGATGGGAGATGGGAGATGTGAGATGGGAGAGGAGGTGGGAGGGGGAGGCGTCGTTCACCTCACCTCTCCCCTCTCCCATCTGCAGTTCTAAAACTTCCCCTGGATCTGGTACGCGATCACGACGCCGAAGAGCGCTGCGCCTTCGATCAGCGCCGCGAAGATCAGGGCCGCGGTCTGGATCGTGCCGGCCGCCTCGGGCTGACGCGCCATCCCCTCGACCGCCTGGCCACCGATGCGGCCGATGCCGATGCCGGCACCGATCACCGAGAGACCGGCTCCGAGCCCGGCGCCGATGAGCGCGAGACCAGTGCTGTTGCTGGCCGTCGCAGCGGCCTCCTGCAGAAGTCCGAAGATCGTCATCGTGGATCCCTTATGGGTTTTGTGCTGCGTGAGACTGCGCGCCGTGCGTGGCCGCTCCCCGCCAACGGGTCAGGTGACCCAGCGGGATTCCTCTGGCACCGCCAGAGTACTGCCTTCCACCTAGTGGTGTGCTGCCCTCATCTGCCCGATGAACACCGAACTGAGCAGCGTGAAGATGAACGCCTGCAAGAACGCCACGAAGAGCTCCAGCACCATGATCCCCACCGCCATCCCGAGCGGCGCCAGCGCGACGAGGCTCGACGCGGTGAAGACGGTTCCGGCGAAGGCGAAGAAGAGGCCCATGAACGCCAAGACCACGATGTGACCGGCGGTCATGTTCGCGAAGAGTCGGATCGCCAGCGCGAACGGGCGCGCGAGCTTCCCGAGCATCTCCACCGGGCTGATGATCAGGAACATCAACGGCCGCATCAGGATCGGCAGGTCGTTGTTCCAGTAGAACATCGTGTTGAGGTAGCCCACGCCATTCGAGCGGACGCCCGCGATCTCCACCGTGATGAAGGTGAGGATCGCCATCGTCGCGGTGACGGAGATGTTCCCGGTCGCCGACGAGCCGTAGGGGACGAGGCCGAGCAGGTTGAGCGTGAGGATGAAGAAGAAGGCCGTGAGCAGGTAGGGGACGAACCCCTCGCCGTGCGGGCCGACGTTCGGCAGGATGACCTCGTTCCGGATGTAGAGGACCATCGCCTCGATCGCATTGGGCGCACCTTGGGGCGCCTTGCCGGCCATCGTGGCGCGCCGCTGTGCGCGGGCGGCCATCGTCAGAATCGTCAGGAGCACGGCCGCGCCGAACCAGAGCATCACCACGTGCTTCGTCGGCGAGAGGTCGAGCACCACCGGGCCGATGTGGATCGGCTCCCAGTGGGGGAGCGTGACTTCCTTGAAGAAGGGCGGGAGGATCCACGGCACTTCGATGTGGTTCCCGTCGGTGATGTGCGGCGTGATGATGTCGACCTTCTCGGCCACGTGCTCTTGCGCACCAAGGGGCGCTGCCAGAAGAAGGACAGAGAGGAGGAGCGAGGTGCGCTTCATCGCTTGAGGAAGAATGGCTCGACCAGCATCGTGACGAACAGGAAGCCGACGAATGAGAGGAGCGCTGGCCCCGAGGCGAGACCGAGGAGCTTCACGCCGACGAACGCATACAGGAGCAACGACGCGAACCGGATCAGCGAACCCACACCCCAGCCGGCGACCGGGTTCTTGGTCACGATCGGCCAGATCACCATGAATGCACCCACTTGGACGACGAGCGCCAGCACCGCGCTGATCCAGATCGTGCGGTCGATCCCAGCATCGCCGTGCAACGCCAGGATCGCCCAGGCCCCACCAAGTGTGATGAGGGCGGTGACCGCCGAGAAGGAGAGCGCCCGCTTGATCATCATCGCTTCCTCTCCCGCTCGTTCCGTCGTTGATCGGCCATCAGCGTCCGGTACATCGCATAGAACGCGGCCCCTGCCCCGCTGAACACGCCGACGAAGAGGAAGAGCGGCTCCGTACCCAACTTCTTGTCGATCCACTGCCCAAGCCAGAGGAAGAGGAGGATCGAGAGGGCGAACTGGATCCCCAACCCTGTGTACTTCCCGGCCCCTCCCAGCTTACTCACCCCTGAAGTCCCGTGGAGCTTCGCCAGAGGATCGGGCGGCGCTCCCGCAGGCCCCGGAGGGCCGTCAGGTGTCTTTGACGGGTCATCGCCAGGCATTCCGAGAGGGGAATCTAGGAGCTTGTGAAAAAAGGCGCAAGGAAGCGCGGACAGCGGAAACTGAGCGTCTTTGAGAGTGAGAAGTGATCGGTGGAAGACGGCGGACATCAGACGGCAGTTGGCGGATGAAGCGTCGTGAGTGGGTCGCCGTCCGCCGTCCGCGGTCGTCAGCTTGCCCATACCCGAAGCCCGCCCGAACCTCCGAATCCACACCCCATCGACAACAAGCCGCACTTTCGTGATTGCAGACCAAGTGCCCATCCCTCTACCACTTACGTGTGACTTGTCATTTGACTGATCGTCGTTGTGTTGATAACTTACTGTTGCGTTCTTGGACGAACCGGCCCGATCCGAACTCCAGTACGAACGCCATCACAAAACGGTGCGCACGATGAATGGAAAGGTCTCACTCACGTTGCTTGGAGCGGCGGTGCTCGCATTCGCATGCGGACCGCGCTCACGCAACGAAGTGAGCAACGCGCAGGGTGATTCTCCCCGCAGCGCGATCGTCGCCGACGCCAACTCCCCACTCGCGACTTCACTCGACGTCACCGTCGAGGAGCAGGTGCGTTTCGATTTCGCCATCGTGAACGCGGGGAAGAAGAAGCTCGAACTCAACTTCCGCGACGGACAGACGCACGACCTCATCGTGCTCGACGCGAATGGCCGCGAGGTGTGGCGGTGGAGCGAGGGGAGGATGTTCACGCAGTCGGTGCAGAACCGAGTGCTGCGGACGAGCGACTCGCTTCGCTATGAGGAATCGTGGCGGGATCCGGCGCCGGGCACGTACGTCGCGATCGCCACGCTGGCCAGCGAGAACTACCCGGTCCAGCGCCGAGTGGAGTTCACGGTCCGGCAATAGGTGAAAGGTGGAAGGTGGAAGGAGAAAGGTGAGGACAGGCGGCGCTGGATGGCCGCCTTTGTCGTTTCTGGGTTTCTGCGCTCCGTCCCAGCGTTATCTTCCGAGGCCTCGTAACTCACCCGTTGCCGCTCGACCTCGCTCTCACCTGCACCCAGCGCCCGTGACCGCCGTCGCCAAGCCCACGAACCGCGACTTGGAGCTCCTCGCCCAACTCGCTGCTGCACACGTCGACATCGCGAAGCAGATCAGCCGCCGGATCGTCGGTCAGCGCGAGGTCGTGGACCAGATGATCTCGGCGATCCTTGGCGGCGGCCACGTCCTCCTGGTCGGCGTACCGGGCCTCGCGAAGACGATGCTCATCCAGACCATCGCCGAAGCGCTCGACATGCAGTTCTCGCGCATCCAGTTCACCCCTGACCTGATGCCGAGCGACATCACCGGGACCGAACTCCTCGAGGAGGATCACGGGACGGGGAAGCGCGCCTTCACCTTCGCGAAGGGGCCGGTCTTCGGGAACATCGTGCTCGCCGACGAGATCAACCGCGCCCCACCGAAGACCCAGGCGGCGCTGCTGCAGGCGATGCAGGAGAAGAACGTCACCGTCGCGGGGAAGACCTACGACCTGCCGAATCCCTTCTTCGTACTCGCCACGCAGAACCCGATCGAGCAGGAAGGGACGTACCACCTTCCCGAGGCCCAGCTCGACCGCTTCATGTTCGAGCTCCGCATCGGGTATCCGAGCGTCGAGGAGGAAGAGGCGATCGTCTCGACGACGACCGGCGTGCAGGACAATGACATCAAGCCGGTGCTCAGCGCTGAGACGCTGCGCGAGATGATGCGGCTCGTGCGCCGACTCCCTGCCCCGCCCTCGGTGGTGAGCTACGCGGTGGAGATCGCCCGGAGCACGCGGCCGCACGAAGCGGGCGCGAGCGACGCGGTGAAGAAGTACGTCAGCTTCGGCGCCGGCCCCCGCGCCGGCCAGAACCTGATCCTCGCCGCCAAGGCGCGCGCGGCGATGGAAGGACGCACGATGCCGGACCTCGAGGATATCGATGCGGTGGCGTTCAGCGTGCTGCGGCATCGAGTGGTGCTGAACTTCCAAGCCGAGGCGGAGCAGATGGGGATCGAGAGGATCCTGGCGCTGGGTGGGCGGCCGCGCGGGAAGCGGTAGCCACGCCGTCGCGCGACGCTGACGTCATCGTTGTAGGGGGCGGCCCGGCCGGTGCGGCGACCGCGTACCGGCTCGCGCGTGAAGGGCTCAGCGTCACGCTGGTGGACCGCGCGAGGTTCCCGCGGCCGAAGCCCTGCGCGGAGTACCTGAGTCCCGAGGCGCTACGGCAGCTGGATGACCTCGGCGTTCTGGCGGCCGTCGATCGACTCGGTGGGGCACGTCAATCCGGGATGATGGTCCGGGCGCCGGACGGCACGCGGTTCGGAGCGCGATTCGTCGGACTCGGCGTGGCGCGGCGTGATCTCGACTCGATCCTTCTCGACCACGCGCGTTCGGCGGGCGTGCGCGTCATCGAAGGGTTCCGGGTGACAACTGCTCACCACGAAGACACGAAGGTCACGAAGGACCGCACTTCCGGCGTGATCGGAACAGATGAAGCAGGTGCGTCTTCGTGCCTTCGTGCCTTCGTGCTGATCGGCGCTGACGGCCTCCGCTCGATCGTCGCCCGGCGACTCGGACTCTCGAAGCGCTCGAGGTTGCCCGAGCGCTTCGCGCTGGTCGCGCACTTCAGCGGCGTCAGCGGGATCACCGATCAGGTCGAGATGCACGTCGAACGCGACGGCTACGTCGGCATCGCCGACATCGGCGGTGGTCGCACGAGCGTCGCGATGGTCGTGCCCTCCTCTCTGATGGCCGATGCCAAGAAGGGCTCCGAGCCCTTTCTATTGAAGTGGCTCACCGCGCATCCGCACCTCGCGGCACGGTTCGCCTCTGCTCAGCTACTCACCGAAGTACAAGCCACGGGGCCCTTCGCCTCGCACGCGCGCAGGGCGTGGGCACCGGGCGCGGCACTGGTCGGTGACGCGGCCGGCTTCTTCGACCCGATCACCGGGCAGGGCGTGGCCGCGGCGCTCCGCGGGGCGGCGTTGCTCGCGCCATTCGTCGTGCGGGCCGTGCGCTCGGACGACCCCGAAGAGGCCGACCGCGAACTCGCCGAGTATTCACGCGCGCACGACCAAGCTTTTCGCGGCCAGTGGCTCATCGACAAACTCATCGCCCTCGTCGTCGCGCACCCGGCCCTGATGAATCACGCCGCGCACGTACTCGCGGCGCGGCAGGAACTCGCGGATCGACTCCTCGGCGTCACCTCGGGATTGCGTCCGACGAGCGAGGTCCTGCGCCCGGGGTTCCTATTCGACCTGCTGAGACCCGCGCCGCGATGATGGACGCCTTCGCGCCGCGTCGCCGCCGCGGGGTCGAGCTCTTGGATGATCCCGGCGCCGACGACGCTCTCGCCACCCGTTCGCTCCGCGACGTCGCACTCGCGAACAAGTTCTTCGGGGGGACGGCGGCCGTGCTCCGCGAGATCGAACTCGCCTGCCTGGACGCCCCGCAGGAGATGACTCTGCTCGACATCGGCACCGGCGCCGGCGACATCCCCGAGCGCGCCCGCGCACTCGCCGCGCGCTGTGGGGTCCGGCTCACCACCACCGGCCTCGAACGCACCTACGCCGTCGCGGCCGCGGCTCGATTGCGCGCCACGCGGGTATGCGTTGGGGACGCGCTCGCGATCCCCTTCCGCGATAATAGTTTTGACCTCGTGACCTGTTCCCAGGTGCTGCACCATTTCGAGTCGCCCGACGATCTCACGATCCTCCGCGAGATGTCGCGCATCGCGCGGCGGCGCGTCATCGTCTCCGATCTCCGTCGCAGTTGGGCCGCGGCCGCCGGCATCTGGGCGAGTTCGTTCGCGTTGGGGTTCCACCCGGTGAGCCGGCACGACGGGGTGCTATCGGTGCTGCGCGGCTATCGTCGCGCCGAACTCGCGGCTCTCGTCGAGCGGGCCGTCGGCGTCGCACCCAGGGCGCACGACCGCCCCGGCTTCCGCGTCACCGTCGCCTGGACGCCCGCGTGATCACCACCCCTGTCTCACTCGGCGCGATGCCGCGCGGACTCACGATGACCACGCGCGACGTCGGCTTCGCGCGCGCATCATCGCGCGCGGTGTTCAATGTCGTGCGCGATGTTGAGAGGTGGCCCAACCGGCTCGTGCACTACCGGTGGGTCAAGTTCCTCGAGCGCGATGGCAAGGGTGGCGGGATCGTCGAGATGGGAGCCGATCGCCCATTCGGCTTCCTCGCGTGGCCGACCTTCTGGCGCTCACTGATGGAAGTGGACGAGTCGCGCCCCGCAGTGCGCTTCCGGCACATTGGCGGCGTGACTACGGGGATGGAGGTCGAGTGGGCGTTCGAGCCCGCCGCCGACGGTACGCACGTCACCCTCATCCACGAGTGGAACGGCCCGCGCTGGCCGATCATCGGCGGCGTAGCAGCGAAGTCGGTGATCGGCCCGGTGTTCGTCCACGGCATCGCGTCGCGCACCCTCGCCGGCCTCGTGCGCGTGGCAGAGACGGCGCCCAAGTGAAGGGAGAACGGCGTGTCGTGATCACCGGCATCGGCGCGATCACACCGTTGGGGCTCGGCGTCGAAACGCTCTGGTCGGGGCTTCACGAGCAACGCTCGGCGGTGCGCACGCTCACGAGATTCGACCCCTCGCCCTTCCGCACGCACATCGCGGCCGAGGTCAATGACTTCGCCCCATCCGATTTCATGGAGGCCAAGCGAGCCAAGCGGCTCGACCGATTCGGGCACTTCGTCGTGGCGGCGAGCCGGCTGGCGCTGGAGGAAGCTCACCTCGATCTGGAGAGAGAGGACCGCACGCGCGTCGGCGCGATGATGGGCACTGCGCTTGGCGGTGTGGGTTACGCCGAGGAACAGTTGGGGCGGTACCTGAGTGGTGGCCTGCGCGCGGTGGATTCCCTGCTCGCCCTCTCCGTGTTCGGGGGTTCGGCGAGCTGCAACGTGGCGATCGAGTTCTCCCTCTCGGGCCCCAACTCGACCAATGCGATGAGCTGTGCGTCGGGGACGATGGCGATCGGCGAGGCGATGCGTCAGATCCGTCACGGGTATGCGGACGTGATGCTGGCTGGCGGCGCTGAGGCACCGCTGGCGCCGCTCTGTTTCGGGAGCTTCGCGTTGATCAGGGCGATGAGCACGCGGAACGATGATCCCTCGCGGGCGTCACGGCCCTTCGATGCGGAGCGGGACGGGTTCGTGATGGCCGAGGGGGCGGCGGTGTTGGTGCTGGAGGAGCGGGGCCGCGCGTTGGCGCGCGGGGCGCCGATCGTCGCGGAGCTTTTGGGCTATGGGACGACGAACGACGGGCATCATATGACAGCGCCGCACGCCGATGGGCGCGAGGCGGCGCGGGCGATGAAGTTGGCGCTGGACGATGCGCACGTGGCCGCGAGCGAGATCGGGTACGTGAACGCGCACGGGAGTTCGACGCCGCTCAATGATGTGGCGGAGACGGCGGCGATCCGTTCAGCGCTTGGCGAGAGCGCCGAGCGGATCCCGGTGAGTGGGACCAAGGGATTCCACGGTCACGCGCTGGGTGCGACGGGGGCGTGGGAGACGGCGATCAGCGCGTTGGCGCTGGGGCGGGGGTGGGTGCCGCCGACGCTCAATCTCGAAAGGGCCGATGCGGCGTGCGATCTCGATTACGTGCCGTCCGTCGGCCGCGCGATGACGGCGGATGTGGCGATCACGAACTCGTTCGGGTTCGGGGGGATCAACGCGTGCCTGGTGCTGAGGCGCGGCGAGGGGATGACTTCGGGAATGTGATGACGTCGGCGGCCTCGCGGCGACTGCTATGCTGCGGCCGCTATGAACAAGCCGACGACCAACGCCGCGTTCATCGACAGCCAGAACATCAACTTGGGTGTTCAGTCACTCGGCTGGACGCTCGACTGGCGGCGTTTCCGCGCCTACCTGAAGGAGAAGTTCCACGTCGACAGGGCGTTCCTCTTCATTGGCCGCTTACCCCAGAACTCGCGACTCTATGCTTCGCTGGAACAGGACGGCTTCATCCTGGTGTTCAAGCCGGTTCTGGCAAGGAAGGGGGAGTACGCGAAGGGAAACGTCGACGCCGATCTTGTCTTGAAGGCCATGACGGAGTACCACGAGTATCGGAAGGCGGTCGTCGTCACGTGTGACGGTGACTTCTACTCCCTCATCGAGCACCTTCAGCAGAACGACAAGCTCGAGATGGTGCTGGGCACAAGTCCGGGCCGATGTTCGGCGCTTCTGAAAAGGGCGGCGAGGGAGCGCATTCGCTACTTGGAGCCCCTCAAGGAAAAACTCGAGTTGAAGCCACGGAAAGAATGAAGAGGCACTGCCAAGGGACGGAACCCAGGGCGATGCCTCTTCCTCGTGATGTCCTATCGTCCAACGAAAAGGCACTGCCAAGGGACAAAACCCAGAGCGATACCTTCCCCTCGTGATTGTGTTCTAACGATAGACGCGTTCGACGAGATGTCAAGCCGGAGAAATAATGAAGAGGCACTGCCAAGGGACGGAACCCAGGGCCGTACCTTTCCCTCGTGATAAGCGTTGAAGCTCATCGGCTCGGCTTCGAGAGTCAAGCTCGCACCCCGCGACCGGCATCGATCCAACGCCAACCGGTTGCCCCCCTCCCCCGCCGGCCGTACGATAGCCCGCCTCGGCCGGCGGTTGGGAGGGCGATGACGGTGCGATGACGCCTCCCTCCGAACCTTCGCTGACCGCGATCGGAGGATGACGGCAGCGTGATCCAGGTACGGGCACTCGGGGCGTGTGAGATCCAGATCGGCCGCAAGCGCATCACCCTCTCCACGGAGATGGTCTTCGCGCTCGGCTTCTATCTGTGCGTGCGCGCGGGCGAGCGTGTGGGCCGCGAGGAGCTGGTCGGGACTTTCTGGCCGGGGCGCGACGTGTCGAAGGACCGTCACTCGCTGCGGCAGATGTTGTATCGGCTCCGGCAGAAGGGGTTCGCACTCGACGAGGATGGCGAGGAGCTCGTCCTCGATCCGGCGACGATCGAGAGCGACATCGCGCGCGTGCTCGACCCGGCGTGGGCGGAGGGGGCTGACGCGGCGGGCGTCGAGCGCGCGGGGGATCTCCTCCCCGGCTTCACGCGAACGATCACGCCGCGCTTCCAGGAGTGGCTCGACGGGGTGCGGTCGTTGGTGGCGGCGCAGCATCGGCGTGGTGCGTTGGCGCAGATCATCAGGGCGCGCCGCGAGGCGCGGTGGGCCGACCTCGAGCGTTGGGCGCAGCACGTCCTCAAGTCCGATCCATTGAATGAGGAGGCCACGTTCGCGAGGGCCGAGAGCGCGGCGATGGCGGGCTCGAAGGCAGCGGCGCTCGAGATCCTCGACCAGTACATGGAGGAGCTCGGGGAGTACGCGCCGCAGATCGGCCTCCCGGCGACGGTCCTTCGGCGGCGGATCGCCGAGCGTCAACCGGATTGGGTCGCGCGCGGCCCGCGCGAAGTGCCGCTTGTCGGGCGCACGGAGCTGATGTCACGGTTGACGGGTCTGGTCGAGGCCGCGTCGCGCGGCGAGGGGACGGGGGTCGTGCTCTGGGGCGCGCCGGGCGTCGGCAAGACGCGGCTCGCGCAGGAGACGCGGATCTTCGCGGAGCTGAGGGGATTCCGGACGATCGTGGTGCGGTCGGACAAGTCGCACTCGGCGCGGCCGCTGTCGACGCTGCTGACGTTGCTGCCGCTGGTGAGAGACCTGCCGGGGGCGGCGGGGTGCAGTCCGGCGAGTTTGGCGGTGGTGCAGCGTGTACTTCGAGAGGGCGTCGTGGCGAGCAGCTTGACGCCGACGGCGCCGGGGTCGAGTGATCAGGCGGTGTTCGTGATGGCGGTGCAGGATCTGTTCAGGGCGGTGGCGGAGGAGACGAGGACGTTGGTGATACTAGATGATCTGCATAATGCGGATCCGTTGACGGTTGAGGTCCTCTCGGGCGTCGTCGCCAGCACGTCGGGCACTCGTAT
>JANNKK010000178.1:0-4941 GCA_031396245.1 Gemmatimonadaceae bacterium
CTCCGTCATCGCGAGCGCACAGCGCTCCAGCGCGTAGAGGATGTTCCCGAGATAGAGCTCCGCGACCCCGCCGACCGTCTCCGGCTGCTCAGCCATTGGCGGGTGGCCCGTCGAGGGCATCGACCTGGATCACGATCGCCGAGATGTTGTCGAGGCCTCCGCGGTTGTTGGCCTCGGCGATCAGCGCGTCCACGATGCGGCCGGGCCCCGAGCGCGCGAGGAGCAGCTGCTGCAGGCGGCGGTCATCTACCATCCCCGTGAGGCCGTCCGACGCGAGAAGGTAGACGTCACCGGGTTTGATCTCCCCTTCATAGATGTCCGCCTCGACCTCGTCGCTCGCCCCGACGCAGCGCGTGATCACGTTGCTGTAGGGGTGGTAGCGCGCCTGTTCCGGCGTCAGCAGACCCGCGTCCACCTGCTCCTGCACATACGAGTGATCCTTCGTGAGCTGCGTGAGGGCACCGTCGCGCAGCAGGTAGATCCGCGAGTCGCCGATCTGCCCGATGAGATATCCGTGGTCGCAGAGCACGAGCACCGACGCCGTCGTCCCCATCCCCTGCTTGTCGGTCTCGGCCAGCATCCGCTCGTAGATCGCGCGATTGGCGTCCTTGAGTGACTGTTGCACCGCGTCGCGCGCCCCCTTCGACTTCACGCAGGTGAGCGGGAGCAGCGTGCGGGCGATGATCTGCACCGCCATCTCGCTCGCCACTTCCCCGGCGGCGTGTCCCCCCATCCCATCCGCGACCACGAAGACACCACGCGCGGCGTCGGCCTCCGCGAAGAAGTTGTCCTCGTTCCCCTGCCGGACGATGCCGACATCGGTGCGCGCGCCCACCCGGATCTGCATTCCGTTCACCGTCCAGCGACCAAGAGGAACGCGAGGAGGCCGACGCCCGTGCCGGCGAGGGTAAGGATGGCTACGATAACGCCCGCGCACCCCTTCTTGGTTTCGACCGGCGCCATCTCCGGGATCTTGATCGCGCCGCCGGCCGCCTTCGCCGCCGCGGCCTTCTTGAGCGAGTCGACATTGACCGCTGCGATCGCGCGGGTGCCGGCGCCCTCGGCGAGCGGAGCCGCCGCCGGCCGGAAGGTCATCTTGATCCCGCCGAATCGCAGGTCGGGTGCCCCTTCGATCCGATGTTCGCCGACGACGCGCCGCCCGCCCACGTAGGTCCCGTTCGTGGACTCCTGGTCCACCACGATCCACCCATCCGCCCGCTTCTGGATCTTCGCGTGCGAGTCGGAGATCGACTCGTCCTTGATCGCGATGTCGTTGTGCTCACCGCGCCCGATGTTGGTCAGGGCGGAGTGGAGCTCGAATTTAAGCCCCTTGAGCGGGCCCTCGGCGATGATCTCGAGCGTCGCGAGCGCGGCGCGTCCGGCGCCCCGGGCCGCAGGAGCGGGCGGCGCTGCCTTCGGTGCCGGAGGGGGCGGTGGCGGTGGCGGCGGTGGCGGCGGTGGTGGCGGTGGCGGCGGCGCCGGAGCCGGCGGCGGTGGCTCAGGAGCCGGTGCAGGCGCCGCCTTCACCGCATCGGCGTAGAACCGGAACTCCTCGGCGCCCATCTTGATCACGTCACCGCGGCCGAGCAGCTGCTCGCTGTTCACACGCGAACCATTGACCCAGACGCCGTTGGTGCTGTGGTCGGTGATCACGTAGCCGGAGGCACCCGGCGCGATCGAGGCGTGCTTGCGCGAGATCTCGTTCGACGCGATCACGACCTCGTTGCCGACCTCGCGCCCGAACGAGAGGCCGCTGTCGGCGATCGGGTATTCGCGCCCGTCGACGAGAGAGACGAGCCGGCCACCGGTCGCGCTCGTTGGCTTCTTCGGCGCGCCCCCGCCCTTCATCGCGGCGGCCATCTTCGCGACGTCGGCGGCGCTCACGAAAGCGGTGTTCCCCACCTTGCTGTCTTCGCCGAGCCTCAACTCGTGTCCGGCGAGTTCCACTTTGTCGCCGTGGAGGAGGGGGACCGGTTCGACGCCAAGCTGAACGCCGTTCACGAGCACCACGGACTCGAGGCTGCCGCGCCGGATCGACACCCCGGCTGGACCCATCAGCACCACGGCGCTGGTCGCGGGGTCGCTTCCGGGAAGGCGGATCGAGGCGCCGTCGAAGGCACCGATCGTCGCCTCGCCGTTGGACAGCGGGAATTGCCGGTCCTGGAGCTTCAGATAGGGCATCGAAGGGAGGAAGCTATCCGCCCGGCAGGGGGGTCGGCAAGCGTCGCTGTCACTCGTGAACGGCCCAGTAGATTGCCTCGCGTGAAGGACCGAATCGTCGTCCGGGGCGCGCGGCTCCACAATCTGAAGGGCATCGACGTCGAGTTCCCGCGACGGGCCATCACTGTGGTCACCGGGCCCTCCGGTTCGGGGAAATCCTCTCTCGCGTTCGACACCATCTACGCCGAGGGTCAGCGACGCTACGTCGAGTCCCTCTCCGCCTACGCGCGCCAGTTCCTCGAGCGGATGCCGAAGCCGGATGTTGACTCGATCGACGGGCTCTCCCCCGCCGTCGCGATCGAGCAGAAGAACCCGACTCGCACCTCGCGCTCCACCGTCGGCACCGCGACCGAGATCTACGACTATCTGCGGCTCCTCTGGGCCCGCGTCGGACGCACGACCTGCCCCAAGTGCGGTCGGTCACTTCGCCCCGACTCCGCCGAGAGCGCGACCGACCGCGTGCTCGAGCACCCGACGGGGACGCGCCTCCACGTTGCGTTCCCCTTCGCCCGGTCGAGCAAGCTGGTTCACGCGCGCATCGTCGAACACTTGCGCGCCAAGGGCTTCGTCCGCGTGATCGCCGATGGCGCCGTGAAGCACCTCGACGAACTCGACACCGCCAAGCCGAACCTCGCCAAGGTGAAGGAGCTGCTGGTGGTCACCGACCGGCTCGTGGTCGGACCAGAGATCCGTTCCCGGCTGACGGATGCCCTCGAGTCCGCCTTCCGCGAGGGGGATGGCGATGCCGCGGTCCTCGTCGAGGCGGGGCCGCGCGGTGGTATCGGTGGCACCGAGACGATGCGGTTCACCACGACCTTCCGCTGCCCGAACGACGGACACGTCGCCCCCGCACCGACGCCGCAGCTCTTCTCGTTCAATAGTCCGCGCGGTGCCTGCGCCACCTGCAACGGCTTCGGAGCGACCCTCGAGTTCGACGAGGCTCTGATCGTTCCCTACGCGGACCGGTCGCTCGCGGACGGTGCGCTCGACCCGTGGACGAAGCCCCGATACGACGGGAAGCGGCGCGCACTCGCCGAGTTCGCGAAGCGCGAAGGGATACCCCTCAAGACTCCGTGGCGCGACCTCGAGCCGGCGGCACGCGAGCGACTGCTCCGCACGAAGGCCAAGGGATACGTCGGCATGATCCCCTTCCTCCACGCCCTCGAACCGAAGCGGTACAAGCAGTACATCCGGATCTTCCTCCGGCAGTACCAGACGGCCCAGACCTGCGCTACCTGCGGCGGCACGAAGCTCCAGCGCGACGCCCTCGATGTGCGCATCGGTGGCCGCACCATCGCCGAGGTCTCGGCGATGCCGGTCGGGCTCCTGCAGCCCTGGATCGACTCGCTCGTGCTCTCCGCGCAGGAGACCGAGATCGCCGCGCACATCCTCCGTGAGGCGCGGGGCCGCATCGCCTACCTCTGCGACGTGGGACTCACCTACCTCTCACTCGACCGCGCGACCCGCACGTTGAGCGGCGGAGAGGCGCAGCGGATCGGGCTCTCCAACTCCCTCGGCGCGCGACTCGTCGACACCCTCTATGTGCTCGACGAACCGAGCATCGGACTCCACGCCCGCGACCTTGCACGGCTCCTCGAGCTCCTCAAACGGCTTCGTGACAGCGGGAACACCGTGCTGATGGTGGAACACGACCTTGAGGCGATGCGGATGAGCGACTGGATGCTGGAGCTGGGGCCGGGGAGCGGCGAGCAGGGGGGCCGCCTCGTGTTCAGCGGACCGACATCACGAGCGACCGAGAGTCCCCTCACCGGCAAGTTCCTCACCGGCGAACAGGTCATCCCGCTTCCCGCTAAACGGCGGAAAGCCGGGCCACGCTGGCTCACGATCAAGGGGGCGCGCGAACACAACCTCCGGCAGGTCACGGCACGGATCCCCTTGGGGACGCTGACCTGCTTCACCGGCGTCTCCGGATCGGGCAAGAGCACCCTCGTGCACGACGTCCTCTTCCGGGCCCTCGAGCAGAAGCTCACCGGCGAGCACACTGCTCGTCAGCACCTCGGCGAGAAGGTCGGCGCGTACGATAGTATCGAGGGCTGGGAGGAACTGAGCGACGTCGTGCTCGTGGACCAGGAGCCGATCGGACGCTCCCCGCGCTCGAATCCGGTCACGTACGTGAAGGCGTTCGACGAGATCAGGCGCATCTTCGCCGCACTCCCCCTCTCGCGGGAGCGCGGCTACTCGGCCGGCACCTTCTCCTTCAACGTCCCCGGAGGGCGCTGCGAGACCTGCGAGGGAGCCGGGGCGATCGAGGTCGAGATGGTCTTCCTCGCCGACGTCTTCCTCCCCTGCGAGACCTGTGGGGGGAGCCGCTACAAGCCGGCGGTCCTCGACGTCACCGTCCGCGGCAAGCGGATCACCGACGTCCTCGAGATGACGGTGGACGAGGCGATCCGGTTCTTCCCGCGGGAGGAGCGGCTCGGACAGGCGCTCTGGCAGGTGCAGCAGGTCGGCCTGGGCTACCTGCGGCTCGGGCAACCGGCCACCACCCTTTCGGGGGGTGAGGCTCAGCGGCTCAAGGTGGCCCGGGAGCTAGCCTTGGCTTCCAAGGGTGCTGGGCGGAAGCTCTATCTAATGGATGAGCCCACGACCGGCCTCCACCCCCGGGATATCGAGGTCCTCTGCGGGGTCCTGGACCGCCTGGTCGACGCCGGCCACACGGTGGTCCTGATCGAGCACAACCTGGACGTCATCAAGCGGGCC
>JANNKK010000181.1:0-3165 GCA_031396245.1 Gemmatimonadaceae bacterium
AGGTCGTCGCAGGAGGCGGCGAGGCGACGGAAATCGCGGTGGCTCGTCTCGCCGATCGCCGCGCCGTCGGCGGCCGGGTGCTGATGGATGATCTCGGCGCCAAGGGCCGCGTGCACGGTCACCGGGATCCATTGGCGGTGCGCGGCGAGGATCACCGAGTGCTCGGGGTGGGCGAGCGCGGGAATGGCATCGAGGGCGCGGGCCACCGATTCCCCCATCCCCCACCCGTGCTGCATCCCGGCGGTGAAGGCCTCGTTGAGTCCGCGGCCGGTCTCCTCGGCCATCCCGAAAGAGCCGTCCTTGAGGCCGGCGGCGACATCCTCGGAGGTGCCGCCGAAGCGCGCAATCTCGTAGTCGTGGATCGCCGCCGACCCGTTCATCGCGAGGTGGGTGATCGCCCCCCGCCGCATCAACTCGCCGAGCAGCGGGCCGATGCCGGTCTTCACGACGTGACCGCCGAGCATCACGACGACCCCGCGTTTCCGCTGTACGGCGCGCACCACCGCGGCCACGACGCGCTGGAAGTCCTGCGCTTTGAGGACGTCGGGCAATGACTTGAGGAAGGCACCAAAGGACCGGTCCTTCCCCGGCACCGACGCGAACTCCTCGGATCTCACCTTGTTCGGCCGAAGGGCGATCGGTACGGTGCGGACCTTCGAGAGATCGGCCTCCCGTGGCGTGCGCCGGTCGGGCGTCACGGCTTCGGGACCGCGAGCGAGGAATCGGTCGAGAAGCGGAAGGAGCGCAGGAAGAGGTTCAGCGTGCCGAAGGCGAGCCGCGACTTCATCTGCAGCATCATCCGCTTGTCATCGTCGGAGAGCCAGATCTCGGCCTGTCCGCCCTCGGAGAAGATGCCGGTCGTCTTGATGATCGGCTGCACCACGATCGCGTCGAAGGTCCCGGCGGGGACACGGACGCGCTCGCGCCGCAGCACGCGGATCGTCACCGGGTTCCGGTCGGGCTTGAAATAGCGGTTGAACTCGTACGTCTTCCCGACCTCGAGCGGCACGGTGCGGATGTAGAAGAGGAAGGAGCCGTCGTCGAGGGGATCGCTCACCGAGGGGAGTTCCCGTTTCTTGCCGAAGGTCTCCTGGAAGACCGCCCGTTCGGGGAAGATCTCGAAGGTCCGCTCTCGCTCGCGCGACCCCTGATCGAGGTCCTGGTGGAAGCGAAGGGAGTTCAGCGTCTCGACATCCATCCAGCTCTCGTAGACGTCGTTCACCTTATAGAAGAAGGTCCCGCCGGCGAGGGTGAATCGCACGTGCCACGCCTGGCGCTCCCGCACGGTGTCCACGCCGACGACGCGCATCCGGGCGGTGCCCACCCGTAGGGCGCCGAACTTCACGTCATAGACGAGGTGTTCCCCTTCGGCGAACGGCACGCTCGCGCGCACGACGGTGGTGCCGCTGTTCTGGGCCGGTGCGGAGAGCGCGACGGCGGAGGAGAGGGCGGCAGCGGCCACGGTGCGGACGATGAACGGGATCACGTGGCGCTTTTCGCGTGCGGACTGCGGCGCGACGCCCACCCGGCCCGCAGCAGTCCCCACGCATCCGGCCACGCGGTCCGACGCGTCGCGCGCGGACGCACGTCGAATCGGAGCGGGAGTGGCACGCTCTCGACCCGGCGGGCGTGCGGGACCGCCGAGCGGAGGTACTCGAGGTTCGCCTGCCACGGCTCGAGCGCCGTGCTCGCGGGGCCGTCGCCGGCGACGCGCAGGAGTTCGCGGACCACGGTGATCCGCATCAGTCGGAACGACCCGTAGGGATCGGCGACGCCCGGCACGGTGACGCCGGCACGGATCGGCCAGAGCCGGGGGAGCCAGCCGACGAGCCGGTGCAGTCGCCGCACTTCCTCCGGCGTGCCCTCCGGCAGCACGCGGTCGGCGACGACGAGGTCGGCGCCGCCCTCGAACCGCTTGACGAGTTCCGGGATCCCTTCCGGCTGATCGGTGAAGTCCGCCTGCAACAGGATCACGGCGTCCCGGCGCGGGTAGCGCGTGCGCTTCGAGGCCTCGCGCAGGAGGGCGTCCACCGCGCGAGCGTAGCCGACCCGCTCCTTGCTCCCGAGTACGGTGAGGGGCAGGGCCTTCGCGTAGGGCTTGAGCACCTCGCGCGTATCGTCGGTGCTCGCGTCGTCATAGACGAGGATCTCGTACTCGCGCGCGTACTCCTGGAACACCTTGCGGATGCGCCAGAGCAGGACGCCGATGGTCGGGGCCTCATCGTATGACGGGATGCAGAGATACAGCACAGTCGAAACCTAGGTGGGGGTCGATGACCGTTCTACCCGGTCATATCCCGATGGACCGCGGAACGTTCGTCGGCGTCACGGAGTGTGACGGGCGTCGCCCACCCTCACTGGCTAGATTGGCCGGTGTTCCCCATCGCCCTTGAGGCGCCCCTGTTCGAGTCCCTTCGCGCGACGATCAGCGATCTCCTCGGTGGCCGCGTCTCGCCGGCCGACCGGCGCGCGGTCATTACCGAGATGAAACGGGCCCTCGCCCAGGCGAAGCTCGGCGTCGAGGACCTGCGTGAGGGCGTCGAGGTGACGCGCCGCCGACTCACCGCCGAGCGCGAGTCCCTGACCACGGCGGCCCGGCGTCGGACCCTCGCCGAGGGGATCAACGACGCCGAGACCGCCGCGGTCGCCGCGAAGTACGAGGCCCAACACGCTGAGCGGATGGGGGTCCTCGAGCGGAAGCTGGAGGCGCAGGAAGCGGAGTGCGGGCTCGCCGAGCGCGACTACGACGAGATGGTCGGGCAACTCAAGCAGGCCGCGGTGGGAGTGGGTACCGGGATCAACCCCGAACAGCGCGGACCGACCGATACCGAACTCGGCCTGCCCGATGACGCCCCCCTCCGGTCGGAACTCGACGGCCTCGCGCGCGCCCAGCAACGGGCGGAACGGGAGGCCGGCGCCGCCTCGGCCCTCGAGGCGCTGAAGAAGCGGATGGGGAAGGAGTAGGCCGCGGGCCTACTTCACGCCCGCCATCATCCGCCGGATCGGGACGATCATCGCGACGAGCACGAGCGTCGCGACGAAGAGCGCGATCGCAGTGCCGGTGAACACCACCGGTGTCTGGTCGAGCTGGTTCGGGTCGATGTGGCCGCCGACGAGACCGGCGATGAGGTTGCCGACCGACGTCGCGAGGAACCAGATCCCCAT
>JANNKK010000186.1:0-2821 GCA_031396245.1 Gemmatimonadaceae bacterium
CGCTGCCGGCGATCACGGTGACACCGGGGGCAGCGACCCAGTTGGCGTTCGGCGAGCAGCCGCCGGATGCAGATACAGCCGCTGTCATCTCACCGCCCTTCACCGTCCGGGCGCTGGACCAGTTCGGAAACCTCGACGAGACCTTCACCGGCACAGTGTTGCTCTCAATAGTGAGTGGCCCGACGGCGGCGGACTTCTCTCCAGGGAGCACGGTGAGCGTCATAGCCGTTGCCGGCGTCGCGACCTTCACTAACGTCGCACTCGACAGCGCTGGTGTGTACACGCTGGGCGCGACGTCCGATGCGCTGGTCGCACCTCCCAGCGGTGACATCACGATCACCGCGCCGCCAGCGGCCCTCGCCGCCGTAGCAGCGGTTCGCCGCCCACTGCGCGCTCGCCCTTCAGGGGTATTCTTCAGCGACGCCCCATTCGCATCCCGCGAGGTGGCCAGGGAATGACCTGTCCCCGCT
Source organism: Gemmatimonadaceae bacterium (assembly GCA_031396245.1). Classification (GTDB taxonomy): domain Bacteria; phylum Gemmatimonadota; class Gemmatimonadetes; order Gemmatimonadales; family Gemmatimonadaceae; genus Pseudogemmatithrix. The sequence continues at coordinate 471 of JANNKK010000186.1, forward strand.
GCTCGGTCGCTGAACTCTCGCCGCTCACCGGCATCTGCGAACTCTGCGGATACTCCGGCGACACGTCGGTCGCGGTCGATCGCCTCGATCCGACCGCCGAGCTCGCGCGGCGCCAGCTCGCCCACGAGTTCACCTTCGGCGACACCCTCGGCCGCGGCGCCCACTCCACGGTGTTCCGGGTGACCGAGAAGAGCTCGGGACGCTCGGTCATCCTGAAGGTCCTCGCACGCCGGCCCGATCAGCCGGAGGCCGAGGAGAGTTTCCGGGGGACTCTCGCGGCGTTCACGACCTTCGACCACCCGCACCTGGTGCCGGTGGTCCGATTCGGCAGCACCGACAGTCTCTTCTGGTACGCGTCGGCCGATGTCGGGAGTACTTCGTTGCGCGCGCTGCTCCAGGGCAAGGATCCGATGGACCTCAGGATGTGCCGGCGGATCACCACGCAGATCGTGAGCGCACTCGACTTCCTGCACCGCCGCGGCGTCGTTCACGGCGCCCTCAAGGCCGACAACGTCCTCGTCGACAAGGACGGCTGGGTCCGACTCTGCGATCCCCTCTTCATCCGTGCGCGGCCCCGCCGCGTATCGGGTGCGATAGCGGTGCACACTCCGCGACGCTCGGCACCGACGCCGGTCGCGCCGCGCGTGCCTTGGGTCGCCCCCGAGGAGCACGCGCGCGGGGAACGCACGCCGGCATCCGATCAGTTCGCCCTCGCGGCGCTCGTCTTCGAGTGTCTCGCGGGTCATCCCCCGACGAGTGCGAGCGAGGAGCTGGCCTTCCTCGTGCCGGGGATCCCGCCGCAGGTCTCGCGCGCGGTCGCACGCGGACTCGCCGAGGATCCGCTCCGCCGGTTCGTCTCCTGCACCGACTTCCTCGCCGCCCTCGAGGATGGGGCCGGATGGCGGCCGGAAGCCCGGTCGAGCGGCCGCGTGACCGAAGAAGTGGTGCTGATCAAAGGCTGGGAACCCCCACCCGATCCTCGGCGCGGCCTCAAGATCGCCGGACGTCTGGCCATCGTGCTGGTGATCGGCGGCGCCCTCGCGGTGAACGCCGACGGGATCACTCGACTCTTCCGGCCTCCCCCGCCGGTGCGGAGTCCGCGACCGGTCACGCCGATTCCGCCACCCGCGTCGCAGGCGACGCTGCCGCCAACGGTTCAGCCACCGGCGACCCCCGAGTCGCGTTCCCCGGCGCGCACGCCGACTCGCACGCCGGCGCGCACGCCGACCCGCGCGCCGTCACGAAGCACGCCCGCGCCCGCCCCCGTCGTCAACACGCGACTCTTCATCAACTCGACGCCCTGGGGGCAGGTCTTCCTCGACGGCGAGCTCCTCGGCAACACGCCGCGCGCCAACCTCGAGCTCACCCCCGGGACCCACACGATCCGCATCGCGCGCGCCGGGTACCAGCCCTACGAACGCACGCTGCGCGCGCAGGCCGGTGACACGCTGCGTCTCACCGACATCGTCCTCGAGCCGATCCGACCGTGATCCTGCGTTCGTCGACCCGGCTCCTCCTCCTGCTCCTCCTGTTCGCTCCAGTGATCCTCCCTGCCCAGGGAGAGGACCCACTCGCGCGTGCCCTCACGTCGTACCGCGATCTCGACTACGATGCTGCGGCGACGCGGCTGCGCGCCGCGCTCGCGACGACCGGCACTTCCCGACTGAGCGACGCGGATCGCACGCGCGCGCTGATGCATCTCGGCGCGACCGAGCTCTTCCGCGGGCGCCGGGAGGCCGCGACCGATGCGTTCCGCACGCTCCTCCTCGCCGAGCCACGGTACCGGCCCGACGACCTCGTCTTCCCGCCCGAGATCTCGGCCGCGTTCAATGAAGTGCGCCTCGGCGTCCGCGCGGTCACCATCGTGGTCCCCAGCGAGACCGATCTGCTGACGGTCAGCGACCGCCTCCGGATCCGCATCTATGCGAGCGCCCTGCACGAGATCCGCGTCTTCGTCGTTGGCACCGACGCGGTGCGGGTGACCGAGGGTGCAACCTCGGCTTCTCCGGCACCGACGCGACGGCGCGCTGCAGCAGCGCCGTGCCTTCGCTGCGGCGCGTCGCTTCGGGTCGTTGCACCAGCGCCTTGCCGAGCAGCGCGAAGACGTCCGCCAGTTCGGCCGCGACGCGCGGATGGAAAGGTCGTTCGCCTTCGGCAGCGCGCAGGTCGTCCGCGAGTTTCGCGCAGTCGGCCGCCGACAAGGCGCCATTGCGCAGCGCTTCGATGCGATCGGTCAGCGGTTCGATCGCCGCTGCCGACTTCGAGAGTTCGGTGGGCACGCGCACGAACACTCGGTAGACGACGTTCTCGACCTGAACCATGAAGGCGACCGCACCGACCGCGGCGGGCGC
>JANNKK010000248.1:0-1564 GCA_031396245.1 Gemmatimonadaceae bacterium
CTCTCGGCGCTGATCAAGAAGCTCCTCGAGAAGCTCCCCGAGAAGCGCCCGCAGCTCGCCAGCGAGGTGGTGACCGCGCTCGACGACATCGCGTTGAGTTCGGGGGGTTCGATAGCCCCGCTGCGCACCCTGTCGCGCCCCTCGCGGATGCGTTCCGTCGGGCTGGTCGCGGCGGCTATCGTCATCGTGTTCGTCGCTTGGAGGCTCGGTGAGCGCGCCGGCACCGTCGAGGGAACGGCCTTCGTGCGCGACTCGGTCGCCGCTGCCGATTCCTCGGCGCTCGCCTCCGCCGCGGCGATGCTCACGAGTGAGGACTCGATGGCGATCGCCAAGGCCGTTTCGGCGCGGATCGCCCAGCGTCCGGCGCCGGTGCGGGTCGCGAGCAGCCAGCGCAGCGCTGCATCGGACTCGATGGCCCTCGTCAGCATGGCCGACTCGATCCGCCAACAGATCCAGCGCGCGGTACTCGACTCGCTCGTGCACCTCGGCACCCGGCTCGGTCCGGTGATGCAGTTCGCGACCGAGGTCGCGCAGGCCGCGGGGGCGGCGACGGTCGCCGCCGCACCCCCGAGCCCGCCCTCCACACCGACGGGACCGCGCGGGCGCGCCGAGATGCGCCAGATCGATGCGCAACTGGCGGAGGCGACGAGCAAGGGTCCGCGGCGCGTGGTGGTCGCACTCCCTCGCCCCGCACGCGGCCGGCCCGATCTCGATGCCCTCGCCCTCACCCTCGCTGACTCGTTGCGCATCGGGATCGACAAGCACCCGCGGTATGTCGTCGTCCCCGCCGACTCGGTCGCCGCCGCGATGGCCGTCTCCCGCACGGTGAACGGCATCCAGGAGCGGCTCGAGGCCGACATCATCGTCTCGATCAACCTGATCCAGGCGAAGGACTCGGTGGTGCGGATGATCTCGATGCGCGACCTGAACGCCCCGAGCGGCTTCAACTACCGCGTCGTCGCGAACACCGTCGCCGGCACGGAGATGACGGTCGGGCTCACCGAGATGGTGCCGAAGGCGGTCGACGAACTGCTGTCGATGGAGCGCAGCGGCATCCGCTATCGCGTGATCACGCCCGATGCACGCATCCGCGACGGGCAGCGTCCCCCGCCGCGGCCATAGCGCGGTCCGACCCCAGGGTCAGCGCTCGAGCTGCGCGACCGCCTCGCGCGCGGCGGTCACGAGGGGCTGCCGCTCCGGATCCGCCTCGTTCCACCAGCGCAGGAACCTGCCGTAGTGGAACCGCGCCGCTTCGCGGTCGCCGCGTCGGACCAGGATCGTCGCGCGCCTGAGATGAGAGAGCGCGACGAAGGGGAGGTCGTAGGAGTTCGTGAGTGACCCGTATGCGCTGAGCGCCTCCTCATCACGCCCGAGCGCCGCGAGGAGTTCGCCGCGGACGAATCTCTCGCGCAGGCCGTGATGCGCGAGGACGCGAAGGTGCTCGATCGCGAGAGGGAAGGAATCGAGCGTGGCGAGCGCGGCGGCATTCTCCCCCCGAACCCGCCGTCCCTCGGCACGCAGGGCGATGCCGAATGCGTGCGCCCGGTCCCCGACTGGTCCCCCC
>JANNKK010000205.1:0-1608 GCA_031396245.1 Gemmatimonadaceae bacterium
ACCCTCGCCAGAGGGACTTCGCGCCGTCGTGTGCGGTTACATCCCCACGCCGGATTCGAGCGCCGTCGTCATCGGGATCGTCCGCGATGCGCGGTCCCTCGCTCCGGTCGAGGCGAGCGTCGTGTCCGCGGAATGGGTCGAGTTCTCCCTGAGCCGTGACGGACTCGCCCGGCGTGTGCCGCGCCTCGTCACGACGAGTGCCGCGAATGGATGGTTCGCCCTCTGCAACGTGCCGCGGACCGGCGCGATCGCGCTGATCGCCGGCCATGGCGCCGACAGCACCGATCTCATCGAGGTGCAGGCGCCGTCGGAGGCGCTGCTTCGCCGAGACCTCTACGTGGGTTCTGCCCGGGAGCTGGGCCGCGTCGAGGGTGTTGTCGTCGGCGCCGCCGATCGCGTGGCGCTTGTCGGGGCACTGGTGAGCGCGCACGCCCGTCCACCGGTGCGCGCCGACGCGCAGGGCGCGTGGAACCTCGGCGGCATACCGCTGGGCACGCGCATGATCGAGGTCCGCGCCGTGGGCCACTTCCCCGAGCGCCGCGTCGTCGATGTCGTGACCGGCACGTCTCCGGTCCGCTCGGCACTCGCCACGATCACGACGGTGCTGGATACGATGAAGGTGATGGGCGCGAGGATCGACAACCTCGCCGCGAGCGGATTCAGCGACCGGCGTCGCAGCGGCCTCGGCCACTTCGTGACGGCGGAGGACATCGAGCGACGGCGGCCGATCATCACCTCGGATCTCTTCCGTCAGGTGCCGGGCCTTCGCGTCGAGCGCGGCGGGCTCGGAGAGACGGAGATCACCATGCGCAGTCTCGTGACCGACCGATGCCGACCGGCGGTCTACCTCAACGGACAGTACATGAGCATCCTGAGCGCCAACGAGATCGATGACTTCGTGGGACCGGACGAGGTCGCGGCGATCGAGTTCTACAATGCCGGCACGGTGCCACTGCAGTTCGAGCCGGCGATGAGTGGATGCGGGAGCATCGTGATCTGGACCAAGCCTCGGACCGGTCGCACCGACCGGATGTCGTGGAAGCAGCGCCTCCTCAGGGTGCTCCTCTTCGGAGCAGCCGGAATCGCATTCGGCGCGCTGATCAGCTGATCGGCCGGTGGATCGAACCTACGCGACGACGTACGCCTCCATCGCGAAGTACTCCGCCAGCCCGAGACGGTCGAGCGTCGCTGCAGTCTCCTTGTTGCGGGACTCGACCCGCTGCCAGAACTCCCTTTCGTCCTGTCCCGGGAAGGGGGCCGAGTCCTTCTGCGACTGGTGCTTGAAGATCGCCTGGATCTTGAGTCGCAGCTCATCCTGCGAGAGCGGGACCAGCCACGTCGCGTCGGCGACCGACCATTCCTGCCACGCGCCGCGATAGAGCCAGACCTCGGGCGCGGCTCCGGCGCCCACATTGCGCAGCTCGGCCAGCGCTGCGTCGATCGCGTCCTTGCACATCCGATGCGTCCCGTGCGGATCGGTCAGGTCACCCGCGACGAAGATGATCTCTGGCCGGAGCTCCTCGAGCAGGCGGCGCACGATCGCGACGTCCGGCGGCCCGATCGGATCCTTGCGGACCTCGCCGGTCTTGTAGAACGGCAGGTCGAGGA
>JANNKK010000296.1:0-1871 GCA_031396245.1 Gemmatimonadaceae bacterium
TCATCGATGATCTGGAGGCGGAGTTCTTCACGCCCGACCAGATGACGCTGGTGCAGGAGTTCGTCTCGCGCCGTGGCGGCGGGCTGCTGATGCTCGGCGGGCCGGAGACCTTTCAGGCGGGCAAATATCAGCGCACGCCCATCGGCGATTTGCTGCCGGTCTATCTCGACGCGGCGGGCAACGGGCAACCGCCGGGCGAATTGCGGCTCAAGCTCACGCGCGAAGGATTGCTTCAGCCGTGGGCGCGCCTGCGGGAAACAGAATCGGCCGAGACGGCCCGTCTCTCGGACGTGCCGGCCTTCCTCGAAATGAACCGGACCCGCAGCGTGAAGCCGGGCGCGAGCGTCATCGCCAGCGCCACCGACACGCGCGGCGTCACGCACCCGGCGATTGCCGTGCAGCGCTTCGGCAATGGCCGCGTCGGCGCTGTCCTGCTCGGCGATGTCTGGCGCTGGGGCTTTCACGACGAACAGAATCATCGCGACATGGACAAGGCGTGGCGCCAGCTGGCGCGCTGGCTCGTGGCCGATGCGCTGAAGCGCGTCGAGTTGCAGATCACGGACGTGCCAGGCGATCCGAACTACGCCGTGCGCCTTCAGGTCCGCGCGCGCGACGACAAGTTTCTCCCGCTCGACAACGCCACGGTGCAGTTGCGCGTCCGTTCCGTGGCGCAGACCAATCTCGTGCGCCTCACCGCGGAAGCGTCATCCGCCGAGGCGGGCCTGTATGAAGCCACGTTCGTCCCGCGCGACACCGGCGGTTATCTCGCCGAAGTAATCGTGACCGAACACAACGGACGCGAAGCGGGCCGAGCGGAAACGGGCTGGACCTCTGATCCCTCCTCGGCGGAATTCCGCACCCTGCGCCCGAACCGCGCGCTGCTCGAAACGCTCGCGCGCCGCACGGGCGGGGAACTGCTCGCGCCGGATGATTTGAATGGATTCGCGCGGCGCCTGCCCAACTTGAAGGCGCCGATCACGGAAAGTTTTCAGACGCCACTGTGGCATCAGCCGGTGGTTTTCCTGCTGGCTCTCGCGTGCTTCGTGGCCGAATGGGGCCTGCGCCGCCGCCGCGGCCTGGCGTGAGCGTAGCGGCGGGCGCTCACGCGTAGCGGTCCGGATCCAGCATCTCGATTGGGATCGACGGCTTCTCTCCGCTCACGATTTCACCGACCAGCCGCCCGGTGATCGGTCCAAGACTGAGGCCCATCATCGCATGGCCTGTGGCGATGGTGAGGTTCTTGAACTTCGTCGTGCGGCCCAGGTAAGGCAGCCCGTCCGGCGAGCACGGACGCAATCCGCGCCACGGCCGTATGCCTTCGAAATCCGCAGGCTTGAGATCGGGGTAGTATCGCGGCACGGCGTCCATGATGCCGTGCACGCGGGCGGGGGTGATGTCTTCGTTCAATCCCGCAATTTCCATCGTGCCGGCAAATCGCAGCGCGCCATCCATCGGGGTCACCGCCACGCGCGCCTCGGTGAGGATGGCGCAGAGTTGCGGCGACTGACGGGGGCGAGGCAGCGTGAGGCTGTAGCCTTTGCCGGCCTGCATAGGAAGCTCGATTCCCAGAGCGCGCGCGAGCTGCTGCGACCACGAACCCGCGCTCAACACGAATTCATCCGCTTCGAACTCCCGGCCGTCGCTCGATTTCACCGCGCGCACCCGCTTGTTGTCCGCATTGTCGTCATCGACGCGCCAGTTGGTCACCTCCGTGTTCCAGAGGAACTGGGCGCCCGCCTGCGCCAGCCGGCGTTGCAGGCTGGCCATCAACCGGTCCGGCAGAACGCGGCAATCCCCGGGGTAGTGCACCGATCCGGCAACGTCCATCCGTACACCGGGATCGATCGCGGCGGTCTGGCCGGCATCGAGCA
>JANNKK010000211.1:0-1634 GCA_031396245.1 Gemmatimonadaceae bacterium
CCGCCCCTGCCGCCGAACGCAACCGCGAGCACACACGCGAGCGCATCATCAACGCCGTGGGCGTCGTGCTGGCGCGCGACGGCTTCGGCGGCATCGGTGTCAACGCATGGTCCTCGCGACCATCACCGTGAGCGACAACAAGAGCCCGCTCCCCTTTTTCCCGCTCACGGTCGAGTACAAGGAGAAGACCTACGCTGCCGGCAAGATCCCCGGCGGCTTCATCAAGCGCGAAGGGCGCCCGACCGATGGCGAGATCCTCGCCTGCCGGATCATCGACCGCTCCATCCGCCCCCTCTTCCCCGAGGGCTTCCAGAATGAAGTCCAGGTGTTCTGCTACGTCATCTCGGCGGACCAGGAGAACAAGGCCGACGTCCTCGCGCTCGTCGCGACGTCGTTCGCCCTGAATGCCAGCCGGACGCCCTTCGCCGAACCGATCGCTGGCGTTCGCGTCGGACGCGTGCAGGGCAACTGGGTCCTCAACCCGACGTTCCAGCAGCTCGAGTACAGCGACATGGAGCTCATCGTCGCCGGCTCCGACGATTCCATCCTCATGGTCGAGGGCGGCGCCCTCGAGGTGAGCGAGGAGGACGTCGTCGAGGCGATCACGGTCGGTCACGCCGGCATCAAGGAGCTCATCGCCCTCCAGCGCGATCTGCTCAAGAAGGCGGGCAAGATCGAGAAGCTCGCATGGGAGAAGTCGCCGTCCACCGAAGGGCTCAGCGACAAGGTCAAGGCGCTCGCCGACGCGAAGATCGCCGAGGCGCTCAACCAGAAGGACAAGCAGACACGCGTTCAGGCGGTGGAGAAGGTCAAGCGCGACATCGCCGACGCCATGGGCGTGGAGATGCCCGACAATGCCAAGGAGATCAAGGGCATCCTCGGCGATCTCGAGTACAACGCGATGCGCTCGCAGGTGCTCAGCACCAAGAAGCGCGTCGATGGACGTGCGACGAATGAAGTCCGCGCGATCACGATCGATTCCGGATTGCTGCCGCGCGCACATGGCTCCGCACTCTTCACGCGCGGCCAGACACAGGCACTCGTCGTCGTCACGCTGGGCACGGCGAACGACGTGCAGCGCCTCGACACGATCGACAGCCCGAGCGAGACGACCAAGTCGTTCATGCTCCACTACAACTTCCCGCCGTTCTCGACGGGTGAGGTGCGGCCGATGCGCGGGACGTCGCGTCGCGAGATTGGCCACGGCAACCTCGCCGAGCGTGCGCTTCAGGGCGTGTTGCCGGACTTCGCAGACTTCCCGTACACGCTGCGTATCGTCTCCGAGATCCTCGAGTCGAACGGCTCGAGCTCGATGGCATCGGTCTGCGGTGGTTCGCTGGCGATGATGGTTGCCGGCGTTCCGATCCGCGGTGCCGTCGCCGGTGTGGCGATGGGCCTGATCAAGGAAGGGAAGAAGTACGCAATCCTCACCGATATCCTCGGCACCGAGGATCACCTCGGCGATATGGACTTCAAGGTGGCTGGAACGGCGACGGGCATCACGTCGATCCAGATGGACATCAAGATCGAGGGGCTCGACGTCCAGATCATGAAGGAGGCGCTTGCACAGGCCAAGGAAGGCCGCCTGCACATCCTCGGCGAGATGAACAAGGCGCTGGCCGCGCACCGCGAGG